>JAJVHW010000134.1 GCA_022072415.1 Planctomycetota bacterium
CGACCGGCCTCGGGAAGGGCCTCTTCGCCGACGGACGCCCGGACGCCGACGAGCCGACCGCGTGACGCATCGGTTCGCCCGGGCCGCCGCGCGCCGCGTCGCAGACGTGCGGGCGCACCCCGTCGTGTCGGCGGTCCTGCTGGCGCTGGCCGCCCGGATCGCGACGACGGCGGCCGACACGACGAAGGCGGTCGTCTACCTCGCCGCGTGCGCGTCGTGCGTGGTCCTCGCCGATGCGCTCGCGCCTTCCGCGCCGGACGGCCGCCGCGGAGAGACCACCGCAGCGGAACCGCGGCTCCGGGTCGTCCGTCCGGGGCCGGAGTTCGTGGTCCTCGCGTGGATGGCGCTCGTCGCGACTCTGGCGACTCTGGTCCGCGCCGGCGCGTTCGACGGCGCGCTTCCGCCCCTCGTGCGCGCCGCCGTGCTCCTCGCCGGGATCGCCTGCCTGTTCCAGGTCGTGCCGGTCCTCTGGCTCATGGTGCGCGGGTACCGCACCCGGGACCTCGGCGGCCGCTGGACCGGCGCGGCGGCAGGGCTCGCCTGCGTCGCCGTCGTCGCGGCGGCGGCCGTCGCGGTCGATCCGGACGGCGCTCCGGTCGTCCGGGCCGCGCGTCTCGGCGCCTGGGGCGAGTTCGCGCTCCTCGTCACCGCGCTCCCCCAGGTGTTCGCCGAGGAGTTCCTGCGGATGACCTTCCAGACGCGCATCGCCGCGCTCACGCGGAACGCCGCGCTCGGCTGGCTCCTCGCGGCGATCCCGTGGGCCTTCCTCCACGCGCCGATGTGGGTCGCGAACGGCGACACGGTGGCGGGCGCCGTCGGCGGATCGCTCCGGATCGTCCCGATCGGACTCGTCTGGGGATTCCTCACGTGGCGGACGGGGAGCCTCGTCCCGGCCGTGATCGCGCACGCGCTCAATCTCTGGGGCCTCCAGAACCCCTGAGGCGGCCGCGCCGCGCTCATCCGCCGCACCGCCCCAGCGTCTCGGCGAGGTCGTCCAGCAGGTCCCGCCCGTCCTCGATCCCGACCGACAGGCGGACCAGAGAGTCGGAGAGTCCGAGCCGGGCGCGTTCGGCGGCGGGGATCGACGCGTGCGTCATGGACGCCGGGTGGCAGACGAGCGACTTCACGCCGCCCAGGGACTCCCCCAGCCGGAAGTACCGGAGCGACGACGCGAAGCGGCGCGCGTCTGCGCCCGTGCCGCGGAGTTCGACCGAGACCACTCCGCCGAACCCCGACGACTGGCGCCGCGCGATCTCGTGCCCGGGATGGGACGGCAGGCCCGGGTAGTACGTCCGCGCCACGGCCGGGTGCGCCGCGAGGAACTCCGCCGCGCGCTGCGCGTTCTCGTTGTGCCGGGCGATGCGGAGCCCCAGGGTCTTCAGCCCGCGGAGCGTGAGCCAGCAGTCGAACGGCGACGGCACCGCGCCCGTGGCGTTCTGGAGGAACCGTACCGGCGCGAGCGTCTCCTCGTCCCTCGCGAGCACCGCGCCCTGGATCAGGTCCGAGTGCCCGGCGAGGTACTTCGTCACCGAGTGGACGACGAGGTCCGCCCCGAGCGCGAACGGACGCTGGTTCACCGGCGAGGCGAAGGTGTTGTCCACGACGACGCGGACGCCGCGGCGGCGCGCGATCGAGCAGACCTTCTCGATGTCGAACACGAAGAGCCGGGGGTTCGTCGGCGACTCGAGCCAGACGAGCTTCGTCTCCGGCCGGAACGCCGCGTCGAGCGCGCGTTCGTCGGCGAGATCGCACTGCGTCCACGCGAGCCCCTTCGGGCCGTGGACGGCGTTCAGCAGCCGGAAGGTGCCGCCGTAGACGTCCGGCGTGGTGATCACGTGGTCGCCGGGCGACGTGAAGCCCTGGAGGATCGCGTGCTCCGCGGCGAGACCGCTCGCGAACGCGGCGCAGTGGCGCACGCCCTCGAGCGCGGCGAGCACCTGCTCGAGGGTCCGTCGCGTGGGGTTGTTCGTGCGGGAGTAGTCGAAGCCGCGGTGGACGCCCGGCTCGTCCTGCACGAACGTGGACGTGGCGTGGATGGGCGCGACGAGCGCGCCGGTCGAGGGGTCGGGGTCCTGCGCGAAGTGGATGGCGAGGGTGTCGGGACGCATGGGTGTGTTCCTTCCGGGTGCGTGGTGGTTTCAGGAGCGGAGATCGACGGCCCGGAACGCGGTCCATTCGCGGACCGCACCCACGGTGCGGAGCCCGGCGCCCGCGCGTTCGATCGCGTCGGGAGGGCATTCGGAGGCAAGTCCGGCAAAGACGGGCCCCTCGGGCTCGTCGAGTTCGCGGATCTGGCGGAACGAGATGCCCGCTCCGGCGAGGAACGCGAGCACGTCCTCGGCCGACGGGCGCCCCGCCGGGGCGAACGACAGGAGCCAGCGCGAAGCCGGCCGCCGCGCGGCGCGCGTGCCGGGCTCGGCGGATCCGGCCGCCGGGAACGGATTCCCGCGCGCGCCGAGGGCGATCGCGACCAGATCGTCCACGATCGACGCGGCGGTCGGCACCGGGCCCGCGCCGGGACCGGCGAGGAACACGTCCTCCACCGTGTCGCCTCGGAGGAGCACTCCGGAGTGCGCGCCCTCGACGGACGCGAGCGAGTGCGTTTCGGGCACGGCCGCCGGCGCGACCCATCCGTGCGGCGACCCGCCGTCGAGCCGGGCCCACGCGACGGGACGGAGCCTTCGCCCGAGTGCCGCCGCGCGCGCGCAGTCGGCCGTGCGGACGCCCTCGATCCCGCGGACGTCGAGTTCCCGTGCCGCAAGCTCCCGTCCCGAGAGCGCGAGCGAGAGCACGCGGAGCTTGTGCGCCGCGTCGCTCCCCCGCACGTCGAGCGACGAGTCCGCCTCCGCGAGGCCGAGGCGGCGCGCCTCGTCGAGCGCCGACGCGAACGTCGCCCCGCGGGCGATCCGCGAGAGCACGAAGTTCGAGGTGCCGTTCAGCACCGCCGCGACCGACGCGATTCGCGTCGTGCGGAGCGACCGCTCGAGCACGGAGAAGAGCGGCACCCCGGCCGCCACGCTGGCCTCGCAGCGGAGCGCGGCGCCGGACGCCGCCGCGGTCCTCGCGAGCGCCGCTCCGCGTTCCGCAAGCAGCAGCTTGTTCGCGGTGACGACGTGGGTCCCGCGCGCGAGGAATCCGTCGACGAGCGTCGCGGCCGGTTCGAGTCCTCCGAGCGCCTCCACGGCGACATCGGCCGGCTCGGCGAGGACCGACTCCGCGTCGCCCGTGACGCGCGCGCCGTCCGGAACCCCCGTGCGCCTGCGGTCCGCGTCGCGCACCAGCACGGACACGATGCGGAGCCGGACTCCCGCGGCGCGTTCGAGTCCGTCGCCGCGCGACGAGACGAGATCGCAGAGCGCGCGGCCCACGCGCCCGTGGCCGAGCAGCGCGACGCGGAGCGTGCGCGGCGCCGCGTCGAAGGGCGGCCGGCCGGCCGGAGGCGACGCACCGGACGTGGACGCGAGATCGATCTCCCCCGCGGGCGCGCGACTCGCGGAGACGGCCGGGCGCGGAATCCCGGCGGCGACGGAAGGGACGGACGGCATGACGGACCTCCTGACCAGGCGAATCGCCCGCCGGGACGGAGTCCGTCTCCCCGGGACGGCGTTCCCGCGCCGTCCCCGCGCGCGGCGGGTCCGGAAACGAGAACACCTCCCCGGGGGCCGGAGAGGTGTTCGAGGTCGCGCGGTCGCGTCTCGCACTCATCTGTCCCGTTCGGGCAGGAAGAAGCACCTTGCCGCTTCGGCGGCCGGTTGCTGCAGCGTCGCGGGGCCTGTTCCCTCGGCTGCTCTGGATGAAGGCGAAGAGGAAAGGAGCGCATCGACGTCGGCTCGGGGCCTCGGTCGAAGGGCGAGCTTCTACACGCGTCGGCGGAAGCCGGTCAACGAAGTCCCGGGCGACGCGCGGACCGGGGCGATCCGTGAAGCCGCCGCGAAGGGCGCGCGAGTTCTCGCCCCGCGCGACGGTTGCGCTGCGGCGCGCGAGCCGCCGCGGTCAGGCTCTCCGCGGCGTGCGAGAGGTCGCGCGCCGGAAGGAGACCGAAGTGATGCCCCGCCGAATCGTCCTGTCCGCCGTGCTTTCCGCGTCCGCCGTGTCCGCTCTGACGGCCCTCCCCGGCTGCGCCTCGTGCCCCGCGAAGTTCGAGGTCTCGAAGGAGGCGCAGCTCGCGATGACGAAGGACGAGGGCTACTACGCCGAGGAGCAGGCCAACGGCCGCTTCTACGTCTTCGGCCAGAAGAAGACGCACGAGCAGTTCGCGTCGGTGAAGGGCATCCAGGTCTCGAAGTCGTTCATCGGTGCCGGGCCCGGCGGCGCGACCGTGGTCGTCGAGGCGAAGGACAAGCTCCCCGAGATGACCGACCGGCTCGTCGCAACGTTCGCGCAGCGCCACGGCGTGACGCTGAACTGAAACGGCGTCAGCGCCCGAGCGCGTCGAGGTGCAGGCGGACGATCCGGCGGATCTCCGCCACGGTCGCCGCGTGCGACTGGCAGGAGTGCGCGCTGTCCACGACGACCTCGCTCGCCGCGTCGTCGAGGTGCGCCGACGGGAACGCCACCACGCCGTCGTCCCCCTCGTCGAACCCCTCGCCGGAGGCGCGCATCGCGGCCGCGCCGTCCACCGCCACGATCGAGTGGAACGGGACGCCCTTCGCACGCTCCGCGCCGCGGAGCGCGTCCACGAAGGGGCTCTCGGGGTCCATGTCGTCCACCGCGTTCGAGAGGTTTTCGAGACGGAGCCCCGTGCCTGCGCCGAGCGCGCGCTTCGCGAGGCGGCCCGCGCCGCGCGTCACCCGCCGCGGCAGCGACACGAGGCTCGCGCCGATCTTCCCGATCCAGTTCCCGGCGACGTAGCTCCCCTGGTGCGGCGTCGCGAGGAACACGACGCGCTTCACGTAGGGGTTCGGCTCGAAGAAGAAGACGGGGCCCATGTAGCGCCGCTCGGAGTCGGAGAGCCCGAGATCCGCGAAGGGCTGGTCGGACATGTATGACCAGAACCGCTCGCCGCTCGCGGTGGCCTGGAGGCGCGTGAGGAGCCCGCCCTGGCTGTGCCCCACGACGACCATGCTCCGGAGGGCCTCGTCCTCGCCGTCGGGGTCGACGTCGCGGACCACGCGCGCGAGCGCGGCGCGGAGCCCCGCGGCGGAGACGAGGATCGGCGCGCCGGAACCGTACTGGTAGATCCAGAACTGGCAGTTCGCGTGGATCCGGCCGTCGGAGTGGAGTTCGTTCAGGATCTCCGCCCACCGCGCCGGACTCGACGCCGTGCCGTGCACGAAGACGATCGGCACCTTCCCGCGCTCGTACGGCTTGGTCAGGTAGACGCGGTTGTCCACCTCCGCCTCGTCGGTGTCGAGGAAGGCGCCGATCTCCTTCTCCCACGGCCGCGTCTCGTTGAGCTCCCACGCGAGCGCCGCGGTGGTGTCGAACTCGACGGGGACCTCGTCCTTCCCGATCCGGACGCGCCGCTTCTCCGTGGGCCGCAGGAACTCGAACGACCCGCGGAGCCCGCCTGCGCCCATCTCCTCCAGCGTGCCCTCCACGCGGAGGTACGCCGACACCGCGAGCGCCGACGTGGGCGCGAGGTGCGCCTTCCTCTCGGCGAGCCCCTCCTTCGGGACGCGCATCGCGACGAGCGGCGCGCCGACGCCGGACGACACGTCGCGGGAGCGGAAGCCGCTGATGCCCATCGTGATCGCGGGGCGCATCTGCTCGTAGGCGAACCCCGCGACCTGCAGCGGAAGGCGCGGCGGAGCGATGTCGATCGCGCCGGTCGGCAGCGCGACGCGGCCGGACGGCGGGACGAACTGCCCGCCGTCCGCGGGGTCGGTGAACGCGAGCGCGAGGGAGACGTTGTAGATGTCGGCGGCGCGGCGGAACCGGCGGCGGAACGGTCCGGGGCGGTCCTCGGGGCCGTCGCCGAAGAGGAAGAGGTGCGCGTAGCACGCCGACGCCGCGAACCACGACCGGTCGCCGGTCCGCTCGCCGAGGAGGTAGCCGGCCTCGGCCAGCGCCGCGAGGCGCTCGCGGAAGTCGCCCTGCAGCGCGAGCGCGTGAAGCTCCTTCATCGCGGCGGCGGGGTCGGCGGCCCAGTCGTCGTCGAGGCCCGCGCGTTCGAGCGTGACGCGCGAGTCGTCGCTCAGCTCGTTCGTGAGGACCGCGTGGTCCGTGAAGCGCGCGTAGACGGCGCGCGCCGGCGCCGGCTCGACGGAGAGCGGCGACGCGCACGACGGCGCGGCCAGGGCGAACGCGAGGAGCAGCGCGGCGGACGCGCGGCGGAGAGCCGGGAGCAGGGTCTTCATCCCGCGAGGTTCGCGCGGAACGCGGCGGCCGATCAACGACCTTCGCAGAGCGGCTTCAGGCCGCCCTCGAGCAGGACGCTCCAGCCCTTCTTCGTGCAGCGCGCGCAGTCGTCGTCCACCGCGCCCACCCGGGTCTCGACCGCCTTGACGCGGCTCCCGGCTCCCTCGGGCTCGACCTCGAGGCGGAGCATCGCCACCGCGGGCCCTCCGAACGCGGGCGAGAGGTGGCCGAGGAGATCCAGCGCGCGGCCGGGCTGGACTCCCGTCACGGTGAACCACACGACCGCCGATCCGTCGTCGCCGGATTCGTACATCCGGCCGCCGAGGCGCGGCTCGATCGTCATGCGCTTCGACGTCGGCAGGGCGAAGAAGCCGGGGTTCCACCAGCGGTCGGCCTGAGAGACCATCGCGCGCCACACGGCGGCGGGCGCGGCCGCGACGGAGACGGCGTGCTCGACGACGACCCACTTGCCCGGGCCTTCCGCCACGGATGCGGACGGCGGAGGAACCGGTGCGACGCTCTGCGCCCCGGCGTTGCGGGAGGCGGACTTCGACGCGGACTTCACGGCCTGCTTCTTCTTCATCCCGCGAGCATATCCGCGCCCGTCGTCACCGCGACGCCGAACCGGTGGCGAACACGGGCAGTGCCGGCGCCTCGGGGAGTCGCGGGAAACGCAGCCGCGTCACGACGACGCCGCGTCCGTCGGCCCCGCGTACGGTGACCGGATCGCCGCAGCGCGGGCACCCCGGCACGGCCGCGGGGCGCGGCGCCGCGCAGGACAGGACGGAGCACGCGACGCTCCAGGCGAGCGCAATCGCGACGATCCGCCGGGGAGTCTGCACGCGCACGGTCCTTCTCCGCACGGCGCATGCCCGCATCGTCGCGCCCCGCCGGAGCGGCGGCGGACGTCACCCGGCGGACGGCATCCGCGCACCCGCGAGCCTGAGCCCGGCGCCATGGCGGCCCCGCCCCGTCCGCGCGCCGCCGATGTCCCGCGGGATGAACACGCACGGCGACGGATCCGCGCGACATGCGCCCTTCCGGCGTCGGACCGTCCCCACGCTCCGGCTCGCCTCCCCGGAGGGCGTCGCGAGCCTGATCCGGAAGGGGGAAGCGGGGGAAACGAAGTGCTCCCCCGCAAGAGGGGACAGGGGGAGGCGGGGGAAACGAAGTGCTCCCCCGCAATAGGAGTACAGGGGGCTTCCCGACCGGGCGGTTCCGTGGTAGCCATGGGGGGAAGGGACGCCCGTTGACTCACCGCCCGACACACGTTCGCCGTGCCCCGCCGGTCCCCCGGCGCCCCGCCCTCCCGGCGGCGCTGCGCGTGCTGCTCGCCGCAGGCGCGGCCACGATGGCCGCGGGACACGGACCCGCCGCGGCGGAGGACTCCCCTTCCGGCCCCGAGGGACAGGTCGCCGCCTCCACACCGGACGGCGTCGAGACCGGCGAGGTCGCCCGCGGTCCGGTCACGGGGCTCCCGTGGCGCGGCTTCCGCGACCCGGCGACGCACGCGAAGTGGTTCGTCGGTCCCGGCGGGACCGCGGTCCGCGACTACGCGGCGATCGTGGCCGCGGAGGAGGCGGCGCTCACGCCCGCCGAGCGGCTCTTCGGACGCGAACTGGCCGAGCGGCTCGCGGACCGCGCGCGCCACGACGAGGAGATGACCGTCACGTTCGTGCTGCGCAGGCAGCCGGTCGCCAACGCCGCGGCGCGGATCCGCCCCGGTTACGCCGAGCGACTCGGCGCGCTCGCGGCCGCGGTGCGCGACGCGCTCGACTCCGACCCCGCGCGCGCCGATCGGTTCCGGGACGAGTCCCGCGGGCTCGTCCGGCAGATGCGGCGGGAGATCCTCGACGCGTCGCGCGAGGCGTGCGAGTCGGACCATGCGGCGCTCGCGGCGCGCATCGCGCGGTTCCCCGGCGCGCGGATCGTCGCGACGTCGCGGATCCTCTCCACCGTCACGGCGCGGCTCCGCGCGGCCGACCTCGCCGCGCTCGCGTCCGACCTCGGCGACGTGGCGTCGGCGCGGCTCGCGGGACAGCGGCGGACGTACCTCAACACGTCGCAGGGCACCCTCGGATCGTCCACCTGGTGGTCGGCGGGGTACGACGGGACCTCGAGCACGAAGGTCGCGATCCTCGACACCGGCGTGGACAGCGGACACCCGGCGCTCTCGTCCGCGGTGACCGACGAGGCGGTCTTCCTCTCCTCCGGCGCGAGCCAGTCCTACTTCGACGACGACGAGAACGACCCCGACGACATCCACTCCCACGGCACGCACTGCGCCGGCATCTCCGGAAGCCGCGACTCGACGTACCTCGGCGTCGCGAAGGGCGCCGCGATCATGAACGCGAAGTGCGGCTACATGACGACCGACGGCGGCGGAGCCCTCGACGACCCGGACATCATGGACGCGGGCGACTGGGCCGCCGACAACGGCGCAGACGTCTTCAGTTGCTCGTTCGGCGCGGACTCGTCCGTGACCGACGGATCGGGCGCGCTCTCGCTCTTCTTCGACGCGGTCGTGCAGCACCTCGGCATCACCGTGGCGATCTCCGCGGGGAACAGCGGGTCGTCGGCGGGCACCGTCGGCACGCCGGCGGACGGCTTCAACATCCTCACCGTCGGCAACTTCGACGACAAGGGCACCACCTCGCGGAGCGACGACGCGATCGCTTCGTCGAGCAGCCGCGGACCGCTCTCCGACGGACGCCGGAAGCCGGACATCTCCGCGCCGGGGACGAACATCATGTCGTCGTACGCGCACTGGGAGAGCGCAGGCGACTTCATCAGCTACTCCGGGACGAGCATGGCCGCGCCCCACGTGGCCGGCGCCGCCGCGCTGCTCCTCGACCTCGGCACGGCGACCGCCCCCGAGGCCGTGAAGGCGTCGCTCATGAACTCCGTGCGCCACGCGTCGCCGGTCCCGACGTCGCCGGACAACAACTGGGGCTGGGGCGCGATGGACCTGACGGCCGCGTACAACACACGTTCGTCCGTGTGGGAAGGCGCGCTCTACGAGCAGGGCAACCCGCGGTTCCAGCTCCTCGATCTGGGCGCGCTCGCCTCCGGCGGCCGCGTCACGCTGGCGTGGAGCCGGAACGTCACCTCGAACGGGAACGCGGCGCCGACGTCGTATGCGTCGCTCGTGGACCTCGACCTCTTCCTCTACGACGAAGCGACGGGCGGGGAGGTGAAGAACAGCGCGTCCACGCTGAATTCGGTCGAGATGGTCGAGGTGTCGTCCGCCCTCACGAGCCCCGTCGCGAAGATCCACCGCGCGGGCAATCCGCCGACGTCGTCCTCGCAGGCGGGCTCCGGGTCGATCTACGCGGGCCTCGCCGACGGGAGCGGCGCCGCGCCGGTGGAGCGGAGCGGGCCGTCGCTCTCCGCCTCGTTCACGACGCTCCCCGCCCTCGTCGGCCCCGGCACGGCGTTCTCCGTCGCGGTGCGCGTGACGAACGGCGGCGACCTCGCGGCGCGCGCGACCTCCGTCACGCTGTCCCTGCCCACCGGGTACGCGTTCGCGTCCGGCCAGGGCGCCACCGTCTCGTCGCTCGCGGAGACGGCCTCCGGCGGGACGGCGACCGCGACGTTCAACGTCGTCGCGCCCGCGAGCGGCACGTCGGGCACGGTCACCTTCGCCGCAGCCGTCGCGGACGGCTCGTACGGCGAGACGTGGGGCGCGTCGGCGAGCGGCACGCAGGTGTACGACGCGCTGCCGCCCTCGGGCTCGGTCACGGCGGCCGGCGGCGCGGACTGGACGTCGTCGCGCGACATCTCCGTCGCGCTGTCGGCGACGGACCAGCACGCGACGGTCGCCGACATGCAGGTGTACGTGTCGGCGGCGGGCGCGCTCGTCCCCTACGCGACGTCGGCGGCGCTGACCCTGTCCTCGGGCGACGGGGTGAAGACCGTCCGCGCGAAGTTCCGCGACTCGCTCGGGAACCTCTCCGGCGAGTTCACCGACACCGTGGGACTCGACCAGTCCACGCCGTCGGGAACCCTCCGGATCAACGCCGGACAGGGCTGGACGAGCACGCCGCTCGTGTCGCTCGACCTCGACGTCACGGACTCGGGCTCCGGCGTCGTCGAAATGCGCTTCAGCGACGACAACGCGACGTGGAGCGACTGGACGGCGTTCTCCGCGTCCTCCCCTTGGCCGCTCCCCGGCGCCGACGGGATCAAGACGGTCTACGCGGAGTTCCGCGACGCGGTCGGCCACACGGCCTCGTCGTCGGACCAGGTCGGGATCGACCGCACCGGGCCCGTGGGTTCCTTCACGATCCAGGGCGGCGCCTCCTGGACGAACAGCCGCACCGTCACCCTCGAGCCGTCGGCCGCCGACGCCGGGATCGGGATCGCCGACATGCAGTTCAGCAACGACGGGACCACGTGGGCCCCGTGGCGCGGCTACGGCGGAACCTACACGTGGTCGCTCGACGACGCGGACGGGCAGCGGACCGTCTGGGGCCGGTTCCGCGACAAGGCGGGGAACGTCAGCCAGGCCGTCACGGCGGTCATCGGCCTCGATCGCACCAAGCCGTCGGGGACCGTGCTCGTCGAGGGCGGCCGCGCGGCGGCCGGGTCGGCGGACGTGACGCTCTCGCTGGCCGCTTCGGACACCGGGTCCGGCGTCGCCGAGTACCGCGCGAGCACCGACGGGATCACCTGGGGCGCGTGGAGCCCCGCCGCGGAAGAGGCGGCGTTCACGCTGCACTCCGGCGAGGGCGTGCGGACCGCCCACGTGCAGTGGCGCGACGCCGCGGGGAACGTGTCGCCCGCGGCGACCGACACGATCCTCACGGACTTCACCGCACCCTCCGCGTCGATGACGCTCGACGGCGGCCGCGCGTACTCGGGCCGCTGGGGCGATCCGACGATCGCGGTCGAGGCCGACGATCTCTCCGGTTCGGGCGCCGAGGCGTTCCGGTGGAGCACCGATGACGGCACGACGTGGACGGACTGGCTCGCGTTCGGGGACGGCGCGTTCGATCTGACGCCTCCCGGCGGCGCATCGGGCGCGGACATCGACGTGACGGGCGAGGTGCGCGACGTCGCGGGGAACGTGTCCGAGCCGTTCACGGCGTCGATCTTCCGTCTGCGCGACGACGCGGCGAACGGCACCCTCGGAAAGAAGCTCACCGGCGCCACGGTCGAGGGCGAGTTCGACGCGTTCCTGATCGACGCGATGGAAGGCGACGCGCTCGACGTGAAGGCTCCTGCGGGCATCGAACTCGACATCGTCGGCCCCGCGGGCGAGTCGTGGGTCGTCGGCCGCTTCCCGGCCGACGCGAAGAAGGGCGGGATCAAGCGTTTCGTCTTCCCCGCGACGGCGACGGCCACGCTCGTGGTCCGCCGCGGCGACGCGGCGCCTGCTGCGTACTCGCTCTCCGTGAAGCTGAAGCTCGCGCGGACCGCGCCGATCGCGTTCGTGAGCGATGCGGGCATCGACGGCGAGGCGCAGATCTGGTTCGACGGCGCGTCGAGCCGCGTGCTCACCGGAACGTTCGACGGCGAGACCCGCGGACCGGTCCGGATCGAGATGCCCGACGGCTCGTCCGGAGGCGCCGCGCTCAACCTGACGCGCGGCAGCCCGTTTCCCCGCAAGTTGGCTCCTGCGACGCTCTCGGGCGCCGGACGCTACGTGATGTGGGTTCCCGGGAACGGCATCATCGGCGGCACCGGGCGCCTGGCTCCCGCGAAGCTGCTGAAGTCGGTCGCCGAGTAGCGGCGCCGTCTCCTTCGCAGCGCCCGTTCAGCCGCCGATCTGGTGCATCCGCCGGCCCTTCGTGTGCATCCCGGCGTCGAGCCGGTGACCCGTGGGCTTCGCCGCGACCGCGCGGAGGAGGATCGACCGCACGCGCTCCCGTCGGGACGTGTCCGTCCCTCCGCTCCGCAGCGCGGCGCGCACGTCCATGTCGTCGTCGTGGAGCAGGCAGAGGTGGAACCGCCCGTCGGCCGTGAGGCGCATGCGGTTGCAGCCGCCGCAGTAGGGCTTCGACACCGGCGAGATGAACCCCACCACGCCCGGCGCACCCGGCAGGCGGAAGTTCTCGCTCTCGTCGGAGAGCGACGTCCGCGCGACCGGCGCGAGCGCGCCCAGCGCCGCCTCGATCCGGGCCCGCGTGTCCGCGTTGCTCACGAAGTGCGTCACGGACAGCCGCGCCTCGTCAGACGACCCGAGCGGCATGAGCTCGATGAACCGAACGTGCCACGGGCGGTCGAGCGTGAGCCGCGCCATGTCCACGGCCTCGTGCTCGTTCATGCCGCGCACGACGACCACGTTCATCTTGACCGGCGCGAGTCCCGCCGCCTCCGCCGCGAGGATCCCCTGCCAGATCCGCTCCGCGCTGCCGAGCCGCATGAGCGTCGGGAGCGTCTTCACGGAGAGCGTGTCGAGGTGCACGTTCACGCGGCGGAGCCCCGCGTCGCGGAGCGGCCCCGCGAGTTCCGGCATCCGCACCGCGTTGGTCGTCATCGCCACGTCGGCGACGCCCGGCACCGACGCGACGCGGCGGACGATGTCCACGATGTCGCGGCGGAGCGTCGGCTCGCCGCCCGTCAGGCGGAACTTGCGGAACCCCGCGTCCACGGCCGCGCGGACGACCGCCTCGATCTCCTCCGCGGTGAGCGTCTCCGGGCTCTCCGGCAGGTCCGCCTTCGAGAGCGGCATGCAGTAGACACAGCGGAGGTTGCAGCGGTCGGTGACCGAGATGCGCAGGTAGTCGATGACGCGACCGTAGGCGTCCACGGGGCCCGTGCCGGACTCCGCGCGGCCGGTCCGGAGCGCGGCGTCCGTCACCTCGAGATCTCCAGCATCCGCTGCACCGATCCGAGCGCCTTCACGCGGATCTCCTCGGGCACCGTGACCTCCGGGCGGAGATCGCGCAGGCACGCCGCGAGCTTCGCCAGCGTGTTCCGCCGCATGTGCGGGCAGACCGCGCACGCGCAGCCGTGCTCGGGCTGCGAAGGAAGCACCTCGCCGCCCGCCGACTTCGCTCCGGCGCGCGGGATCGTCTGGACCACGGACGACGTCGTCTCCCCCAGCACGTTGCTCCGGCTCGGCGGGAGAGGGATCACCTTCGCCGCGGGGACGCGGCGGCGGATCTCGTGGAGGAGCCCCGCCTCGGTCGCCACGATGTACGTCTGCGACGGGTCCTTCTCGACCCGCGCGATGAGCCCCGACGTGGACCCGACGTACTCCGCGAGTTCCAGCACCTCGGCCGGGCACTCCGGGTGCGCGATCACGATCGCGCCGGGGTGGCGGTCCATCAGCGCGCGGAGCGCGTCGGCGGTGAACGCGTCGTGGACCATGCATCGGCCGGGCCAGATCGTCATCTTCCGGCCGGTCTTCCGCTCGAGGTACGCCCCGAGGTGGCGGTCCGGCGCGAAGAGGATGTGCTTCTCGGGAGGGACCGAGCGCACGATCTTCTCCGCGTTGCTCGACGTGCAGACGATGTCGGTGAGCGCCTTCACCGCGGCCGAGCAGTTGATGTAGCTGATGACCACGGCGCCCGGGTGCGCCTTCACCCACCGCTCGAACTCGGCCGCGGGCGCGCTCTCGTCGAGGCTGCACCCGGCCTCGAGGTCGGGCACGACGACCTTCTTCCCGGGGTTCAGGATCTTCGCCGTCTCGGCCATGAAGTGGACGCCCGCGAAGGCGATCACCTCGGCGTCGGTCTTCGCCGCGGCCTGCGCGAGCGCCAGGCTGTCGCCGACGAAGTCGGCCACGTCCTGGATCGGCCCCTCCTGGTAGTAGTGGGCGAGGATCACGGCCTTCCGCTCGCGCTTGAGCCGCGCGATCTCGGCGCGGAGCGCCGCATCCGGCCGCGCGGACGCGGAACTCGCCGTCGAACTCGGGGCGGGGGCCGTCGAGGTCATCGGGGGGGAGGCTACCCGACCCCCGCCGCCCGCGCCGCTTCCCCGCGCCGGGGGGTGTGACCCAAGGCACCGGCCGCAGCGGCGGCCGCGTTCTGCTATGTTCTCCCCGGGAGGTGCCGCATGGGCAGCGGAGTCGCCATCGGTGCGTTCGCCGTGCTCGCCGCGCTCGCAGCGGGCTTCGTCGCGGGGATGACATTCGGCGGCGGCGACGCCGGGCCCGAGTCGCGCGCCGGCGGCGCCGCTCCGACGGCCGAGACGCAGCAGGACGGGGCGCCGTCTCCGGACCTGCCGAAGCGGCGCACGGACGCTCCGGCGCGCGCCGGTGCCGCGTCCCGGGTGTCGGCCGCGAAGCTCGCCGCCGCGGCGGCCGAGGCCGCCGACGTTCCGGTGTCCGAGGGCGACGGCGTGATCCGCGGATCCTGCCGCACGGCCGACGGCGCCCCGGCCGCCGGCGTCGAGGTGATCCTCACCGTGCAGCAACCGCAGGCGTGGCGCGACGAGGCGTTCGCCAGGCCGCTGGACCAGCTCGCGATCGAGGACCGCGTCCGGCGGTTCGTCCGCGACCAGCGGTTCCTCGACGCGACGCGGCGGCGGGTCGTCACCGGGCCCGACGGGACGTTCGCATTCGACGCCCTCGCCGACGGCGAGTACTTCGTCTCCGCGAACTCGGACACGCACAACTTCAGCCGCGGCGGGCGCGGCGGGCCGTGGAAGCCGGGCGCGGTCGTGGATCTCGTGGCCGGCGGCGAGGCCGCGCTACTCCTCGACGTGCGCCTCCCCGACGGAACGCAGCCCGCAAGCGCGCAGGTGAACCTCCGGCAGACGAGTTCGTCGTGGGGCACCGGGTGGACGGCCTCGCAGCCGCGGATCTGGGTCGCACCCGGGACGTGGACGGTCGCCGTCACGGGCGGACAGGACGGCCGGTACTCCGCCGAACTCGGCGAGGTCGTCGTGTCGCACGAGCGGCAGGCCGCCGCGCTCGTCGTGCAGTTGAAGGGCAGGGTCGGCATCGCCGGCCGCGCGAAGCGGCCCTCCGGCTGGACCTCGCTCCCGTGCAACTGGCACACGCAGCCGCTCCCGCCGGGGGCCGACGAACCGGCCGACTCCGAACTCGTCGCCGCGATGCAGGGGCGGTCCGCCATGCACCGGTTCGGCGTCGGCGGCACCGAATCGTCGAACGAGACGCAGACCTTCTGGGACCTCGCGCCCGGCCGGCACCTGCTCGCCTGCGCATTCGACGGCGGTCCCGTGGCGCGGCGGGTCGTCGAGGTGAAGGACAGCCTCGTCGAAGTCGAACTCGAGGTCGGCCCGCCGGCCGCGGACCGGCTCCTCGAAGTCACCGTCACGGCTCAGGACGGAACTCCGGCACGGACCGTGACGTTCGCGTTCGAGCGGACGACCGACGAGTGGAGCGAGCGGTACCAGGCCTCCCGCGCCGTCTCCCGGGGTCCGGGCGCATGGACCGTGATCCGCCCGGTGCCGGGGCAGCGCACGCAGTCCTCCGGAGGAAAGCGGCGACCGAAGGCCGACGAAGGTCGGTGGTGGCTCGTCGCGAACGGCGCCGGGGCGACGGCGCGCGCCGACGTCACGGGCCGGTCGGGCGCGACGATCCGGCTCGAGTCGCCGATGCACGTGGTCGCCGCGGTCACGGGCCTGCCGCCCGGCCGGTCGTGGGCGATCATGCCGATGCGCGTGGAGACCGGGGGCGGCCTCACCAGCACCGGCGGTTCGACGACGTTCAAGTCCGGCGAGACGCCGCGGATCGGGCCGCTGGAGCCCGGGGAGTACGAGCTCGTCGTCAGCGCGTCCGGCTCCGGCCGCGGGTTCTCCGGCGCGTCGGTCGCATCTGCCCGGGTCACGGTGACGTCGGGCGACGCGAACGTCGCGATCGCAGTCCCCCCGCTGCACACGGTCCGGATCGACGGCGGGAAGGACCTGGCGGGAAACCACGCCTTCGTCAGCCGAAAGACGAGCGGCACATCGCATTTCGGCGGCACGTCCGCCGAGCTCGACACCGAGGGCCGCGCCACGCTGCCCGACCTGCCCGAGGGCGAGTACAACGTCCACCTCGGATCCGGCCGCGCGTTCACCATCCGCATTCCAGAGACCCTGGTCATCCGCCCGCAGCAGTAGGAACACCGCAGCGCCCCGTACGAGTCGACCCGCAACGACTTGCGAACGACCCGCGTGGACGCGGGACTGCGGACGCCGTCCTCGAACCTCCGGCCGCGCGGTGGCCGGGCGCGCCCCCGGCTACAGCCCCTTCACCCACTCCCGGAACCGCGCCTCGAACGCGTCCCAGTCCTTCATCCAGAGGAGCTGGAAGAGGTGCCGGCCGCGGCCTTCCACTTCGCGGGGCGACGGCTTCAGCGTCTCGATCTGGCTCTGCCACTCGGCGAAGCGCTTCCGGTCCTCGTCGGGGGCCTGCATGAGGTACGCGTGGAGCGCCCACGCGTGGACGTACCAGAGGCGGCGGCCCTCGCCGGAGAGCTGGCGCGGGTCCTGCGCGAGGAACTCGGCGAGCGGCGTCAGCTTCCCGTTGTGCGCGGAGGCGCGGAGCATGCCGACGGTCGTGCCGGATCCGTTCTGCCCCACCACGAGCGTCTCGCCGTCCCACGACCCGGTGCGGTACTCCGGGTTCCCGAACCACGACGCGCGGCCCTCGGTGAACCACTCCGGCCACGGCGTGCCGCCGACCGCGCGGCTGTAGAGCTTCGCGAGGAGTCCGATCGACGACATCGGCGCGCCGTCGCGCTCGAACGTGTCGAACGCGACGTTCCGGTCGAGGTCGGCGAACCGCTTCCACGCGGCCTTCGCGCCGTAGCCGTTCGCGTTGCAGAACGTCTCGAACTCGTCCTTCGTCGCGAAGACGAGGACGGAGAGCGGGAGCGCCTCCTTCGGCGGCTCGCGGCCGACGACCTTCGTCATCTCGGCGTACGCGCGCCCCATCGCCGCGAGGTACCACTGCGCCCACTCGCCGGGGAGGTTCGTGCGCAGGCGCACCTTCCCGTCGGTCAGGTCCCAGCTCTTCTCCCAGTTCGCGCGGATCTGGTCGGCGCGGGCCTGCGTGTACCAGTAGCCCTCGACGAACACCTTCCCCTGCGCCTCCGCGTCGTCCTTCTCGCGGAGGTACGCCCCGACGAGGAACGCGGCCTCGCGCCGCACCTTCGGCTCGGCCTCCGGGTCGTAGTCGAAGTGCCACGGAACGCGGGGCCGCAACACCTTCCACGCGAGGACCCGCGCCTCGAGGTCCGGCGCGTCGAGGAGCTTCGCCACGCGTTCGGAGACCGATCCCTCGCCCGACTCGGCGATGGCCTCCGCGGCGCGGATCCGGATCACGAGCGGGAGCTTCACGTCGCCGACCATCGCGGCCAGCGACGCGGCGGGGACGAGATCCTTCTCCGGCGTCGTCGCCGGGTCCTGACGGAGGAACTTCTCGACCGCCTCCGCGGCCTTCCGTTCCGCGCCGGCGAACCGGTTCCCCGGGTGCAGGAGGTCCTTCGCCACGAACGGCAGGATCGCGTTCTCCGCGCACCACTCGCGGTCGATCTTCCCGGAGATCGTCGTCTCGCGGAAGTCGGCCGCGGCGCCGGCCACGTAGAGCCCGGCCTGGAACTTCGCGTACGGCGTGTCCGTGTCCTTCCCCTGGAGCTTCACGGGCTTCTCGCCCTTCGGCGTCACCGTGAACGTCGTGAGCGCCGCCGAGCGGACGACGTCGAGGCGGACCACGTGCCCCTTCTCGAGCTTCGGCTGCGCGCTCCGCGCGACGTAGCGGAACTCCGTGACCCCGGGCGCGGTCGGCGGGATGCCGCCGAGCTTGTTGATCATCGTGGAGTTGCCGGCGTCCGGGTCGAAGCGCGTGAAGTGGCGGTCCTGGAGGAGGCAGAGGATCGACTCGTCGGACGAGTGCGGCACGCACATCACGACGCCGAGGTCGTGGGGGTCGATCAGCTTCGCGTCGCTCGTGACCGCGAGGTCGCTCAGCATCCCGAGGCGGAGCCGGATGCCGCCGGTGCCGCGCGCCTCGACGACGCCCTCCTCCTTCCACGTGAACCCGCCGCTCACCGTGGCGC
Source organism: Planctomycetota bacterium (assembly GCA_022072415.1). Classification (GTDB taxonomy): domain Bacteria; phylum Planctomycetota; class JAJSAM01; order JAJSAM01; family JAJVHW01; genus JAJVHW01. The sequence goes on from JAJVHW010000134.1 coordinate 18,258, forward strand.
GCACGGGCACGAACGGTTCGAAGTCGTCGAGCTCCGCGGCCGACTTCCACGCCCAGCGGAGCGTCACGCGGTCGCCGTCGAACGACGCGAGCTCCCCCGCGAACGCGCGGTCGAGGGGCTCCGGGAGCGGCGGCGGAGGCGGGACCTGGTCCTGGAACGGAAGGCGGCGCGGCGGCTCGTCCTTCGCCGCGGCCGGCGCGTGCGGGCCGGCGATCACGGCCAGCAGCGCGGCGAGGGAGGCGCCGCGGATCACCAGAGCGTCCTCGGATCGGCGCTCCGCGCGACGAGGAGGCCCGCCGACGCGGAGCGCGGAACGACGAAGCCGCCGGACCCGTCGGGGAGGCCGTTGAGGAGGCCCGTCGCCGAGACGCCCGCGCCGTCGCCTCCGTCGCCCACGCACGCGCCTCCTCCGCCGCCGCCGGTGAACGTCGTGCCGACGAGCTGGAGCTGGCCCGTCACCACCACCCCGGGGTCGATCAGCGACGCGCCCACGGCGCCCACGTCCGGCGCCACGATCACGACGAGCCCCCCGCCGCCGGACCCGCCCTGGCCGCCGAACGCGTCCGGCAGCCCGGCGTTCCCCCCGCGCACGTCGATGGTGCCCGTCGCCGCGCTGCCGTTGGCGTTCGTGTCCACGTCGTTCGCGGCGCGGACGCCGGAGAGCAGCATCACGATCCCGCCGCCGCCGCCCCCGCAGCCGCCGGTCGGCTGCACGTTCGTGCGGTTCGACGGGCCCGCGGCGCCCGCCGCGACGATCGTCCCGCCGTTCCGGACCTCGCCGCGCGCGATGATGCGGAGCAGGCCGCCTCCGTCGCCGCCGATCGCGCCGAGCGCGCCCGAGCCGCTGCCCCCGCCGGTGCGGTACGACGAGAGCGGCAGCGCGTGGACGTCGGTCCCGAGCCCGCGCCCGCCGAGGCCGCCGGAGACCGCCTGCGACGTCATCACCGCCGGCCGAGACGCCGCCGAACGCGCGTCGCCGCGCTCGACCGCCGTCGTCGCGGGCGCGAGCTCGCTCGAGATGGAGTACGGGCCCGTGTTCGCGGGGATGTCGAGGATCGCTCCGCCGCCGGGGTTCCCGGAGAGCACGCGGATCGTGCCGCGGTTCTCGAAGGTCCCGCTGCAGCGGATCGTCGCGCCGGACGGCACGCGCACGGTGACGTTGGCCGCGATCCGCACGTTCGCGTAGTTCCGGAGCGGCTGGAGGTCGGTGTCCGACGTGAGGACGAGGTCGCCGTCGGAGCCGTCGCCGTAGAACGGGTCGACGGAGGCGCCTGCGGCCTTGACAACGCGGAGCTCGCTCCGCCGCGGCGGCTTCCCCGCCGACTTCGACACGACGGCCTCGACCGCGACCGGCGCCGCGCCGGGCGGGCCGGACGTGCCGGTCATCTCGAACGCGAGCGAGGCGCCCGGATCGAGCGTGACGGCCGCCGTCGCGGTGACGCGCGCACCGCCCTCGGTCGTCGAGAACGCGAACCCCGCGGGCGAGGTCCCCGCGGCCGCGAGCGTCCCGAGGTCGGTCGTCAGGTCTCCCGGCGCGGCGCCCGATCCGTGGAGCACGTCGAACCGGTCGCCCACGCCGAACACGGCGGCCCCGGCGCCCGCGTTGCGGACGGTCAGGACGAACCGCGCCCGCGCGTCGGCCGCGACGTCGTCGGGGCCGAACGCGATCTCCAGGGCGGGCTTCGCCGCGGCGGCGCGCATCGCGGGGGCCACGAGAGCCACCGACGCGGCGCCGGCGACCACGCACAGCCACGCAGCCCGGTTCCCGGCCGCCCAAGTCTTCCGCACGAGAGGCTCCTTTCTGAGGAGCCCGCATCGTATGCTTCCCCGGGAGCGCGCGGACAACGCAGAACGAGGGACGCATGACGACCGCCGCATGGACGAACTTCCGACGCATCGCGCGGACCGTCGCGGCGTGCCTCTCGCTGGCGTGGGTCGCGCCGGCGATCCTCTCGTCGCCCGAGGCAGGGCCCGCCGCCGCCGAGGGCCCCCCGCAGGTCGGCGACGCCGCGCCCGACTTCACGCTGAAGGACCAGGACGGGAAGGACGTGTCCCTCGCGTCGTTCCGCGGGAAGAAGTCCGTGGTGATCGCGTTCTATCCCCGCGACTTCACGCCGGGCTGCACGAAGCAGAACAAGTGCTTCGCCCGCGAGCACCGGAAGATCCAGGACCGCGGCGCGGCGCTGCTCGCGATCAGCGCGGACCCCGTCGAGAAGCACCGGGACTTCGCCTCGACCCTCGGGGCGCAGTACCGGATGCTCGCCGACGTGAAGAACGAGGTGTCGAAGGCGTACGGGGTGTTCGTCCCGTCGCCCGAGGGCGGCTTCGCAGCGCGGAGCACGTTCCTCGTGGACCGCGAGGGGAAGCTCCGCTGGATCGAGCGCGACACGTCGGTGCCGTCCACGCTCGAAGGCTCGCGCCTCTTCGCGGAGATCGACAAGCTCGGCGGCGTCGAGGACCCCGCCGCGCCGCTCGCGAAGCTCCCCTCGCCCGAGCGCGAGGTCCGCACCGCGGTCGTCCGGTGGCTCCACGCGTTCCTCCGCGAGGATCCCGGGGCCCTGCGCGCGTCGCTGCACGCGAACTTCGGCACGAAGGCCGGCGAGGCGCCGTTCGTCGGCGACGCGCGCCGGAACGCGGAGATGGACCGCGCGCGGAAGGTGTTCGACGTGGCGGATCTCCGCGCCCTCGCGTTCGCGGACGTCCTCGACCCGCTCTCGGGCCGCGTCGTCTCCGCCGCCGCCGCCGCGAAGGACAAGACGCTCCTCGGCCCGTTCACCGACCCCGCCCGCCGCCGCGGCGCGGGCATGTCCGCCGACCCCGCCCACGACGACCACCTCGTCGAGTTCCCGGTGAAGCTCCGGAAACAGGGCACCGTCGAGTTCCTCGGCACCCACGTCTGCGCCGTCGTCCGGAAGGACGGCGACGCCTGGCGCGTGCTCGACGTGTGGTAGGGGCCGGATAGCTCGCCCGGAGCGCGGGCTTCGTGCAACGTCGGCGAATGTCCTCGGATCCGCCGCTAGACCACGACGTCCTCCTCGAGGAGGGCGCCCGCGTACCGATCCGGGCGTGGACGCGGGGGGTGGCGCTCGAGGACGCGGCGCGGCGGCAGCTCGCGAACGTCGCGCGGCTGCCGATCGTCCACGGGTGGATCGCGGTGATGCCGGACGTGCACTGGGGGATCGGCGCCACGGTCGGGAGCGTGATCCCGACGCGCGGGGCGATCATCCCGGCGGCGGTGGGCGTGGACATCGGGTGCGGGATGATGGCCGCGCGGACGACGCTCGCCGCGTCGGACCTGCCCGACGACCTCGCGGAACTGCGCCGCGCGATCGAGCGCGCGGTGCCGCACGGCCGCACCGACAACGGCGGGCGCGGCGACCGCGGCGCGTGGCACGATCCGCCGGAGGCGCAGGCTCGCGCGTGGGCGGAGCTCGAACCGGAGTTCCGCCGGATCGCGGACGCGCACAAGGACATCGCCCGCGCGCGGCACGTGAACCACCTCGGGACGCTCGGCACCGGGAACCACTTCATCGAGGTCTGCCTCGACGAGGCGGAGCGCGTGTGGTTCATGCTCCACAGCGGCTCCCGCGGCGTCGGGAACCGGATCGGCACCCATTTCATCGAGCTCGCGAAGAAGGACATGGAACGGCATCTCGCGAACCTGCCGGACAAGGACCTCGCGTACTTCGAGGAGGGCGCCGGGCACTTCGACGACTACTGCCGCGCGGTCGCGTGGGCGCAGCGGTATGCGATGGTGAACCGCGAGCTCATGATGGCGGCGGTCGTGCGCGCCGCGCGGGGCACGAAGGGCGTTCCGCCGTTCGAGGCGGACGCGCTCGTCGTCAACTGCCACCACAACTACGTCGCCCGCGAGACGCACGGCGGCGCGGAGGTCTGGGTCACGCGGAAGGGCGCCGTGCGCGCGGGGCTCGGCGACATGGGGATCATCCCCGGCAGCATGGGCGCGCGGAGCTACATCGTCCGCGGGCGCGGGAACCCGGAGAGCCTCGAGAGCTGCAGCCACGGGGCGGGGCGCGCGATGTCCCGCGGCGAGGCGAAGCGGCGATTCACGCTCGACGACCACGCCGCGGCGACGTCGGGCGTCGAGTGCCGGAAGGACGCGGACGTGCTCGACGAGACGCCCGCGGCGTACAAGCCGATCGACGCCGTGATGGCGGCGCAGCGGAACCTTGTGGACGTCGTGCACACGCTGAAGCAGGTGGTGTGCGTGAAGGGGTGACGCGGCCGGCGCGGCGGCCGGTCAGTCTTCCGACTCGATCGACGCCAGCGCCGTGAGCACCTGGTCGGCGCGCGCGAAGTTCGCCTCGGGGAATCGGCGGCGCGCGGAGGCGAGCGCGAGTTCGTTGCCCCCGGTGAAGAGCACGGCGGCGCGCGACATGCGCCGGGTCCGCAGGATCGACGCGGCGTCGTCGAGCACCGCCGCGGCGTCGCGGTCCAGGCGCACGAGCACGACGTCGGGGACCCAGCTCTCCTCCGTGACTCCGCCCCGCGAGATTCCCGCCTCGGCGCGGCCGCGGGCGGCGTGGCCGGCCTCGGCGAGGTCGGCCCAGAGCGGGTCGTGCGGGTCGGTGTCGGCTTCGACGACGAGGACGTTCAACGTGGCTTCCCTCCGGCGCCCCGCACGGCCGGCGCCTGCGATTCGAGTGTATGGGCGAGGCCGCGAAGCACCGAGCCGAACGCGCGCTCGCCTTCGTCGGACGCGGGAAGCGCCACGGTGGCGAACGCTCCGCGGCGCACCAGCGTCACGACGCGGACGGACGGCATGTCGCGCACGTCGTGACCCGGCGGCGGGAAGAAGAGGAGCTCCTCCACGTCGACGTCTCCTTCGACGCGACGTTCCGCGGCGGCGGCCGTCCAGGCGGGCGACACGTCGATGCCCGATGCGGCGAGGCGTCGCAGCAGCGCCGGCGGGTTCGGCGCGTCCGGACTCCACCGCCCCATCTGCATCGCGAACGGCAGCGGCGGCCGCCCGAGGAACCCGCCCTCGCTCTCCTCGGCGCGCCGGAGCCACGTCGGAAGCTCGGCGCGCGCTCCGTCCACGTGCGCGGTCCTCCGGCCGAGCCAGAGGGGAAGCGCGAGCGACGCCTCCGCGACGCCCCCGCCGAGCAGCCCGAGCAGGATGCCCGCCGCGAGCCGCCGCGTGCCGCGCGTGACCTCGGTCTCGACGCGGCGCGGACGCAGCAGCGCCGCGATCAGGAACCCTCCCGCGAGTCCGCCGGCGTGGGCGGCGTTGTCCACGGCGTCCGGCTCCGCCGCGCCGATGAGCGCGTTCGCGGCCACCGTGAGGCCGATCATCGCGAGCCACTGGCGGCGGTCCGCTTGCGAGAACCGGTGCCGCTCGAGGAGAAGCAGCGACAGGACGCCGCCAACGAGCCCCATCACCGCCCCGCTCGCGCCGACGCCGACCGGAGTCCCCGTCAGCACGCTCGCGAGCGACGCGAGGAACCCGCCGCCGAGCGCGGTGATCACCGTCCGCACCGACCCGGCGCGCTGCTCGTAGACGGCGCCGACCACGAGCGCCGACGTGATGTTCAGGGCGAGGTGCATCCATCCGCCGTGGAGGAGCATCGCCGTGCCGAGCCGCCACCACGCGCCCTCCCCGGCGCAGAGTTCGCGCCCGAGCGCGCCGGCCGCGACGAGCGAGAACACGTCGTCGCCCAGGAGGAGGAACACGGCCGCGGAGACCGCCGTGACCGCGACGCTCGCGCCCACGGTGAACGGAGCGCGGCGCACGAACGGCCGCTGCGCCGGGTCGGCGCGGACCGCCTCGCACGAGAGTTCGAGGTCGTGGACGGCCGCCCGCTCGATCTCGTCGAGCCGCGCGAGGCGCGGCGCGCCGGCCTCGCAGCGCGCCC
>JAJVHW010000164.1 GCA_022072415.1 Planctomycetota bacterium
GCCCCCGACTACGCGGCGGGCGACGACCCGTCGGCCGGCCTCGCCGTCGGCGCGCGCGTCCACCATCCGGTGTTCGGGAACGGGCAGATCGTCCGCCTCCAGGGCCGCGGGCCGTCGTCGCGGGTCACGGTGCGGTTCTCCACGGTGGGGGAGAAGACGCTCGCCCTCGCCTTCGCGAAGCTCCGGCCGTTGTAGCTTGGACGCGCCCGGCGCGGAGGGCAGGCTGCCCGGTCCGCACATGCGCTGCGCCCTCTGCCGCCGACCCATGGAGTACGTCCACGGCCACGCCGCGTGCCTCCGCTCGGACTGCCCGCTCTACGGGCTGAACCAGGCGGAGTGCTGCTCGGGGGAGACGTCCGAGCAGGGCTTCGTGGCCACGTCGGACATCGCGTGCGGACCCGCGCTGCATCCCGGCGAGCCGCTTCCGCCGGATCCCGACGAGACGTCAGGACCGTAGCGCCGCGACCGGATCGACGCGCGCGGCGCGGAGCGTCGGCACGATCGCCGCGGTGCACGCCACGACCACGGCGAACGCGAGGCCCGCGAACGTGAGCCAGGCGGGGAAGCGGAACAGGTCGCCCTCGTAGGGCATCAGGAACGCCTGTTCGATGAGCCTCCGGCCGATCGCGTCGCCGACGAGCGAGAGCGCCCACCCGAGGGCCGTTCCGATCGCCCCGCCCGCGAACCCGAGAAGCGCAGCCTCCGCCACGAAGAGCCGCGCCACGTCGCCGTCGGTCGCGCCGAGCGCCTTGAGCAGCCCGATCTCCTTCGTCCGCTCGAGGACGCTCATCACCAGCGTGTTCACGATTCCGAGCGCCGCGACGAAGACCGCGATCCCGGCGAGCACGCTCGCCACCGCCGTCATCACGTTGAGGAACGTCTGCATCGCCTGGACGCCCTCGCGGATCGAGCGCACCTCGAGCCCCATGTCGCCGACGCGCGACTCCACGGACTCGACGTCGCCGATCGACTCCGCGGTGAGGAGCATCGCCTGCGGCCCGCCGCGTCCCTCCTGCCGGTCCCAGAGCTTCCGCGCGAAGTCCGTCGCGAGGAACAGGTCGGCCTGCATCGCGAACGCCTCCTCGAGCACGTTCGCGCGCTCCATGCCGAAGCGCTCGCGGATGACGCCGAGCACCGGGACGTCCTCCGTGTACGCGACCGGCGCGTCGCCCCGCGGGCCGATGCCGAGCATCGCCGCGGCCTGCTGCATGGCCGTGGACTTCCGCGCGGTGAGGCGGATCGTCTTCCCGACGAGCGCCGCCTGCGCCTCGTCGCTCGTGATGCCCATGCGGTAGAGCACGTACTCGTGGATCACGACGCCGGGCTCGTCGTCGCGCGCGAACCAGCGACCGGCGAGGAGGCGCCCCGGGTAATAGGGATGGTCGGCCTGGATCGCGAGCGAGAGCGCGCCCTGCGGCTTCTCCGTCGTCGGCGCCGCGTTCCTGCCGTCGGCGCCGGGGAACGACAGCTCGAACCGCTCCTGGAGGAACGGCCGCGCGCTCTCGAGGCCGGGGAGCGCCGAGAGCTCTTTCTCAGTCTCCGCGTCGATGACCACCGACCGCACCTGGAACGGGGGCCCGCCGCGGGTGCGCTTCAGCATCACGCGCTGGAGGCGCTGGCGCTTCACGTCCGACATCTCCCCTTCGACCGCGGGCGCGGCGCCGCCGTTCTTCCGCGACTCCGCGCGGCCGAACCCCGGCATCACGACCAGGTGCCGGAGCTGCTCGTCGGTGGCGACGAGCTCCGCGAGCACGCCCGTGAGGCCGAGCGAGAGCGAGAGGATCAGCGTGAGCGCCATCGTGCCCACGGCGATCCCGCCGCCGGTCAGGAGCGTGCGGAGGGGGCTCGCGCGGAGCGCGCGCCACGCCTCGCGGCGGAGGTCGGCGGCCCTCACGGGGCGATCCTCCCGTCTTCCATGCGCACGCGGCGGCTGGCCACCCGGTCCGCGAGGTCGGGCTCGTGGGTGATCATCACGACCGTGCAGCCGAGGCGCGCGCGGAGCCCGGAGAGGAGGTCCACGACGGCCTCCGCGTTGACCGAGTCGAGGTTCCCGGTCGGCTCGTCGCAGAGGAGCAGCGGCGGCTTCCGGACGACCGCGCGGGCGACGGCCACCCGCTGCTGCTCGCCGCCCGAGAGCTCGGCGGGGACGTGCGTCGCGCGACGCGAGAGCCCGACCGCGTCGAGCGCGGCGGCCACGAGCGCCGCGCGCTCGCCCGGCGGCGTCTCGTCGAGGACGAGCGGCAGCGCGACCTGTTCCGCCGCGGTGCGCCCCGGCAGCAGGTGGAACTGCTGGAAGACGACGCCGATCGTCCGCGCGCGGTAGGCCGCGAGTTCCGCGGGCGTCGCCTGCGAGAGGTCGCGCCCGTCCACGCGGATCGTCCCCGACGTGGGCCGGTCCAGGCCGGCGAGGAGGTTCATCAGCGTGGACTTCCCGGATCCCGAGCGCCCGAGCACCGCCACGAACTCGCCGCGCTCGACGTCCATCGTGACGCCCCGGAGCGCTGCCACCTCGGCCGCCCCGCGGCCGTAGCGCTTCTCGACGTCCCGGAGCTCGACCAGGGGCATGGGACGTGTTCTCTAGCGCACCTTCCGCGGCAGAAAGTGAGTTATCGGAGGACGCCCCCGAAACTGGGGCGATGGAGGATCGCGCGTTCCGGGCCCGTCACGCCGCCGAGGGTCTCTCCGACGGCGCGGGCGTGCTCGTCGTCGTGGCCACCGAGGCGGAGCGCCCGTCCGTCCCGGCGGAGATCCTCGTCTGCGGGATCGGCAAGACGGGCGCGGCGGCGGCCGTGGCGTCCAGAGTCGCGCTCGGCGGCGTGCGGGCGATCGTGTCGTTCGGCGTCGCGGGGGCGTATCCGCGGGGCGGGCTCGCGATCGGCGACGTCGCGGTGGCGACCGAGGTCGCGGTGGTGGACGAGGGGCTCGAGATCGGCGAGCGGTTCCTGCCCTTCGACCGTCCCGGGATGCACGTGCCCGGAGCCGCGTGGATGCCGACCGACGCGGCGATGCGCGACGCCCTGCTCTCCGGCGCGCCGCCCTCCTTCGCGGTCGCGGCGGGGCGGATCGCCACCGTGTCCGTCTGCGCCGGCACGCACCGCCTCGCCGAGGAGCGCGGCGCGCTCGGCGCGATCGCCGAGGGGATGGAGGGCGCGTCGATCGCCCACGTCGCCGCGGCGCGCTGCATCCCGTTCGCCGAGGTGCGCGGGATCAGCAACGCGTGCGGCCCGCGCGACGGACGCCCGTTCGAGCTCGCGGGCCCCCTCGCCCACGCCGACGAGCTCCTCCGGAGGCTCTTCCGGTGAAGGCGGTCCGCACGCTCCGCTTCGGGATGTCGCCCTGCCCGAACGACACGTTCCTCTTCCACGCGCTCCTCCACGGCCGCGTCGCGACGCCCGGCGTGCGGTTCGAGCCCGTGATCGAGGACGTCGAGTCCCTGAACGAGCGGATGCTCCGCGGCGAACTCGAAGTGACGAAGGCGAGCTTCGCGGCGTTCGCCCGGGCGCGGGAGACGTACGCCGCCTGCCGCACCGGCGGGGCCCTCGGACGCGGGAACGGGCCGCTCGTCGTCGCGTCGAGGCCGATGAAGCCGCACGAACTCGGTCCGCTGAAGATCGCGCTCCCGGGCGGGCTCACCACGGCGGCGCTGCTCTTCGGGCTCTTCCATCCGGAGTGCTCCGACACGCCGTCGCTCCGCTACGACGAGCTCCCCGACGCCGTCGCGAACGGCCGGTGCGACGCCGCGGTCATCATCCACGAGCACCGCTTCACCTACCGCGAGCGCGGGCTCCACGCGGTCGAGGACCTCGGGCAGCGATGGGAGGCGCTCACGCGGCTTCCGGTCCCCCTCGGCGGAGTGTTCGTGCGCCGCGACGTGGACGCGCAGCTCGCGCGCTCGGTCGAGCGGTGGATCGGCGAGAGCTTCGCCTTCGCGCGGGCGAACCCCGACGCGTCCCGCGACTTCGTGCGGAAGCACGCGCAGGAACTGGCCGATGGAGTCACCGAGCAGCACATCGCGCTCTACGTGAACGAGTTCTCGGCCGGGTACGGGAAGGTCGGCGAGGACGCGATCCGGCGCCTGCTCCTCACCGCGGCCGCGTCGGGCGCTGCGCCGAGATCCGCGACGCCGGTGTTCGTGGGGGACGAGTAGACTCACCTGGATGCGCACGCACCTCGCCGCATGCCTCCTTGCGCTCGCCGGGCTCTCGTTCCACGCGCGCGCGGAAGACGCGCCGCCGTCGCCGGAGTCGAAGCCGGCCGTCGTCCGCCTCGCGGAGGCCGTGAAGAAGGGGCTCGTCGCGGTCCGCGCGAAGGCGGAGGGGACCTACTCCCGTCTCCGGCTCGCGCTCGAGAGCCGGAGCGGTCGCGACGAGGAGATCGACGTGTCCGGCGAGTCCTTCGAGCCGCTGGACGGCTCGTCGTGCCAGCGCCTCGGGATCGGGCCGGTCACGGCCGCCGCGGTCGAAGCCCCCGAAGGCGCGCAACCGTCGGCGGACGTCCTCCATCGCAACGCATCGGGCGACGGCAGCGCGCGCGTCCGCGTGCCGGCGGGCCGGACCGTCGTCGTCGAAGCGTCCACCTGCTGCCTCGATCTCCGCCGCTCCGTGCCCCGCGCGCAGACGATGCGCCTCGCCGCCCGTCCGCTCGCGCCGAAGCTCGAAGCGCTGTTCCGCCGTTGGGCCGACCTGCCCGAGACTCCGCAGTCGGTCGTCAACTCGGCCGTGTGGCAGGGGGACTGGGACGCCGATCTCCGCCCGCACGCCGAGGCCGCGAGGGCGAAGCGCGAGGCCGGGGGACCCAAGCCGCGGGAAGGCGTCGCCGCGCAGTCGTTCGGAGGTGTCGTTCACGTGCTCCGCGACGGCGAACTCCGCGCCGTCGATCCCGACGGAAACGTGCGCTTCCTCGGCACCGGCATCCTCTCCTTCGCCGTGGAGCCAGACGGCGTGTGGGTGACGTCCGCCGGCGCCGACGGGAAGGTCCGGCTCTGGCGCGTGCCGATGACGCACGAGGACGCGCCCCGCTCCGTCGCGACGCTCGCCGCCGACGACCACGACATCCGCCGCGTGCTTCCGTTCGCGAAGGGGCGGGCGGTGATCCTGCCTGTCGCGTCGCTCTTCGTGAAGCCGGACGGCGAGACGGAGCATCTCCTCGACGAGGTCGCGTCGATCGCGTCCTGCCGCGTGGACGAGAAGGGGCGGCTCGTCGCCGCGTGCGAGGGGGCCGCGTCGGGCGCGGGCGCGGGCCGCTGGGTGGTGCTCGTGATCGACGGCCCGGGCGCGAAGCCCGTCGAACGCTTCCGGCTGATGAACGTCCCCGTGGTGCGCGTCACTCCGGCCGGCATCCACGCGCTCTCCGAGGACGGCGAACTCGAGCGCGTGCGCCTGACCGACGGGAAGCGAGTCGGCGTGGACCGCTCGAAGCGCGTGCGGCGGATCGTCGGCGCGTCGGCGACGACGCTCTGGCTCGACATCGGCGACTGGACGCTGGAGGCGTGCGACCCCGAGACGGGCCGCGCCCGGCAGACACTCCGCATCCCGCAGGGCGTCGGCGACGACCCGCCGTCCGCCGACCCGGTCACCGGCGATCTCGTCTGGACGGAGGGCCTCCGCGTCCACCGGTACGTGCTCGCGACCGGTGCGCGGTCGGAGGTCCCCGACCGGCCGGAGTGACCGGAGCCGACTACTTGCAACTCGCTCTCACGACGAGGGCCAGGTGGCTGCATCGATCCGCGACCCATGGATCTGCGTCGCGTGCGCCGGATTCGAACGCGGAGATCACGCGTCTTGCGATCGTCGTGAGCGGCGGGAGCGATGCGGGGTCGTCCCGCATCTCGCAGAGCGAGATCACCGCTGCGGAGGTCGAGAACACCCTGCCGGCGAAGTGGCCCCAGGGATCGAACGCGTCCCAAGAACCACGGCTGCACGAGTCCTCCGCCGACGACTGGTAGGGAACGAGTGACGATACGAGCGCGTCGCGCCAGGCGCTGTACGAGGACCAACCGTATGTGCGGACCAATCTGGCGCCGTGCATCCAATAGTAGAGGTCCGCGGCGGTCGGCCGCGTGCGTCGGTCCGGGGGGGCGGCCAGCACGAGCCCCACGCTCTTCGTGAGCAGTCGCGAGTCGGCTCCAAGCCCGAAGCCCTTGGGCGCCCCGGAGTCGCGGAGGAACGACGCAGCATGGCGAATGTCCATTGCCACGGCAGCGCCCATCGCGGTCATCGGCTCGGCGCCCTCTGTCGTAAACCTGTCTATGGTTGCCTTGGGGCGCATGTTCCCCGCGCCGCGAGTCTGGTATCCCACTCGGCCCGAGGTGGCGTCCGTCATCCGGTCCCTCCAGGTGTTCGCGCCCTGCAGAGCGTTGGGATCGAACGTGAGGCCCGCTTCCGCCGCTGCGGCAAGCGCACGGACTGCCCAACCGGTGACGGACAGGTCGTTGTCGCCGTCACGTATCCCGTATCGCCATGCGAGGTAGGGATTCTGAGCCGTTTGAGTCGCCACGACCGTGCGCGCGACCGGCTCGTCCTGGATGGCAAGCCCTCGACGTCGGCACTGGACGAGTGCGAGCGTTGCGATCAGATGGCCGTAGATCCAGCTCTCCGGCCCCCGTTCGCCGATGAAGCCCTCGGCGTCCTGGCGGGATACCAGCCAGGATGCAGCCGCCAGGATGGCTTCGGCTCGCCTACCTTCGACCTTCTGTTCGCCCCGGACGTCCAGGAGCGCCAGGATGGAGAGTCCTGTGAGTCCGACGTCGTGCTCGTCCATCCCGGGATCACTGCACGCCACGCGCTCGCACGTTGCGCTGAACTTCGCCGCACTCCATCGTCCGCCGGGGTGCTGGTGTCGTATCAGCCAGTCCCATCCCGCGTCGATCGATCGATCTACGTCGTTTGGCCGTGCCGGTGGGCGTATGCGGCGGCTGTAGTCGCAGGCGATCGCCGCGGCAGCGTTCGCCGCGGAGTCGCGTCCCGCCGATGCCCTCGATTCGCGCAGGTAGTCGATCAGATTCGTCAGCGCTGGTTCGGCCTCGGCGCCGATCGAACCGAGCGCGTACGCGACCCTCGCCCGCTGCGCGAAGTTCCGTTGCTTGACGAGCGGAGACAGCGCGCCGACCGCGCCCTTCGCCGCCGGCCCCAGCTTCGCGAGCACGTCGAGGGCGTGCTCGGCCAGGAGGTCGTCCTTCAGCACGGCGACGAGCGCCGGGACCGCCTTCTCTCCCGCGGTGACGAGCTTCCGCGCCGCCGCGACGCGGGTCCCCGCGCTCCCGAGTTCGCGGACGAGCGCCGCCATCTCCGGATCGACCGTCGCGGCGTCCTCCGCGAGGGTCGGTCCGGTCATGGCGGCGTCCACCGCGGGCGTGAGGCACGCCGCCGCCGCAAGGAGCACGAGTGTGAACGGGCGCATGGGGTCCCCTCCGGCGGCGAGTGTACCGGGGCCCGTCGGTGGGGGGAGGTAGCCTTCCGGACAGTCCGAGACCATGCCCACGCCTGACGAGCCGATGCTGCCGTTCGGCCGCGCGTTGCGCGAGGCGGGGGATTCGTCCCCGCCGCGAGCCGCGGGTCCGGCGGCCGAGTCCGTCGGCGCCCGGCCCGCCGACGGACTCGCCGGCGCGCTCCGCGACCGGTTCGGGCACGAGAGGTTCCGCGAGGGGCAGGAGGGCGTGGTCCGCGCGGTGATCGAGGGGCGCGACGTGGTCGCCGTGCTCCCGACCGGCGGCGGGAAGTCGCTCTGCTACCAGCTCCCGGCGCTGCTCCTCGACGGGCTGACCGTCGTCGTGTCGCCGCTCATCGCGCTCATGAAGGACCAGGTGGACGCGCTCCGCGAACTGGGGCACGAGGCCACGTTCGTCAACAGCTCGATCTCCCAGACGGAGCAGGACGAGCGCCTCCGCGGCTGCCGCGAGGGGCGGTTCCGGCTGCTCTACGTGGCGCCGGAGCGGATCGCGAGCCAGCGGTTCCTCGACGCCGCCGCGGAGATGAGGGTCGTCCGCCTCGCAGTGGACGAGGCCCACTGCATCAGCCAGTGGGGGCACGACTTCCGGCCGGACTACCTCCGCCTCGGCGAGATGCGCGCGGCCCTCGGGAGCCCGCCGACGGCGGCGTTCACCGCCACGGCCACGCAGCGAGTCCGCGACGACATCGTGCGCCAGCTCGGGCTCCGCGACGCGAAGGTGTTCGTGACCGGCTTCGAGCGGCCGAATCTCCGGCTCGTCGTCCGCCGCCCCGACACGGTCGCGCGGAAGTTCGAGATGCTCGGCGAGGCGATCGACCGGGCGCAGGCGGGCGGCGGGACCGCGCCCGCGATCGTCTACGCCGCCACGCGGAAGAACGTGGAGATGGTCGCCGAGCGGCTCCGGGACGCCGCGCCCGGGCGCCGCGTCCGCTGCTACCACGGCGGGCTCGACGCGTCGGAGCGCGAGGCCGTGCAGGACGCGTTCATGTCCGACCGCGCGGACGTGCTGGTCGCCACGAGCGCGTTCGGGATGGGCGTGGACAAGCCGGACGTGCGCCTCGTCGCCCACTTCGACGTGCCCGGCAGCATCGAGCAGTACTACCAGGAGGCCGGCCGCGCGGGGCGCGACGGGGAGCCCGCCGAGTGCCTGCTCCTCTACAACTACGCCGACGTGCGGATCCAGCGGTTCTTCCTCGACGGCGCGAACCCGCCGCCGTCGATCTACCGCGCGATCCTCGACCGCCTCGCCGGGGGCGAGGCGACCACGGAGGTGCTCTCGGCCGAACTCTCGCCGCGGAACGGGATGGCGGTGGACACGGCCCTCGGCGTCCTCCGGCGCGCGGCCGCTGTGATCCGCACCACCGACGCGGCCGGGACCGACGCGTGGCAGGCCGTCCCCGGGGTCGGACGCGACGGGCTCCCCGTGGACCTGGACCACCTCGACGCGAAGCGCCGCGGCGACGAGGAGCGGCTCCGCGACATCTGCTCGTACGCGGCGGGGTCCGCGTGCCGCCGGGCGGTGCTCCTGCGCTACTTCGGGTCGTCGGAGGCGCGGGACGCGTGCGGCGCCTGCGACCGGTGCCTCGAGATCGGACGGCCCCCCGCGCGCGCGCTCGGCGACGAGGACCGGCGGAGCGTCCGCATCGCGCTGTCGGCGGTGGCCCGCATGAACGACCGCTTCGGCCGCGCGCGGATCGCGCACGTGCTGATCGGGAAGAAGAGCCGCGAGGTCACGTCGGCGGGGCTGGACGCGCTCCCCACGTTCGGCCGCCTCGCGCATCTTCCGCTCCGCACGGTGTCGGACCTGCTCGAGGCGCTCGCCGACGAGGGCCTCCTCCGCCGCCGCGCGTTCGACGGACCCGGGTCGGCCGCGGTGCTCGCCCTCTCGGACGAGGGCCGCCGCGTGATGACGGAGGACCCGCCGCTCACGCTGGCCATCCCCGACCTCTCCGACGGGACGCCCGCGTCCCGCGCCGCCGCGAACGGGAAGCGCCGCCGGGCGAGCCGTCCGTCCGAGGTCGCGCCGCGCGCCGCGGAGGCCGGCGGCGACGCCCGTCGCGAACGTCTTCGCGCGTGGCGTCTCGACACGGCGCGGGCGTCCCGCGTGCCGCCGTACGTGGTGTTCCCCGACACTACGCTCGATGCGCTCGCCGCGCGCTCGATCCGGAGCGCGGCGGACCTCTCCGGCGTGCCGGGACTGGGGCCTGCGCGGATCGAGAAGTGGGGGCCCGGGCTCGTCGCCCTGTTCGCAGGCGATGCGGCCGCCGCGGACGCAGGGCCCTCGGCCGGTCCGGGCTCCGCGCCGTGAGGCGGGCGCTTGCGACGGCGGGCGTCGCGACGTCGCTCGCGTGCGCCGTCTTCGCCGCATCGGTCTCCGCGCCGCCGCCCGCCGCGCTGGCGCAGGACCCGCTCGACATCGTCGGGAAGCCGGCCACCCCGTTCGCCGCCGTGGACGTCGTCGGCGCGCGCGCGCCGAAGCACCCGATCCGTCCCATCGACGACTTCCGCGGCCGCTGCCTCCTCCTCGTCTTCATCGACACGCGGAACGGACGCGTCGCCGAGGCCGTCCCGGCCCTGAACAAGCTCGTGGACTCGCTCGGCGCGCGGGGGCTCACCGTGCTCGCCGTGTCCGAGGAGGAGCGTGCGCCCGTCGAGACGTGGACGACGTTCAAGAAGCCGAAGTTCGGCACGGCGCGGGTGGACACCGCGACGATCGAGATGCTGCGGAAGGCGTACCCGTACCCGGGGATGCCGTGGGGGTTCGTGATCGACCCCGACGGCGTCGTCCGCTGGGCCGGGCATCCGCAGGGGCTCGCGGAGAAGGACGTGACACCGCACCTCGAGCGCGTGTCGAAGCCGCCGGAACTCCCCGCGACGCTCGCCGACGCGCAGGCCGCGTTCGACGACGGCCGCTTCGCCGCGGCGCGCACGCTCCTCTCGGCCGCCGCGGACTCGGGGAAGCTCGACCGGACGGACGCGAAGTGGGCTAGGGACACCGTGGCGTGGATCGACCGGCGGCGTCCGGTCCACTTCGCCGAGATCGCGGAGCTCGAGGCCAAGGCGTGGTGGTGGGACGCGTGGGAGCGCTACACGGACTTCCAGCGCCGGTTCGAGGGCCTCGATCTCTGCGCCGAGGCGAAGGCGAAGGCCGAGGCGATCCGGAAGGACCCGAAGGCCGCGCAGGACCTGACCGACGGCGACGACTACACGAAGGCCGTCGGCTTCGCGAAGGAGGGGAAGCTCTCCCCCGCGCGGCTCATCCTCGAGCGGCTGTCGAAGCTGAAGAACAGCCGATTCGGCGCCAGGGCGAAGGACGCTCTGGCGGCTCTGCCGGCGAAGAAGTAGTCCCGCGGAGAGTTCGCCGCGCGCGGACGCGGCGCCGGGGCCGGGTCACCCGCCCCGCATCCACGCGAGCGTCGTCTCCAGCGTCGCCGTGTCGTCGTCGAACGCGCCGTGGCTCCGGGCCAGCGACGTCCCGGCCTGCGGCGCGAGCATCCAGCGGTTCCGGCCGCCCGCCGCGAACCGCGCGGCGACCGCCGCGTCGGCGCGGACGAACGCCTCCATCCCGAGCAGCGGCTCCCCGTGGTCCTCGAACGGCGCGCGGGCGTCGTCCTCGAACGCGTTCGACACGAGGTAGAGAAGCGACTTCCGGTAGAGCCCGAGGCAGTCGTCGCGCCGCTCCGTGGCGTCGTCGAGCGTCATGAGGAGCAGGCGCGCCACGCGCCCCGCGTCGAGCGCGGGGGCCCAGCGGTTCGCGAAGTGCCGCATCGTGCACGCGGGCGCCCAGAGCGCGGCGGACCGCACCGCCGGGCCTCCGGCGTCGTGGAGAGCGTCGAGCATGTGGCCGATCAGGACCGACCCCGCGCTGTGCCCGACGACGTGGAGCTCGAACGAGGGATCGGCCGCCGCGAGCCGCGCCGCCTCCTCGGCGATGACGCGGGCCCCGCCCGCGGGGTCGCCGCCGCCCGCCGCGCGCGACGCGAGCCGCGCGTTCTCCTTCATCTCCTTCCAGAGCGTCCGCCCGCCGATCGTCCGGGCCACCGGCTCGAGGAACGCGTCGAGCCGGTCCTCGAGGAACTCCTTCGCGGTGTCGATGATCCCCTCGGGCCGCCGGCGCCGCGCCGCCTCGCCGAGCACGTTCCGGAGCGTGTCCCAGAACCCGGTCCGCCACACGATCGCGAGCGGGTACGCCTCGCCGGGGAGCCACTTCGCCGCGAGCCGCGCCGCGGTCTCGTGCGCGCGCGACGACGGCACGAGCCCGCCGTGGACGTGGACCACGAGCCGCCGGCGCGCCCAGCCCTTCGTGAGCCGCGGGAAGTCCTCGCGGAGGATCGTGCGGATGTCGGCCTCCGACGTGCCGAGCGGCCCGGAGTCGAAGGGGAGTCCGTCGTTCCCGAGCGTCGCCACGTGCGGACGCAGCGCCGCGACGTCGAGCGCCGACCCCGCCGCGCCGCCGTGGGACACGGCGAGCCTCGCCGGCCCGCTCATCCGCACCGGAACGCCGATCCGCGCGACCCACGCGTCGGTGCCGCGCGAGAGCCAGTCCTCGTAGGGGAGGTGGGCGAGCCCGCGCTTCCCCCACGACGCGCCCCACGAGTTCTGGATCCAGAACCCGTCGGCGTCCCATCCGACGATCGCGAACGCGTGATGTCCCGCGGAGCCCTTCCGCGGGCGGATGCGTCCCGTGCGCCGGTCCGGCGCGTCCCATCCGTCGTGCACCTCGGACGTGACGAACAGCGCCCCGGTCTCCGTGAGCGCCGCGTGCATCGCGACCAGGTCCAGGTGGTTCACGCGGAAGTACGCGCCGAGCGGACGGAGCGCGCCGTCCCGGGCGCGCGACTCGTCCATCCGCACGCGCGACGTCCCCTTCGACGGCCAGAGCTTCTCCGCGCACGCGCCGTGCTTGTGCCACCCCTTCATCGCGCCGCGCGCGCTCGATCCCTCGTACCTCTCGCCGGGCCACTCGTCGTGCCGCCGCGCCATGTCGTAGAGCATCCGCGCGCTGACGAGCGTGAGGTCGCGGCGCGCCGCGCGCGTGCGGAGCAGCGCGTGGACCACGGTCGCGAGCGCATACCCGGTGCACGCTCCCTCGCGCCCCTGGTTCAGCACCGGGACGCGGAGCTTCGTCCACGCCGCGAGCGGACGCACCTCGGGGACCTCCACCAATGTCGGCACGTACATCCGGTCGCGGAAGTCCGCCGCGTCCGGCCGTGCGTCGAAGACCCGGTCCATGCCCACGGAGGCAATGATGCCCTTCCCGGGCGCCGCGACGGATGCCGGATTTCTACTTCAGCCGGCCGAGGGCCGCCTTCGCGGCGTCGCGGACCCACGGACCGACCGCGGTCTGCTGCATCCGCTCGAGCGCGGGGACGGCCTCGGCGAGCTTCAGGTCGCCGCACTTCTCGGCGGCCCACGACTTCATGCGGAAGTACGGGTCGTCGAGGAGCGAGAGGACGGTCGCTCGCGTCTCCGGGTCCTGCGGCGCGAGCCCCACGACGGCGTCGAGCGCGGCCTTGCGGAGCTGGTGCTGGATGCCCTTGCCCCACTCGTAGCCGAGGTAGCGGCGGGCGACGGCCGCGCCGCGGGGGTCGCCGAGCTCGCGCAGGCCGTCCATCGTGCGCTGGCGGACCTGGTCGCGGTGGCTCTCCCGCGCAAGCTGGGCGACGAGGGCGTCGAACGCGCCCTCGGCCTTCACCTTCCCGAGCGCCCAGGAGGCGTCGGCGGCGACGTAGTCGCTCGGATCCTCGAGCAGCGGGCGCAGGGCCGGCGCCGACTGCGCGGCGGGGACGTTCGCGAGCGCGTTCGCGGCCGCGCGGCGGACGCGGCTGTCCTTGTCCTTCGCCGCGGAGGCGAGGGCGTCCGCCACGAGCGGACCGCCGATCTTCCCGAGCGCCTGGCACGCCTCGGCGCGCACCTCGAACCGCGGATCGCCGAGCGCGTGCGACAGGTTCGCGACGGCGTCCACGCCCATCCCGCCGAGCGCGCGGACCGCGTCGATCCGGCTCACGACCGGCACCGACGGATCGAGGTGCGCGCCCCACGCCTTCCGGTCCTTCGTCTCGGTCACGCGGGCGAGCAGCCATCCGTCGGGATCGAAGAGCACGAGCTTCGGCTCGCCGGGCCCCGCGATGCGCCAGTCGTGCTTCGCGCGGAAGAGGTCGCAGCGGCGGCGCGTCGCCGTGCCGTCGGCCCAGCGCACTTCGACGTCCACGGGAGTGCGGAAGAGCGGCAGCGACTCCGACACGGGCTGCGTCTGCGAGACGAGCACGTGAACGGCGCCGTCCTTCGCGTCCCACGACGTCGCGACCGAGATCTCGGGGAACCCCGACTGGTAGACCCACTGCTCGAAGAACCACGAGAGGTCCTGTCCGGAGACCTTCTCCAGCGCGGCGCGGAGGTCCTCCGACACCACCGCGCGGTCGCGGTTGTCGGCGAGGTACCGGCGGACGCCCTCTCGCATCACGTCGCGCCCGAGGAGCCCGCGGAGCATGTGGAGCACGCTCGCGCCCTTCACGTACTGCGCGCCCTTGAGGTCGCCGCAGTGGAACGGCTTCGGGCGCGGCTTCGCGGCCACGGCCTTGAGGTCCGCGCCGCCCATGTATCCGTCCTGCTCCGCGAGCATCGCCACCGCGCCCGCGTCGGGCCCCTGCTCGTGCTCGACCCAGAGGTCGGTCATGTAGTTCGCGTAGCCCTCGTTCAGCCAGATGTGGTTCCAGGTGCGGCAGGTGAGGAGGTCTCCGAACCACTGGTGCGCGAGCTCGTGGGCGATGAGCCCGTCGGCCGTGTAGTCCGGGCGGACGCCTGCCTTGTGGAGCGCGCGCATGTTGAGCGTCGTCGCACCCGTGTTCTCCATGCCGCCGTACATGAAGTCCCACACGGTGACCTGGCTGTACCGGCGGCCCCACGCCCACGGCTGGCCCGTCTCCGCCTGGAAGAACTCCATCATCGCGGGCGTGCGGCCGAAGACCTCGTCGCACCAGTCCTTCCAGTCCGGCGGGACGAGGTCGTGGAGCTTCACGCCCGCGGCGTCGCGGATCCTCTCGTGGAAGACGCCGACGACCAGCGTCACGAGGTAGCTCGGGTGCCGCGCCGGGAGCTTCCAGCGGTGCGCGAGCCGGCCGTCGGGGAGCGTGTCGACGCCCTGCGGATCGCCGTTGCTGAGCGTCTGCATGCCGGGCGGGACGACGACGCGGAGCGACGTCGTCATCCGGTCGTCGGGGAGGTCGTAGCAGGGGAACCAGTGGCGGTTCTCCTCGCCCTGCCCCTGGCTGAACACCTGCGTCGGCACGTCGGGGCGGTCGGAGGTCGGCTTGCTGAACCAGAGGCCCGAGGTCGGCTTTCCGCCGTACTCGATCGAGAGCGTCAGCTCCTCGCCCTTCTTCCGCGGGCGGTCGAGCGCGACGAGGAGGAGCCCGTCCCTCTGCTCGAACGCGCACGCCGCGCCGTCGGCGGCGGCGGACGTGACCGTCATGTCCTGGAGGTGCATGCGGACCGACGAGAGCGCGTCGGTCATCGACGCGAGGCGGTGGACGGCCTTCCCCCGGAGCGTCTGCGCGTCGAGGTCGAGGTCCACGTCGATCGAGAGGTCGAGCTGGTCGTAGTCCCGCGTGTCGGCGTTGAGGACGGCGTTGGCCTTGTCCTTCACGTCGTCCGCGCGGACGGCGCGCGGGGGAGCGGCGAGCAGCGCGGCGAGCGCGGCGGCGGCGGTGAACGCGTGGAGCTTTCGCATCGGGGCCTCCGGGGGACGGAGGAGGCTACACCACGTCACGCGGCGAGCGGCAGCGTCAGGACGAACGACGCGCCCGGGCCGTCGCCGGGGGCCTCGTGCACGAGGTCCCCGCCGTGGTCGCGCGCGAAGCCTCGGGAGAGGGCGAGGCCGAGGCCGATGCCGGGGATCCTGTCGCCGGGGGGGCGGTTCCCGCGCTCGAACGGAGTGAAGGCGGCCTCGACGTCGCGCCTCGCCACGCCGGGCCCGCGGTCGCGGACGGCGATGCGGACCTCGCCGCCGCGCGCCTCGGTCGTCACGTCGATCGTCCGGTCGGCCGCCTCCGCGGAGTACTTGCACGCGTTGTCCACGAGGTTCGCGAGGATCTGCCCGACGGCGTCTGCGTTCACGACGACCGGCGCGGCGCCCGCGGCGTCGCGGATCACGAGCGTCATGCCCGCTTCGTCGGCCCGGCGGCGGAGCGCAGGTTCGATGCGCGCGATCACGTCGGCGACGGTCGTCCGCTCGCGGTCCCGCGCGGCGCGGCCCTCCTCGACCCTCGCGAAGGCGAGCACGTTCTCGACGAGCGTCGAGAGCCGCGCCGACTCGCGCTTCAGCGTGGCGAGGTACTCCGCGCGCGCCGCCTCGTCGCGGACGATCCCGTCGGCCAGCATCTCGCTGTAGAGGCGGAACGTGGTGAGAGGCGTGCGGAGCTCGTGGGTCACGGACGCGGCGAAGCGCGCGCGCCGCTCCGCGTCGGCCGCGGCGGACCGGAGCGTGAGAGCGGCGGCGCCCATGGCGACGAGCACCGCGACCCAGGCGAGCGAGAGACCCGCGCGCGCGGGGGTCACGAGCGGGACCGTCACGGGCGGCGGCGGCGCGACGAGCCCGATGGGCGCGGTGGCGAGGACGAGGCCCGTCGTGTCGGACGCGGCGACCGACTCCGGCACCGCGCGGAGCGCCGCGCCGGGGAGCACGTCGGCGATCTCGGCGAGCAGGCGCGGACGGAGGTCGTCCCATGCGATCAGCGAACCGATGACGGGCGGCGGAAGGTTCGGCATGTCCGACCCGCGCGCGCGGCGGAGCAGCGCGAGGGACTCGCGCTCGGCTGTCGGGATCCATGCGGCGACGAGGATCCCGTCGGTGACGGAGAACCCGCGCGGCACGAGGTCGATGGACTGGGCTTCTCCCTGACCCGGCGACTGACGCGAGGCGAAGGTCGTTCGGGCCCGCTGCTGGAAGTCGCGGTTCTGGAAGTTCGTGAGCGGCCCCGACGGCGGGCCGTCGTCGCCGTTCTGGGCGGCGACGTTCAGCGTCTGGGTCGTGACGACTCCGGTCAGCGACGTCAGCGAGTTCGTTCCGAGGACGCGCGCCACCTTCGCCGGTTCGGAGACGTTCCACTCGACCGCGCTGCCGCGGATCCAGAGGCTCCGCAGCGCACCCGGGTACGCAGCGAACCGCGCCCAGACGAGCGGATCCGGCGCATCGCCGGGAAGTGCCGTGCCCACCGCGTCGCCGGACGGGTCGCGGGCGGCCTCCCGCGCCACGACCGCGGCGAGCCACGTGTCCATGCGCCACAGCGCGACGCGCTGCCGCTCCTGGTGGCGGATCGCCGCGTCGGCCTCGAACTGCCCGCGCTCGAGCGTGAGCATGAGGCTCGACACGAAGCCCATCGCCACGAGGACGAGCGCCGCGCACGTCCCGTAGACGAGCCACGTGCGCCTCACGGCTTCGCCGCCATGTATCCCTTGCCGCGCACGGTCGCGATCGCCTCCGGCGACTCCGGATCGTCGCCGAGCTTCTCCCGGAGCCGCGCGACGTGCATGTCCACCGTGCGCGTCTCGACGCCCTTCGGATCGAGTCCCCACACGTTCTGGAGGAGCTCGTCGCGGGAGACCGCGCGGCCCGCGTTCCGCGCGAGGTAGCGGAGGAGCTCGCACTCCTTCTCCGAGAGCGACACTGCGCCGCCCGGCCCGCCGCGCACCTCGCGCCGCTCGAAGTCCACGGTGCGCGCGCCGAACTTCGCCGTCGCGACGTCGAGCGGCCGCGACGCCGACCGGCGGAGCACCGCTTCCACGCGGGCGAGGAGCTCCGTGGCGCTGAAGGGCTTGACCACGTAGTCGTCGGCCCCGCCCCGGAGCCCGTGCACCCGGTCGGGCTCGGCGCCCCGCGCGGTCACGAGGATCACGGGCATCTGCGGTCGCGCCCTCCGGAGCTCCGCGAGCACGGCGAACCCGTCCAACTTCGGCAGGATCACGTCGAGGAGGACCAGGTCCGGCGACATCCCGAGCGCGAGGTCGAGGCCCGCCCTGCCGTCGTCCGCGTCGGTCACCGCGTATCCGGCGAATCGCAGCGCGTCCACGAGCCCGCGGCGGATGGCGGGATCGTCCTCGACGACGAGCACGGTGCGGGCGGCGGGGGTCACGGGAGCCTCACTCCATACATCGTCCGCCACGGGCGGGATCCGCGCGTAAACGTCTCGTCACGAGCTGCGCGTCACGGGGCCCGCGTCACGGCGCATGCGCCGCGCCCGGGTCGAGGATGCGCCGGATTCGCACGATCCCGGACTCGATCGCGGAGTTCCCGTGCGCCGCGGACGCGAGTTCGAGGTGCCGCTCCGCGGCGTCGCGGTTCCCGAGGCGCGCGTACGCCTCCGCGGCCATCGTGTGGCAGGCGGGGCCGTCGTCCGCGCCCGCGCCGAGCGAGATCGCCGCCTCGGCCTCGGCCGCGGCCTCTGCGAACCGGTCGCGGTGGAGCAGGCAGCGCCCGCGGAGATGGTGGTACCGCACGCGGTCGGCGGCGACGAGGAGCCGGCCGCCGAGCGGCGTCCCGTCGACGAGCGCCCAGGCCCGGTCCCGGTCGCGCTTCGCGTACGCCGCGGCGGCGCGGCTCACGTCGGCGTGGCGCACCCAGAGCCAGAGGAGCCAGAGCGCGAGCGCGGCGAACGCTGCGGCCGTGGGGACGCGGTCCGTGTGCGCGGCCCAGCCGGCGATGGCGATGGACGCCACGGAGGCCGCGACCCGGATGCGCGAGGGGATCACCCGCGCAGTGTAGTCGATCCTGGACACGAAGCCGCCCGCATGCGGCGGGTCGGCCGCATGCGGGCGTGGTGGATTCGGGACAGGGCTACTTCGTCTCGCCCGCGGGCGCAGGCTGGGCCTCGCCCGCCTTCTTCGCCTCCGCGGCGGCGGCGCCGGCGCGGTGCGCGGCGAGGCGCTTCTCCCAGTCGGCCTTCGCCTTCGCCATCTCCTCGCGGAACGCCTTCACGGCGTCGTCCGACACCTCGGACTTCCCGCACTTGAGGATCGGCGACGCGCCGGCGAGCTTCTTCATGCGCTCGCCCATGGCCTTCATCTTCGTCTCGTCGAGCATGTCGTCGAGCGTGATGCGGAACGTGCCCGTGCGGCCCTCGGTCGTGAAGAACCCGTCCGGGCTCGACGCCTGGCCGGGCATGTCCACGACGATGGAGACTTCGAGGCCCTCCATCATGCCCTTCATCATCCCCTTCATCATCTCGGCCTGGGCCTTCTCCTCCTCGGACTTGCCCTCGGTGGAGAACTCCTTCATGCCCTCGTCCATCTTGCCCATGCCCTCGGTCTTCCACTCGAGGGTGTAGCCGGCGTCGTCCTTCTTGAAGACCATGGCCGCGGCGACCTTCCGCGCCGCGGGGGCGGCGGGGGCCGCGCCCTCGTCCTCCATGTCCTCGCCCATGCCTGCGCCGGGCCCGTCGGAGTTCATCGTGTCGTACACCTTGACCTTGTTGATGTCGTCGGTCCAGCAGGTGTAGGAGACGGTGACGAACCCGTCCTTCTCCTCGCGCTTCGGCTCCGAGAAGGCGACGCAGCCCTCGGAGTTCTTCAGCAGGTCGTCCGGCGACGGATTGAGCATCGACTTGATCTCGTTCGCGCCGCCGGCTTCCTCGCCGCCCATGCCCGCGGCCATGGACTCCATCATCGTGACCATGTCCTTCTTCATGCCGAAGGTCACGGTCAGCTTCCCGGAGCCGTCGGGCATCACGGTGCAGTGCTGCTTCTGCTTGAAGCAGCCCGCGAGGGGCAGCGCGAGGAGCAGGGCGAGCGTGGACGCGGCGGACGTGCGGCGCATGCGGGAGACCTCCGGTTCGGGTGCGGTGGGAGCGGGTGGAACCCGCCGCATCCCGCGGCGGTTCGGGGATAGGATGCCGCCGTGCGCGCCCCCTCCCCCGTTTTCCTCGCGCTGGTGGTCCTCCCGGCGGCGCTCGCCGCGTGCGGAGGCGGGCCGGCGGACCGCCCGAACGTGCTGCTGCTCACGCTCGAGACGTTCCGCGCGGACCACTTCGGCGCGTCGATCGACGGGGTGCGCCTCACGCCGCACATGGACGCCCTCGCCGCCCGCGGCGTGCGGTTCGACCGGGCGTACGCGGCGTCGTCGTTCACGCTCCCGAGCCTGCACACGCTCGTCACCGGCGAGGCGCCGCCGGTCCACCGGGTGCGGTTCTGGACGCAGTTCGGGAACCGCTACCGCGGGAAGACCCTCGCGGAGAGGTTCGCGGCGGAGGGCTACGACGCCGCGTCCTTCACGTCGGGCTACGCGAAGCTCGACGCCTGGCCCGTGCTCGGCCGCGGGTTCGCGTCGCGGACGAACGAGATGCAGGTGGCGGCGGACACGCTGATCGCGCCGTTCTCCGGGTGGCTCGGACGGAAGCGCGACGGGCCGTTCTTCGCGTGGATCCACCTCTTCGAGCCGCACACGCCGTACGCGCCGGCGGAATCGTGGCTCGACGGCCTCGGCGACGCGGCCGCGTACCGGAAGGCCGGTCCGGCGTCGTGGCCGGTGGAGCGATGGCTCCCTCGCGCCGGCGGCCCCGACGCGGGGGCGCGCCTCGCCGACCGCCTCTACGCGGCCGACGTGCGGGCGTGCGACGACGCGGTGCGCCGCGTGTTCGAGGAACTCTCGAAGCGCGGACTCGACCGGAACACGGTCGTGCTCGTCGCCGCCGACCACGGGGAGAGCCTCTCGCGCGACCCGGAGCCGCGGTGGGACCACGGTACGAGCGTGGACGAGCACCTCGTCCGGATCCCGATGTTCGTCCTCGGGCCGGGAGTCGCCGCGTCGGCGCCGCGGACCGACATCGCGCGCCACCTCGACGCGGCGCCCACGCTGCTCCGGCTCGCGGGACTCGGCGCGGGGGATCTCCCGGGGCGCGACCTCTTCGGCGGCGCGCCGCCTCCGCTCGCGGCCGTCGCGGAGGCGACCGTCGCGCGGAAGACCGACGCGCCGATGTACACGGTGACCGACGGGACGAAGTCGCTCCGCATCGCCACGGAAACGGCGCCCGCCACGGTGACGCTGCGATCGGAGTCCGGTTCGTCCGGCGCGTCGATCCCGGTGGACCTCTCCGCGCCGCCCCCCGGCGCGGCGGCGTTCGCCGCGTACTGGAAGTCGGAGAGCGAGACGTGGCTCCGCCGCGCGGCGGACCTGAACGAGCCCGGGGCCGACGACGGGAAGCTTTCGCCGGAGCAGGAGGCCGTCCTCAAGATGGGCGGGTACATCCGATGAACATGACCCTGCCGAAGGCGTTCGCGGCGGCCGCCGTCGCCTGCCTGCTCGCGCTGCCGGCGCGCGCGAAGGACGAGCCCGACGCGAAGGCGAGGGCGGCGGTCGCCGCCGAGCTCGCGAAGTTCGCGTCGCTCTGCGCCGAGGTGGGCGCGAAGTCCGAAGGCGAGCGCGCCGCGGCGGAGGCCGAGGCGCTCGCGGCCGACGCGCCCGGTCTCGCCGAGGCGAAGGCGAAACTCGACGCGGTGGAGTCCGACGCCGCGGACGCGGCGGCCGCGCTTGCGAAGAAGCGCGCGCCGGCGGCCGCGGCCGTCGCCAAGGCCTACGACAAGCTCGCCCCGGAGCCGAAGGACGCGCCGAGCACGGAGTGGTTCTTCCGCGCGGTGGCGTGGGAGCCGTCGAAGGCCCGCACGGCGAAGGCGGCGAAGCTCGCGGCGGACCTCGTGGACGGGAACAAGCTCGACGAGGGCGGCCGCCTCTGGACGCGCCTCCAGCGCGCCGACCCCGAGGGCCGCGCCGCCGGCCGGTACGACGCGCAGGAGCAGAAGTGGGGGAAGGACGGGAAACTCCTCCTCTCGTCCGCGAAGAGCCCGCTCGTCGGATGGGTGTCGCTCCCGGGCGGGTGGGCGAAGGGGAAGAGCTTCCCCGTGCTCGTGGCCGTGGACGGCGCGGGCGCGAACTTCCTCGGATGCCTGCGGAGCTTCGCCGGGGCGCGCGGCTCGCGGAACGTGATCGTGCTCTCGCCGTGCACGCTGTCCAACACGAACGACCTCTCCGCGAAGACCTACCCCTTCTACGACGCGAAGGTCCTGACGGACCACCAGCCGCAGCCGAAGCGCTTCGAGTTCGACGGTCCCGGCGTGGACGCGCTGTGCGACGAACTGCGCGCGCGCTTCGGCGGCGAGGAGAAGACGTTCCACACCGGCTTCTCCGGCGGCGGCATGTACACCTACTGGCGGCTCTTCCAGCAGCCGCAGAAGGTCCGCGGCGCGGCGCCCGCGTGCGCGAACTTCCTGCCGACCGTGACGCAGGGCGCGCCGGGGGCGGGCGACGGCGGCGGCCCGCCGGTCCACATCCTCACGGGCGACAAGGACCCGCACCGGGAGTGGATCCACGGCAAGGTCGGCGGCGAGAAGGGCATCGAGCACCAGTCCGACCTCGCGGAGGCGGAACTGAAGCGCCTCGGCTACACGAACGTGCGCCGCACGATGCTCCCCGGCGTCGGGCACTCGTCGCTCCCCGACAAGGTGTGGGACTTCGTGGACGAGGTGCTGTCGAAGCGCTGATCACCTGGAGACGGGGAGGTCCACCGGCGGGTGCCCCCTCAGGACGAGCCGCACCGCGCCGCGGTAGTTCACGAACTCGCCGCCGACCCGGTCGTAGATCGCGCCGCCCAGGGCGTTGTCGTAGTCGAAGAAGAACGTCGGGTCGAGCCCGTAGGGCAGCCGGTAGCTCGGGGACGCGAACGACGAGATGTCGCCGGAGAGGTGGAACGGGGCCGACATCTGCGGCGTCACGTCCACGTTGCACTCGACGCGCAGGATCGTGACCCGCCGCGGCCCGGGGTTCCCCACGAGGTCGCTGCTCTGGCGGTACAGCACGCCCGCGTCCTCGTACCTCGCAAGCAGCGCGTCGAGCTTCCCCGACACGATGGCGAGGAGCTTCATCGCGACACGCACCTCGGCGACCGCCTGGGCCGGGTCCGTGTCGGCGAACGTCGCCGCCCGCTGCAGCGCGTCGGCGGCGTCGTCGAGCTTCGACTGCAGCGCGGTGCGGGTCGAATCGGAGAACACGATCGCGAGGTCGTCGAGGAGCGCGGGAGCCGCATCCTCGAGGATGCCGACCATGCATCGCACGAACGCGGCCGCGGTCGTGAAGACGCCGGCATCGGAGGTGCGCGACCCGCCGAGCGCGCGCCCGGCCTTCTGGAGCGCCGTGACGTCCGCGTCGTCGTACGACCCGTCCGGGGCGATCGTCACGCTCGCGAGCGCCGCGTCCGCCGCTCCGAGCTTCGCGGCCTCCCTCGAGGACGCCCCGGGGTCGGACGCGCGCGCCTGCACGGCGGCCCGGAACGCAGCGAGCGTCGCGTCCACCGTCTCCGCCCCGGCGGGCGGGAGGAGCACCGAGAACACGCACAGCATGCCCGCAAGGGCCGCGGTCCGACGCATGGACACCTCCGTCGGCCGGATGGTACTCCCCGGTCGGGGCGCGGTCCACCGCGCGGGGCGTCAGAGGGTCGCGACGGCGCGCGCGAGGCGCTCGAGGTCGCGCTCCGAGTGCGCGGCCGACACGGCGACCTTGAGCATGCCCTCTGCCGGTCCGCCGAAGTAGCGCACGTGCGGAGCGAGGAAGCCCCGGTCCGCGAGGGTGCGCGACCAGCGGGCGAGGACGCGGGCCGACTCGTGGCGGATCCCGAACCACGGAAGACCCGGCTCCGGGAGCGGGCGCATCGACGGCGGCGCGAGGGCGCGCATCGCCTCGATCCGCTCCGCGAGGCGCCGCCGCACGCCGCCCTCCGCGAAAAGGCGCGCCGCCTCGGTCGCCGCGGCAGCCACCGGGGGAGCAACCGGCGTGGCGCCGGCGTAGACGGGCAGCGCGCGGATCGCCGCGGCCATGCGGGCGGAGCACGGGACGAACCCGCCGCCCGCGCCGAACGCCTTCGAGAGCGAGCCGCACGAATGGA
>JAJVHW010000058.1 GCA_022072415.1 Planctomycetota bacterium
GCGGACCACGGCCTGGTGGATGCGGTCGCCGGCCTCGCGCAGGCCGCGGCCGACGCGCATCCGCGGTCGGGCACCGTCCGCGGACCCTGGGGGCACGCGTGCGCCTGGGCGCTCCGCCAGGCGTGCGCCGCCGACGAGGCCCGCGAGGCGCGGATCGACTTCATCCGCGTCGAGGACGAGGACCGCCGCTCCATCGACGGACATGCGGAGCGGTCCATCCGCCGGTGCGCGGAGGTGTTCCGCGCCGCCGCGAAGAGCCTCGAGTCGCGGCCCTACGGGACGCACGGCACGGTCGGCGACCGCGAGCTCGCCGGCTGCCCGTGGTGCGTGCGCGTCCGCCAGGCCGGGGTCGTGTGGCTTCCCGCCGGGCTCTTCGTCCGCCGGCGTCCGCTGCCGGACGTGCGGTCGCTCGGCCTCGTTGCCTGCCCGGACTGCGCAGCGGAGTTCAGGAAGGTCTGACGTCGTCCCTCGCGCGCAGCGCGAGCTGGCCGCAGGCGGCGTCGATGTCTCGGCCGCGCGTGCGGCGCACGGTCACGTCCACACCCGCGGCCTCGAGCCGCGCGGCGAACGCGGTCACGTCCCGCGCCGACGGGCGGCGGAACGGCGCGCCGTCGTGCTCGTTCCACGGGATCAGGTTCACCTTGCACCGCACGTCGGAGATCGCGCGGGCGAGCTCGTCGGCGTGCTCCGGCCGGTCGTTCACGCCGGCGAGCAGCACGTACTCGAACGTGATCCGCCGCCGCGTGCCCAGCGGGAACGCCATGCATGCGCCGATCACGTCGCGGAGCGCGAAGCGCCGGTTGACCGGCATGATGGACCCGCGCACCGCGTCGTTCGGCGCATGGAGCGACACGGCCAGGTTCACCGGGATCGCCTCGCCGAGCGCGGCCATCTGCGGGACGAGGCCCACCGTGGACACGGTGATCCGCCGCGCCGGATAGCTGAGGCCCTGCTCGTCGGTGAGGATGCGGAGCGACGCGAGCACGTGGTCGTAGTTGTGGAGCGGCTCGCCCATCCCCATGTAGACGAGGTTCGTGACGGGGCGGTCGCGGTCCTCGGGGTGGCCGTCGTGCGGCCGCTCGCGGAGCTCCTCGTGCGCGAGGGAGACCTGCCCCGCGATCTCGCCCGGCGAGAGGTGGCGCTTCAGTCCCATCGTGCCCGTCGCGCAGAAGGCGCACGCCAGCGCGCAGCCGACCTGGGAGGACACGCAGAGCGTCATCCGCCGGTCCTCGGGGATGAGGACGCTCTCGACGTCCTTCCCGTCGGGCAGGCGGACGAGGAACTTCCGCGTCCCGTCGCGGCTCGCCGCGATCGACGCCGCGGACGGACCCGCGAGCGTCGCCGCCGCCGCGAGCTTCGCGCGCAGGGCGGCGGGGAGGTCCGACATCGCGTCGAAGGCGCGCGCGCCCCGCTTCCAGATCCAGCGGAACACCTGGTCGCCGCGGTACGCCGGCTCGCCGAGACCTTTCACGAAGGCTCGGAGGTCCTCGCGCGGGAGGTCGAGGAGCGACGGGAGCGGCGCGGTCACCGCCCGGCTCCGGCGGAGGGTTCCCGGACCGCGCAGAGTCGCGCGACGTGGCGCGCGCCCCGCCCGTGGTCGCCCTCGTCGAAGGCGGCGATCCGCAGCCCGTCCGCCGCGCCGCGGAGGGCGCCGGGGGCGACGAGGAAGCGGCGGGACGGCGAGCCCTCGCCCCGGTCCGCGTTGACGGTCGTCATCGTCTCCATCACGAGCACGCCGCCGGGCCGGAGCGCCGCGCGGAGCGCGGGCCAGAGCGCCGGCTGGTGGAAGTGGACGCAGAGGATCAGGTCGAACGGCCCGATCCCGAGGGGGAGCCCCTCGTCGAGGTCGGCCACGTACGTCCGGACGCGCCGCGAGACGCCGCGCCGCTCCGCGAGCCGCCGCGCCTCGCCGAGCGCGACGAGGGACACGTCCACCGCGTCCACGTCGAACCCCCGCGACGCCAGTTCGCACGCCGCCGCGCCGCGTCCGCACGCGACGTCGAGGACGCGGCCCTCCCGCGGGAGGTGCTCCGACGCCCATTCCAGCGCGGCCGGGAGGCCCGGAATCCCGCCGCGCGCCGCGTCCGCCGCGGCGAGGTCACGGTGCTTCGCGTCCCATCGGGCGCGGTCGTCCTCGGCCATTCCCTCAATCTACGTTGAACGAGCCGGGGTCCCGCGGCCGATAACAAGGGCAAGCATGAACTTCGCGCTGAACCGCCTCGTCCTCGTCCGCCACGGGCAGACCGAGTGGAACGTCACCGGCCGCCTGCAGGGCCTCACCGATTCGGCGCTCGACGAGACGGGCCGCGCGCAGTCCCGCGCGCTCGCCGACCGCCTCGCCGGGGAGCCCGCGGACGCCCTCTGGACGAGCCCGCTCCTCCGCGCCGTCGAGACGGCGGAGGCTCTCGCGGAGACGCTCCGGCTCACGCCGATCGTCCATCACGGGCTCCGCGAGCGCGACGTCGGCGTGTGGGGCGGGATGCCCTACTCCGAGGTCGCGAAGCGCTTCCCCTCCGAGTGGGAACGGGTGCTGTCGGGCGAGGACCTCCCCGTCGGCGGCGGCGAGACAAAGGCCGCGGTGCAGGCGCGCATGATCGAGGCGGTGGAGGTGATCGGCGCCGCGCACCCGGGCGGCACCGTGGTGGTCGTGTCGCACGGGCTCGCGCTGAAGACGCTCGTCTGCGGGCTCCTCGGCCTCGACCTCGCGCACTCCGAGCGGATCGGAACGCTCCCGAACACGGGCCTCACCGTGTTCGGCAATCGCCGCGGGCGTCCCCAGCTCGAGCGGCTCGGCGACGCGACGCACCTCGCGGCAGGTGCGCTCACGCCCGCTCGCTGACGATCCTCTCCGCGAACACGATCGAGTTCCCGTCGGGATCTCCCGCCTCGATCCAGTCGCCCTTCCGCGGTCCCGTGTGGTGCTCGAAGGCGATGCCCTTCTCGGCGAGTTCCTTCGCCGTGCGCGCGAGGTTCCTCGTCTGGAACACGATCGACGCGCCGCCGACCGCGCGTCCTTCGGGAGCCGCCTCGAGGATGAGACGGAGCGTGCCGAGGTTCACGACCGCCTGGTGACCGGCGCGCTCCTGCATCAGCCGGAACCCCATGCGTTCGACCCAGAACCGCCGGGACCGCGCGACGCTCCGCACGGGGAACGTCACGGCCCTGGCGCCGCCGAAGACCTCGCGCATCTCAGCCGTCGCCGCGCAGCGGGACGTCGTATCCCTCGCGCGCCGAGTCGAACCGGAGATCGCGGCGGAAGCAGCTCCCGCGGGCGAGGTCGAACGACACGCACGAGTCGAAAGGGAGCGAGTAGACGTGGAGCGACACGGCGCGCTCCGCCGAGCCGGCGGGGTTCCCCAGCGAATGGATGGTGACCTGCCGCGTCACGCGGTTGACCGCGCCGCCCGGCGTGCAGACGAGCTTCGGCCGCGCGTCGAGCTTCACCTGGTTCCCGCCCGCGAGGCAGTCGAGCCCCGCGACGTTCTGGTTCTCCGGGCGGTCGCAGCCCTTCCACGCGTACTCGACGCACTCGATCGCGCCGCGCAGCACCTTCGCCCAGCCGAGCTGCCCGTTGTGGGTGTGGACGGGCGTCCCCTGCCCCGGCGCCCAGCAGAGCGTCATGATGTCGAACCACCTGTCGCGGTGGATCAGGTTCCGCGTGTAGTGGTCGTCGGCGAAGCGGACGAACGGGCGGAGCGAGCCCTCGTCGATCTCGACCTCGGAGAGCAGGTCGGCGATGCGGTCGCTCGTGATCGGCGCGCCCTCGGCCCCCCGGAGGAGATCGACGACGCCTTCGACGGACACGGTGCGCGGCACGGGCGGAGAGTACCCCGTGCGCGGCGCCGCGTCCATCACGTCAGATGATCCGGAGCGGCGTCCGGGGCGTCAACGGGAACGTCATCGCGCGCCACGTGATCCGGAGTTCGCCGCCTTCCGGCGGGACGACGACCCGCTCGCCGAACACATCCGCACCGCCGTTCCATCGAGGAACCTCGTGGGGACCGACGCACGGTGCCATCGGACGCGGTGCGCGCGGCGTCCGGCACGCGACCACCGAGTAGGTCCCCGGGGCGAGTCCTTCGAAACGGACCGCGCCGCCCGCGGAGATCCGCCGGTTGCGGTCGCGGTACACCTCGAGGATCAGGAGGTCGAGCCACGCCAGGCGGTCGTCCTCCGTTCGCAGCGCCCGCTCCGACCCGTCCGGGTCCCGGATGCAGGAGACGACCCACTGCGCCGCGCCCGCCGGATCGAGTCCGTCCCATGGATCGGGCGCCGGAAACTCGAGGACGACGACGCCGGTCCCGGGGTCCGCCTCCGGCGCGGAGGGCTCCGTCGTCGCGGCGCTGCGCGGATCCTCCGCTGCCGCCGCCGCCGGATCGGCGCCCCGCACCCCGGCACAGCCGGCGGCCGCGAGGCTCGCCGCGGTCAGCGCCGCCGGGGCGAACGCGAATCGTCTGCTGCCCACGGCTCGACGATCGGGCCTCTCCGTCAGCGGAAGGTCACGTACACTCGCGCTCCATGGAGCGCCGCTGCCGCGTCTGCGGGACGCCCATCCAGCCCGGGCCGGGAGGGCGGTACGTCTCCTGCTGCTCGGCACCGTCCGTGCCGCGGAGGCACGCTCCGGGACGCGACGTGCTCGACCGCATGGACCGGTTCCTCGGCGCCGTCGCGGACCGCCTGCAGTCGAACCGCTCGTCGCGGCACGCCGGATGCGGGCTGGCGCTGTGCGCGGTCCTGCTGACGCTCGCGCTGCTCCTCCGCTTCGCCCGCTGATCAGACCCGCGCGCGGACGGCCTTCACCGACTCCGCGAACGCGTCCGCCGCGGCGTGGGCGTCGTGGGCATCGTTCGCATGGCCGAAGCTCACGCGGACGGAGGTCGTCGAGCGGGAGTGCGGGAGACCCATCGCGGACAGCGTGTGCGACGGCGTGACCGCGCCGGAGCGGCACGCGGCGCCCTGCGAGATGGCGACGCCGCGGCGGTCCGTCTCCTCGGCGAGGAGGCTCGACGGGCAGCCGTCGAAGCTCACGTTCAGCGTGTTCGGGAGCATCGGCGCTCCGGCGCCGTTCCAGTGGGCGCCCTCGATGCGACGCGAGATCTCCTGCCAGAGCTGGTCGCGCATCGAAGCGAGCCGCGCCGCCTCCGCGGCGAGTCCCGTCCGCGCGTGGTGCGCCGCGGCGCCGAAGCCCGCGATCCCGGCCACGTTGTGCGTGCCGCCGCGCCGTCCGGACTCCTGGGACGCCCCGTGCACGAGGATGTCGGGTTCGAGGCCCTTCCGGAGCAGCAGCGCGCCGACGCCCTTCGGCCCGTACAGCTTGTGCGCGGAGAAGGCGAGCGCGTCGGCGAACTCCGGCGCGCCGGAGAGGTCGACCTTCCCGGGGCACTGCACGGTGTCCACGACGAACGGCACGCCCTGCGCGCGGCAGAACCGCCCGACCTCGCGCACCGGCTGGAGCGACCCGACCTCGTTCTGCGCCCACATCAGCGCGCAGAGGAGCGTCGACCCGTCGAGGTGCTCCACGAAGCCTTCGACCGGGCACACGCCGTCGCGTCCCGGCATGACCTCGACCACGTCGAACCCGAATCGCTCGCCGAGCCAGCGCGCGGGCCCGGCCACGCCGTAGTGCTCGGCGCCGCCGATCACGATCTTCCGCCGCGCCCCGGCGCGTCCGCCCTCGAGCGACCGGAACGCGAGCCCCTTCACGACGTGGTTCAGCGCCTCCGTCCCACCCGAGTCGAAGACGACGTCGTAGGTTGCGCCCTGCGCGTCGCCGACGAGCGCGAGGACCTCGCGCCGGGCGGCCTCCACCGCGCCCCGGGGCCCCTCGCCGAACCGGTGCGACGTGAGGGGGTTCCCGAACTGGCCGGAGAGGAACGGCTCCATGGCCGCCCGCGCCTCGGCGGAGAGGGGGGTGGTCGCGTTGTGGTCGAGGTAGATGGGGCGCATGTCTCCTCTTTTCTACGGGCGGGCGGGGCGTTCCGTGCGTCAACTTCCCCCCTGTGACGGAGCCCGAACCCGCCGACCTGCGCTGGATGGAACTCGCCCTCGCCGAGGCGCGCGCCGCGGCCGAGGCGGGGGAGGTGCCCGTCGGCGCGGTGGTCGTCCGCGACGCCGACCAGCGCATCCTCGCCCGCGACCGGAACCGGCGGGAGGAGACGGAGGACCCGTCGGCCCACGCCGAACGCCTGGCGATCACGGCCGCGGCGCGGACGCTCGGGACATGGCGTCTCGAGGGGTGCACCCTCTACGTGACGCTGGAACCCTGCCCGATGTGCGCAGGGGCGATCGTGAACGCGAGGATTCCGCGCGTCGTCTACGGCGCGGCCGACCCGAAGGCCGGTGCGGCGGGGTCCGTCGTGGACCTCCTCCGGCACCCGAGACTGAACCACCGCGCGGCGGTCGAGGGGGGGCTCCTCGCCGGTCCCTGCGGGGACGTCCTCGTTCAGTTCTTTGCCGCGCGGCGGCGACCCGCGAAAACCCGTGGCTCTCCGCGCCGGACGGCCGACGACGCGGAGGGGTGACAGAGTGGTCGAATGTGCCGGTTTCGAAAACCGGTGTACGAGCAATCGTACCTAGGGTTCGAATCCCTACCCCTCCGCCACACGGCCGCCCGGTCCGGACGCGACCCGGGTCCGCAACCGCGGACTCCGCGACGGGCTGGACTGACAGGACCGAGCCTCGAGATCCCGCGGAGGGATGCCGGAGTGGTCGAACGGGCACGCTTGGAAAGCGTGTGTACGGGAAACCGTACCTAGGGTTCAAATCCCTATCCCTCCGCCACACCCGGGTGCGCTTCGCGCGCGCGGGTGTGGCTCGGGACAGGGATTTAGCACTCCGAGTCTGTCCTCAGCGCGCTGACGCGCGCTTGCGGTCAGGTTCGGAGCGCGGATCCGTCGGCTTCCGCGGTCAGTGGGTGCGGAGCGGTGCCGACACGTGCGGGGCGACGAACGGGCGGCCCGACATGGCGGCGGCTCCGAGATCGCGGGCGCCGGTGATGCGGCGGAGGCACTTCGGGGAGCCGCACGCGCAGTCGAAGGGCTCGTCCATCGCCCACTCGGTGGACGGGTAGAACGCGCGGAATTCCTCGCCGGCGCGGATCGCGCGGACGACGACGACGCGCATGCGTTCGACGTCGAAGGCGACGTTGGGGTCGCAGCCGTGGTTGATGCACTCGAGGGGCTGCGGGTCGAGGTGGATGTGGCGGCCGGGTGCGGTCTGGATCGTGTACCGCGACGGCGCGGGGTCGGTGCGGCGCGCGCCGAACGGGGAGAGGATGGCGCCCTTGCGGAACGGCTTCAGCGCGAACGCCGCGCGCATGCCGGGCGCGACGGTGCGGACGACCATGCGGAGGTCGAGGGGGTGCGGCGCTGCAGGCGCCGGGGCGGGCGGTTCGTCGGTCGGGGATGCGGGGCGCGCGGCGTACGTTGCGGCGGAGACCGAACGAGCGGCGTTCGTGCGCGGCATCGACCCTCCCGTGCTGCGTGATCCGCCTCGGCGGCGACGCGGACTCGGGGGAGGGTCCGGCGTCGAGCGTCGGCGTCGAGTGCGCGGGACCACACACCCGGGTGCACGCACCCGGTCGGATGGGCTGAGGGCTGCTCCCGTCAAGGCCTGACCCGGTTCGCGTCCTTCCGTCGCGTGTCCGAGCGGCAGCCCCGCGCGCGGACGAGCATACGCATTGCCGGGGACGGTGCGAGGGGAATCAGCGGGATTCGAGGTCCGCCATCCCTCGCTCCGGAGCGACCGACATCCGCACGGCACATCGCACCGCGCGGCGCACGACTCCCGGGACGCCCCGGCGCCCGTGGACGCCGCCCGTGGACGCACCGGTCCGCGCCTGACCCTGCCGCCTGCTAGTCTGCCCGTCCCCCATGTCCTATCAGGTCATCGCCCGCAAGTACCGCCCCCAGGGCTTCGATGCCGTGGTGGGGCAGGAGGCGGTCGCGCGGACGCTCCGGAACGCGATCGAACGGTCGCGCGTGGCCCACGCCTACATGTTCTGCGGGCCGCGCGGGGTGGGGAAGACGTCGATGGCGCGCATCTTCGCCCGCGCGCTCAACTGCCTCGCGGCGCCGGGGCCGACGATCGAGCCCTGCGGCGCGTGCGACCTGTGCGTGCGGGCCGCCCAGGGTCAGGACCTCGACGTGGTCGAGATCGACGCGGCGAGCAACCGCAAGGTGGACGACGCGCGCACGCTGATCGCGAACGTCTCGTTCCACCCGACGCGGGCGCGCTTCAAGGTCTACATCGTGGACGAGGTCCACATGCTGACCACCGAGGCGTTCAACGCGCTGCTGAAGACGCTCGAGGAGCCGCCGCCGCACGTGAAGTTCGTCTTCGCGACGACGGACCCGCAGAAGGTCCCGGCGACGATCCTCTCGCGCTGCCAGCGGTTCGACTTCCGGCCCGTGCCGACGGCGTCGATCGTGTCTGCGCTCTCCGGGATCTGCGAGCGCGAGGGTCTCCGCGCGGAGCCGGAGGCCCTGCGCTCCATCGCCGACGCCGCGCAGGGCGGGATGCGCGACGCGCAGTCGCTTCTCGAGCAGCTCGCGACGCTCGGGAACGGACAGGTGCTCGCGGCGGACCTGCACGCGCTCCTCGGGACCGTGCCCTCGGAGCGGATGCGCGCGCTCTTCGACGCGGTGTCGTCCGGCGACGCGGCGGCGACGCTCGCCGCGGCAGGGGAGACGATGGACCTCGGCACCGACCCCGCCGAGCTCGTCCGCCAGTGCATGCGTCACTCGCACGACCTCCTGCTCGCGAAGGCCCTCGGCGCGCGGGCGGACGCGGGGACCCTCGCGCCGGGCGCCGCCGCGCAGGCCGAGCGGTTCAGCGAGGCGACGCTCGTCTATGCGGTCACGCTCTTCGCGGAGACGCTGAAGACCGCCCGCGCGCTCGGCGAGGGGCGCCTCCTCGCGGAGACGGCGCTCGTCCGTCTCGCCGGGCACCGCGACATGAGGTTCCTCGACCAGATGGTCCGGGAACTGGCCGCTCTGGAGAAGCGCGTGGGGGCGCCGGGGGCGGCGTCGCAGGCATCCCACGCTGCGGCGCCCGCATTCGCCGCCGCGCCGCGCGCCGCGCCTCCGGCTCCTCCGCCCCCGCGGGAGGGCCTTCGCGCCGATCCGGCTCCGGCCCCGGACGGCGCGGGCGACGAGCGCAGGCCGGAACCGGAGCCGGACGAGGGCTCGCGCTCCGAGCCGACCGGGAGCGACCTGTCCGGGCATGGACCGTCGCTGCGGCAGCCGTCCGGGTCGCCGGAACCGGCCGCACCGCCCGATCCCGTCGCGCTCGACCTCGACGCCGTGCGCGCCGGCTGGCCCCGCGTCGTCGAGGCGGTCTCGAAGATGTCGATGCTCCGCCAGGCCCTCGTCCCGGCCGAGGTGGCCGCCCTCGAAGGGGACGTGATCGTCCTCTCGTTCCCGCCGAGCGCGTCGTTCCAGCGCCGTACGGCCACCGAGGGGACCTGGGCCCCGAAGCTCCTCGACGAGGTCGCCGCCGTCTTCGGGCGCCCGCTCCGCATCTCCGCGACCGATCGCTCAGAGGCGCAGGCCGCCCCTGCCGATGAGGAAGCCGCGAAGAGCGCGATCCCGAGAGACCGGCTCTCGGCGCACGAACTCGCCCAGATCGACGATTCCCGCGTCGCCCGCTTGATCGAACGCGAGCTCACGGGGAAGATCGTGCACCGCTATCGCGAGGAGTGACTCGATGTCCTTCGGAAACGTGAACCCGAACCTGTTCAAGCAGGCCCAGACCGTCCAGAAGCGGCTGATGGAGCTCCGCGAGGAGCTGAAGGAGCGCGTCGTCGAGGCGCAGGCCGGCGGCGGACTCGTGACCGCGTTCGTGAACGGCAACGGGGAGCTCGTGAAGCTGAAGATCCGGAAGGACGCGGTGGACGCGGGCGACGTGTCCATGCTCGAGGACCTCGTCCTCGCCGCCGTGCAGAAGGCCCACGAGGACAGCCAGGCTCTCCAGCAGTCCGAGATGCAGAAGGTCACGGGCGGGATGCACGTCCCCGGCCTCTTCTAGCTGTTCACAAGCACGCGTGTCCGCTCCGCCCCGGAGCCCCGCCGCCGCGAAGTCCAGGCAGGGCAGTGCCGACGGCCGATGGGCCGCGCGCGCCCATGACCGTGGACCGTCCGAGCCCGGCGTCGTTCCGGCCCCGACGTCCGGCGTGTCGGACCCCGCGGCGAGGATCGCGGCGTGACCCGCAGCTACGGCGAAGCCATGGACCGCCTCCTCGAGGAGCTCGCGAAGCTCCCCGGGGTGGGGCGGCGCACCGCGGAGCGACTCGCGCACCATCTCCTCCGGCTCCCCGCCGACGAGGCGATGAAGCTCGCGATCGCGATCCGCGACGTGAAGCGCAACACGCGCTCGTGCTCCCGCTGCGGCAACGTCACCGAGATCGACCCGTGCGCGATCTGCGGCGACGCCACGCGCGACCAGGGGTCGGTCTGCGTCGTCGAGCAGCCGCGGGACGTGGTGTCCATCGAGGCCGCGTCGGCGTGGCGGGGCGTCTACCACGTGCTCGGCGGGAAGGTCTCGCCGCTCGACGGCGTGGGCGCCGAGGATCTGAACCTCGCCCGGCTCGTCGAGCGCGTGCGCAC
This sequence comes from Planctomycetota bacterium, assembly GCA_022072415.1. Lineage (GTDB taxonomy): Bacteria > Planctomycetota > JAJSAM01 > JAJSAM01 > JAJVHW01 > JAJVHW01. Next base: position 10,605 of record JAJVHW010000058.1, read on the forward strand.
GGAGGGGGTGCGCGAGGTCGTCCTCGCCACGAGCCCCGACCTCGAGGGCGACGGGACCGCGCTCTACGTGGAGAAGGCCCTCGAGGGACTCCCGGTGCGCGTGGAGCGGATCGCCCGCGGCGTGCCGACCGGGATCGGGCTCGAGAACGCGTCCACTGCGATGCTCCAGGACGCGTTCAAGGGCCGCCGCTGATCGCCCGGGGGCCGCGCGCGGCCTGAAACCCCTGCAAAAATCGTGCGAGACGATGGCGCGAGCGGTCCGAGCTTGATAGCCTCAGTCCACCGCACGGCGCGTGCCGATAGGTGACGTGCGACAGGTGACGTGCGACATGTGACGTGCGGCGTCACCACCGAGGACCGGGACGTTCCCGGGCCCCGCCCGGACGGACCGAAGGAGAGACCCCCCGATGCGACTCGAGATGGGCATGGAACACCGGCTCCAGCTCCAGCAGAAGCTGGTGCTGGCCCCGATGATCATCCAGTCCATCGAGATCCTTCAGCTCCCGCAGCTCAACCTGGCCGAGTACGTGGAGCAGCAGCTCCAGGAGAACGAGGCGCTGGAGGTCGAGCAGGAGGAGGCGTCGCAGGCGCTTCTCCCGCTGAAGGACCGGCTGAAGGGGAAGGAAGCCCCCGCGAGCGAGCACGACAAGCTCCTCGAGTTCGTGCCGCAGGAGTTCGTCAACGAGGACTGGGAGGAGTTCAGCGGACCGCGCGGATCGTCGGACGACCGGGACCGGAAGCTCGAGGCCCTCCAGAACACCGCCGGGCGCGCGGCCAGCCTCCAGGACAAGCTCGCCGACCAGCTCCGCCTCGCCGAGGCCGAGCCGGAGGTCATGGAACTGGCGGAACTCCTCGTCTGGAGCACCGACGAGCAGGGCTTCCTCCGGCCGCACCGGTTCGCGAAGCCGCTCCTCGAGGCGACCGCCGACGACGGTTCCCTGAAGAAGCCGCTCGCGGACGTCGTGGCCTCCGTGGACGGCGTGTCCGCCGTGAAGGTCCCGCAGGCGAAGGCCGGCGTCACGCCGGAGGAGATCGCCGCGGCGCGCGACGCGCGGGACAAGTCGCTCCAGGAGGCGCAGCAGGTGATGAACGTGATCGACCTGATCCGGTCGTCGCCGGACGGCGCGGACCTCACGGAGAAGGAGATCCTCCTCCGCTACCCGCTGGTGGAGATCCTCCAGCGCGAGGGCGGGCGCTTCACGTGGGAGCAGGCCGAGGAGGCGCTCCGCCTCGTCCACACGCTGGAGCCGCGGGGCGTCTGCGGCCGCACCGAGGAGGAGACGCTCCTCCTCCAGCTCGACCCCGACGACCTCCTCTACGCGGAGAAGCGCCGCCTGATCGAGCATCACCTCGACGACGTGACGAAGAACCGGCTCCAGAAGATCTCCCGCGAGATGGACCTGCCCATCGAGGACCTCCAGCTCGTCCTCGAGGAGCTGAAGTCGCTCGACCCGTCCCCCGGCTCCCGCCTCGCGCCGGAGGCCGCGAGCCTCGTCTACCCCGACGTGGTCGTGTTCGAGGAGCACGGGCAGTGGGTCGTGGACCTCGTGGACTCGCTCCTCCCGTCGCTCACGGTGCGCGAGGACTTCGTGCGCGTGATGAACGACAAGGACGCCCCGGCGCCGCAGCGGGACATGGCGCGGAAGCGCGTCGAGGGCGCGCGGTGGCTGATCGACGCGATCCAGCAGCGGCAGGCCACGCTGACCCGCGTGGCGGAGCGCATCTTCTTCCACCAGAGGGCGTGGCTCGACCAGGGCGACGTCGCGCTCCGGCCCCTCAAGATGCAGACCGTGGCCGACGAGCTCGGGATCCACGTCTCCACGGTGTCCCGCGCGATCGCGGACAAGTGGGCGCAGACCCCGCAGGGCATCAAGCCGCTGAAGTTCTTCTTCACGGGCGGCACCGAGAACGAGTCGGGCGAGGTGGAGTCGCGGCACAACGTGAAGAACCGCGTGAAGGAGATCATCGACGGCGAGGACGGCGCGAGCCCGCTCTCCGACGACGACGTGGCCGCGAAGCTGAAGGAGCAGGGGCTCGACGTGGCGCGCCGCACGGTGACGAAGTACCGGAAGCAGCTCGGCATCGCGTCGTCGCGCCAGCGGAAGAAGTGGTGACCGTGACCCCCGCGCGCGAGGAGGCGGGGCGCCGGCTCGTCCGCGCCGCGCGGGACCCCGCGAAGGACGCGCCCCCGCCGCTCGGCGACGCGCCGCGCCGCTTCCGCGCGCGGGTCGCCTACGACGGCTCCGCGTACGCCGGGTGGCAGCGGCAGCACGACCGCGTCTCCGTGCAGGAGATGCTCGAGTGCGCGCTCGAGCGCGCGACGGGGGAGGCGGTCTCCGTCTCGGCGTCCGGGAGGACCGACGCCGGGGTCCATGCCGAGGGGCAGGTCGTCGCGTTCGACTCGCGGACGCTGCTGCCGCCGAAGGCGCTGAAGCACCTCTGCGACCACGTGCTCCCGCCCGACGTGCGGGTGCTCCGCTGCGACGAGGCGCCCGAGGGCTTCGATCCGCAGCGCGACGCGGTGCGGAAGCTCTACCGGTACGCGATCCTCCCGCTGCCGGACCCGTCGCCCGCCCGGGAGCGGTGCGCCTGGCGCATCGCCGGCCCGCTCGACGCCGCGCGGATGCGCGACGCCGCGGCGCGCCTCGTCGGGACCCGCGACTTCCGCGCGTTCCGGAACGACCCGGGGCCCGAGCGCCGCGGCGAGGACACCGTCCGGACCGTGTTCCGCCTCGACGTGCTCGACGCGCGGGAGGCCGCCGGGCTCGTCCACGTCGAGGCCGAGGGGACGGGCTTCCTCTACAGGATGGTGCGGAACCTCGCGGCCGCTCTCGCGGCGGTCGGCCGCGGCGAGCGGCCGCCGGAGTGGGCGGAGGACGTGCTGCGCTCCCGCGACCGGGCCCGGCTCCCTCCGCCGGCGCCGCCGGAGGGGCTCACGCTGGTCCGCGTCGACTATCCGGACGGCTGGTGATTTCCGTCGCGCCGGGTTCCGAACTATCCTCCCTCTCGCCGCCGAGCATCCGGCGGCGCAGAAGGAGACCGGCTTGGAACTCGAACTGAAGGGCCGTCACACGAATCTCGGCGACGACGTCCGCGCGTACGCGGCGGAGAAGCTCGGGAACATCGCGAAGTACAACGCCGCCGCGCGGCGCATCGAGGTCGTCCTCGACGAGGACAAGCGCCACGGCATCCGCGCCGAGGCGATCGTGCACATGGGCCGCGGGAAGCCGGTGGTCGCGCACTGCGACGCGCCGAGCGCGGAGGCGGCGATCGACCGCCTGCACGACCTGCTCGAGCGCGCGCTCCGCACGAAGAAGGAGAAGGTGCGCGACCGGAAGCGCGGGCGCCACCACCCGGCCGCTCCGGCCGACGGGTTCTCCGGGCCGATGCCGTCGCCCGGGGAGGAGGAGTGACCTTGGGGCTGCTCGCGTCCCACCTCCCGCGCGCCCGCGTCTTCACCGGGCTGCCCGCCCTCGGCAAGGAGGACCTCCTCCGCGAACTGATCCACCGCACGGGGGACACGGGCGCGTTCGGGGACTGCGACGCGACGACCGTGCTCCGCGCCGTCCTGAAGCGCGAGCGCGTGGGGTCCACCGGGATCGGCCGCGGCGTGGGGATTCCGCACTGCAAGACGCCGTCGGTGCCCGGGCCGGTCGTCGCCTACGGCCGCGCGGCGGAGGCGATCGACTTCGGCGCGACCGACGGCGAGCCCGTCCACAGCCTCTTCCTCGTGGTGTCGCGGCCCGAGGACGCGGACATGCACGTGGCGCTCCTCAAGGCGATCTCGAAGGCGGTCCGCGACGACTACTACGCGCGGATCCTCCGCAACACGGCCGACGCGGACCTCCTCCACGACCTCTTCCGCGACCTGGACGGGATCAAGTGAGCGCGACCACCGCCGGCGGCGAGGTGGTCGTGCGCAACGCGCAGGGGCTCCACCTCCGCCCCGCCACCGAGTTCGCGAAACTCGCCATGGCGACCGGGTGCCGCGTGCAAGTGCGCACGGACGCCGGCGACGCCAACGGGGCGAGCGTGCTCGAACTCGCCATGCTCGGAATCACGCAGGGCGTGACGCTCCGCATCACGGCGGAGGGGCCCTCCGCCGGCGACGCGGTGCGGCGCCTGATCCAGCTCGTCGAGAGCGGATTCGTGGTTTGAGGGGCGGCGTGGGCGGATCGTCCGGCAGCCGAACGACCGGGGGGGCCGGCTGATGGGGGACCCGGACGGCGGACGGATGGAGGTCCATCCCGGCATCGCGGTGAGCCCCGGCTACGCGATCGGCCCGGTCGCGGTGCTCCGCGAGGACGGCGTGCGCGTGCCGCACCGGACGGTCCCCGCGAAGGCGGTCCCCGCGGAGCTCGCGAAGGTCGAGAAGGCGTTCGAGGCGGCCCTCGAGGAGATGAACGAGCTCGCGCGGAGCGCCGGAGCCGGCACCGAGGTGCAGTCGATCCTCTCGACCCACCAGATGCTCCTCGAGGACCCCGCGCTCCGCGCGTCGATCGAGCAGCGCCTCCGCGAGGGGAAGCTCGGGGCGGAGACCGCGGTGGCGGAAGCGCTGGACGCGATCTCGCTGCGGTTCGAGAACCTCCCCGATCCCTACTTCCAGCAGCGCGCGGCCGACGTCCGCGACGTGCGCCGGCGCCTCCTCCGCCCGCTGACGGGGGTCCGCGGCGGGTCGAAGTCCGGCGGCGACCCGGCGGTGATCGCGGTGCGCGAGCTCTCGCCGTCGGCCACCGCGTCGCTCGACCGCGCGGCCACGCTCGGGTTCCTGACCGACGTCGGCGGGCCCACGTCGCACACGGCGATCATCGCGCGCAGCCTCGGCATCCCCGCGGTCGTCGGGCTCGGCGACGTCGTGTCCCGCATCGAGGAGGGCGCGATCGTCGTCGTGGACGGGAACCGCGGCGAGGTCGTCCTGAACCCCGACGAGAGCTCGCTCGCGCGGTACCGCGCTCTGGCCGAGAAGCACGCCGCGTGGATGAAGCTCCTCTCGAAGCTCCGCGAACTTCCCGCGGAGACCCGCGACGGGCATTCGATCCGCCTGATGGGGAACATCGAGCGCCCGGACGAGGTGGACGGCGTCCTCCGCGCGGGCGGCGACGGCATCGGGCTCTTCCGGACCGAGTTCCTCTGGGTGCCGGGGAAGCCGCCGCCGGACGAGGACGAGCACTTCCGGGCCTACGTCGGCGCCGCGAAGAAGCTCGGCGGGAAGCCGCTCACCATCCGCACGTTCGACTTCGGCGCGGACAAGGCCACGCCGGACCCGGGCGCCGAGCGCGAGCCGAACCCCGCCCTCGGCCTCCGCTCGATCCGATGGTGCCTGGAGCGGCCCCAGGTGTTCCTGCCGCAGATCCGCGCGATCCTCCGCGCGGCCACCCACGGCTCCGTCCGCTGCCTCTTCCCGATGATCTCCGGCGTCGGCGAGCTCCGCCGCGCCCGCGAGTTCGTGGACCGCGCGCGGGTGCAGCTCCGCGCCGAGGGCGTGGCCGTGCCCGACCACGTCCCCGTCGGGGTGATGGTCGAGATCCCGTCGGCCGCGGTGCTCTGCGACCTCCTCGTCGACGAGGTGGACTTCCTCTCGATCGGCTCGAACGACCTGATCCAGTACGCTCTGGCCGTGGACCGCGTGAACGCACGCGTCGCGTCGCTCTACGAGCCTGCGCACCCGGCCCTGCTCCGGCTCATCCGGAACGTCGTCACGGTGGCGGGGGAGCGGAACGTCCCGGTCTCGCTCTGCGGCGAGATGGCCGGGGACCGCCTCTACACCGTGCTGCTCGTGGGGATGGGCTTCCGCGACCTCTCGATCTCGGCCCGCGCGATCCCCGAGATCAAGCAGGCGATCCGGTCGATCACGGTGGAGCAGGCGCGGCATGCCGCGGACTGGTGCGCCGGCGCGAGGAGCGCCGAGGAGACCCGCGGCCGGATCCGCGAGGCGATGGCCGAGCTGCTCCGCGACTGACGACCTCCCTCCGGCGGGCGTCCGATTCCCGCTCCGAGGGCGAATCCCCTCAATCCGGGACCGTCCGATCTCCGAACTGAAAGGGCCGGGCCCCTCCGCCCGGCGTTCGGAGGCAAGCGGATGTTCAAGAAGCAGCGCAGCCTGATCGGGCTGGACATCGGGACGAACTCGGTGAAGGCCGTCGAGCTCACCCAGTTCGGCAGCGAGCTGGTCCTGACCGCGTACGGACAGAACGAGATCGTCTCGGAGGCCCAGCGGGCCGATGCCGTGGTGGATCTCCTCCAGGGGCGGAACTTCCGCACCCGTCGCGTCGTCACGGCGGTCTCGGGCAAGTCGGTCATCGTGCGCTACCTCACGATGATCCAGATGTCCGACGACGACCTGAAGAACGCGATCAAGTTCGAGGCGGACAAGTACATCCCGTTCGACGTGGACGAGGTGGTCCTCGACGCGCAGCGCCTGGAAGGCGCGCCCGGCGCGAAGGCGGGCCTCGCCGAGAACGAGATGCGCGTCCTCCTCGTGGCCGTGAAGCGCAGCCTCATCGAGGACCACGTCCAGCTCGTGAAGTCGATCGGCCTCCAGCCGGAGATCATCGACGTGGACGCGTTCGCCCTCGGCAACGCCTGGGAGCTCCGCAACCAGCTCTCCCCGGGCGTCGAGGACCAGGAGCGCGTCGTGGCGCTCCTCGACGTGGGCGCGAACAAGACCAACATCAACGTGCTCCGCGGCGGGTCGAGCCACTTCACCCGCGAGATCTACCTCGGGAGCGACGACTTCACGTCGGCGATCGCGAAGCGCATGGGCTGCGAGCCGCACCAGGCCGAGCAGCTCAAGCGCGACCCCGGCGACCACTTCGAGACGGTGCGCGACGCCGTGCTCCCGTCGATCGACGACCTCGCCAACGAGATCCACCTCTCCTTCGACTACTTCGAGAACCAGAGCGACCGCGCCGTGGACGACGTGCTCCTCTCGGGCGGCGGCTCGCTGCTGAAGCTCGTGCCGGAGACGTTCGAGAAGGTCTTCGAGAAGCGGGTCCGCCACTGGGACCCGACCGAGAACCTCAAGGTGGACGCGGACGCGGTGGACGTCGAGGCGCTCCGGCAGAACGCCGCGTCCGTCGCCGTGGCGGCGGGCCTCGCGGCCCGGATCAGGAAGGACTAGCCCATGATCAAGGTCAACCTCCTTCCCCCCGAACACCGCAAGGTCGAGGGTCCGCCCGTCGCGCGACTCGTCGCGCTCGTGGCCGGCGCCGCCCTCACGGCGGGCGCCATCGGCTGCTGGGCGTACGTGCGCATGCGCGTCCTCTCCGAGGCCCGGGCCGAGCGCGAGGCCGCCGAGGAGGAGCTCGCGCAGGTGAAGGCGATGGCGGACCGGTCCGCCGCGCTGCTGAACGAGTTCAAGGAGTACGAGAAGCGCCGCACGCGGATCGAGTCGATCGGCCAGCAGCGCATCCTCTGGTCCCGCAAGCTCGACGAGCTCGCCGACGTCATCTACAACAAGGGCGACACGAAGCAGTACCTGGTGTGGGTGAACACGATCCGCGTCGCGGGCGGCCGTGCGGGCGAGTCCCCGGCCTCCCTGACGTTCTCCGGCCTCTCCGGCGGCGACTCCTACGCGAAGCTCTCGGAGTTCCACCGCACGATCAAGGAGACGAAGGAGTTCTACGAGGACTTCCTCGCGATCGACCCGCCCGTGGGCGGCAAGCAGACGTTCAGCGACAACAAGTCGCCGAGCGTGGGCTGGGACTTCTCGTTCAACATGGACCACAAGAAGCCGAACTGGCGCGAGAAGCAGTAGGGGAACGCGGAGGAGCATCCCGTGAGCACCAACAACGACAGGAACGTCCTCATCGCGACGATCGCGGTCCCGATCCTCTGCTGCGCAGGGTTCGGATGGCTCGCGTGGCGCGACTGGAACGCGGCGCACGCGTACGAGGTCACCGACGACAACCCGGCGGCCGCGGAGGTGACCGACGAGGCCCTGTGGGGCGAGCGCCGGCGCACGCAGGAGCTGAAGAAGCAGGCCGACCAGCTCCGCGGGGAGGCCGACCTGATCGCGAAGCGCGAGCAGGACGTGATCGTCTTCCGCGAGGTCGTGCAGCGCGACGCGCAGATCCTCCCGGACCGCGACCAGGTGAACAAGCTCGCCGACACGATCGACGAGTTCGTCCGCCAGTCCGGCGTGTCGCTGACCAGCGTGCGCGGCCTCAGCAACGCACCCTCGGGCGACGGCGCCATCAGCCGCATGCCGTTCTCGCTGGCCGTGGCCGGCTCGTTCGACCAGTTCCTGAAGTTCCTGAACCTGTTCGAGACGATGGACCGCATCGTCAACGTCCGCGGGTTCACGATCCAGGGCGGCGGGCAGTCGCAGCGCGGGCAGGGCGACGGTCCCCCCGCGCACGCCATCGCGCTCGAGCTCGAGACGTTCATCTACAACGGCGCCGCGGGCATCACGAAGCCGGTGGAGATCCAGAACTACGAGCGCCGGAAGGAAGACCCGGTCATCCAGAAGCTCATCAAGCAGCAGCGCGCGGCGCGCATCGAGAAGTACCAGCTGAAGCCGCGCATCAACCGCCGCGACCCCCTGATCGACCCGCGCCGCGCGCAGAGCGTGGACGACGTCGAGATCGCCCCCGAGGAGGAGGCGAAGCAGCGCGCCATCTTCGACAAGATGAAGGTGGACATCGAGCTGCTCAAGGCCGACTGCGACCAGCTCCAGCAGTACCTCGCCGAGAAGAAGTACATGCAGGTCGTGATCCTGCGACAGAAGATCGCCGAGACGGTGAGCGGGATGGAGCTGTCGCTCCGCGACGCCGACCGCCGCATCACGGTGGCGCACATCCGCGAGGCCTACCTCGAGGAGATCGTCGCCCCCTTCTCGAAGATCAAGGAGTCGGAGCCCGAGCGCATCGGGCCCCCGATCATCGGCCGCAAGGAGGTCGCCCCGTTCCTGGAGGCGGTCCGCGGCTTCTCCGAGGCCCGCGACTTCGAGGCGTCCGTCCGGCGCGCCGCCGAGTTCGAGTCCTGGGCGAAGGACAAGCAGATCGTCGACGACGCCCACGAGATGGTCACGGCGCTCCGCGACCTCGCCCGCGAGGCGCAGGTCATGCTCGACTTCGAGCGGATCCCGCTCAAGGTCACGGGCCGGATCCGCCGACCCGAAGGTGACATCGTGATCATCAACGGCAAGACCCGGAAGATCGGCGACTGGGTGGACGCGCCCGACAACCGGTGCAAGCTCGCCGGCGTGCGCGACGACGCGCTCGTCTTCGACTTCGACGGCTTCGAGATCACGAGGGCGATCGACCGGAAGTGAACCGACGCAACGCAACCAGTTCGCCCGTCCCGGCGGTGTCGCCGGGGCGGGCGCGGAGACACCGAGACGGAAGGAGTTCCGACATGGACAAGGCGACGAAGCGCACGCAGGGTCGCGCGCTGCTGGCGGGGCTGGTCCTCGCGGCGGCGGCGGCGCCGGCGCTGGCGCAGGACAAGGCGGCCTCCGCCGGCGGCAAGGGCCCCGGCGAGGTGTCGTTCGACGTGGTGGAGCGTCCGCTGAAGGACGTGGTCGCCTACATCCAGGAGAAGACGGACGTGAACCTGGTCCTCACCCGCGAGGCGGAGGACATCCCGGTCACCCTGAAGCTCCGCAACCTTCCGTGGCGCGAGGCGCTCGAGGTGGTGGCCGAGCGCGCGGGGGCGCAGATCGACGAGCGAAGCTCGAACCTGATCCGCATCGAGAAGCCGCCGCGCGTGGACTTCGACTTCGAGAACGCCGACGTGCGCATCGTCATCAAGGCGATCGCCAGCACGGCGGGCGCCAACGTGGTCGTCGGCCGCGAGGTCGAGGGCACGGTGACGCTGACGCTGAAGGACGTGCCGTGGCGCACGGCCCTCGACACCATCGTGAAGACGCTCGGCTACACGGTCGTCCAGGAGGAGCGCGGGATCCTGCGCATCGTGGACCCGGCGAGCCTGAAGGCGCAGCTCGAGACGCGGGTCTTCCGCCTCCGCTTCGTCCGCCCGCCGGCCAACTACAAGCCGATCATCGAGACGCAGGTGAGCACGTCGCAGGTCACGGCCCCCGGCGACTCGATCGACGCCATCGAGAAGGAGTTCAACCTCCTCCAGGCGTTCAAGCAGACGGTCGCCCCGGAAGGCTCCGTGGTCTACGTGAAGGAGACGAACTCCCTCATCGTGACGGCCACCACGCCGAAGCTCGAGTCCCTCGAGAAGCTCATCGCCCGCGTGGACGTCGAGCCCGCGCAGGTCTTCGTGGACCTCAAGTTCATCTCCACGAGCAACACCGACTTCCTCGACCTCGGCATGGGTCCGGGCGAGAAGGGCATCGCCATCGGCGCGACCTTCGGTTCGATGCTGCACGACCTCCCGTTCGAGCTGGGGAAGGGCGGCTTCGAGGACCACCTCTCGCCGTTCCGCGGCGGCTCCGAGAAGTACGGCCCGCTGCCGACGTCGGCCGCGAGCGCGTTCCAGTTCGGCACCCTCGACTTCTCGCAGACGCAGCTCGCGATCAACCTGATCAAGCGCGACGTCAAGAGCCGGATCGTCCAGGCGCCGAAGCTGATCGCCATGGACAACGAGCCCGCCACGATCTTCGTGGGCGAGACCATCCGCTACGCCCGCACGCAGGCCACGTCGAACCAGTCCGGCGGGCTCGAGTTCTCGATCGACGAGGCGAGCAACAGCCCCGTCCAGGTCGGCTTCCAGATGCTGATGATCCCGCACGTGATCCCCGACAAGGACCAGATCATGATGACGATCATCCCGCAGCAGCGCTCGCTGTCGGGCCCGGACGACGGCTTCCGCAAGTTCACCACCGGCGCCGGCGGCTCCACGGGCGCGCAGGAGCTCCTCCTGCCCCAGGAGAAGTCGAGCACGGTCATCACGAACATCAAGCTCGACAACGGCCACACGGCGGTGCTCGGCGGGCTCCTCCAGGACTCCGACAGCACCACGCAGAACAAGGTGCCGCTGCTGGGGGACATCCCGGTGCTCGGCTACCTCTTCCGCACCGACACGACGAGCAAGTCGCGGGACAACCTCATCATCTTCCTGACGCCGCGCATCGTGCGCGACGAGAAGCAGATGAAGGAGCTCATCCTGCGCGAGCTCAACGAGCGGGCGGACCGCGTGGACGCGGAGCTCCTCGAGATCCACGGCGGGACCAGCGTCGCGGCGCCCTCGGCCGACGTCCCTCCGCCGGCCAACCCCGGGCTCGCGGGACCCCGGTAGTCCCCTCTCTCCGGCATCTCGGTTCGACCGGGGCGGGCGGCGACGTCCGCCCCGGAGCCGTCTCCCGTCCGCGCGCGTCGCGGGCGGCGGCGGCGCCCGGCGCCGGCGCGGAAGGACGGATCCCGTGGCGAGAACGCTCCTGATCGACGTGCGCGACCGCGACGAGCGGCGCGCCGCGCTGCTCGAGGACGGCCGCCTCTCCCTCTACCAGGTGGAGCGGGAGGACGAACGCACCCTCGTCGGCGACATCCTGAAGGGTCGCGTGCTCCGCGTGGAGCCCGCGATCGACGCCGCGTTCGTGGACGTGGGGCTCGACCGCCCGGGGTTCCTCCCGGCGGACGACCGCCCGCTCGCGTCCGACGGCGGCGAACCCGACGCGTCGGCGCCTGATTCGACGGCACACGATCCGACGACGTCCGGTGCGACGACGCCCGTTGCGGCACCTGCGCTCCAGACGTCCGCGCGCGGTTCCATCGCGGACCGCGTGCGCGTCGGCGACGAGGTCGTCGTGCAGGTCGCGCGGGACCCTGTGGGGCGGAAGGGCGCGACGCTGACGACCCAGATCGCCTGGCCGGGCCGCACGCTCGTCCTCATCCCGGGGTCGTCGCGCCGCGCCGTGAGCCGCCGCATCGTCGATCCGGCCGAGCGTGCGCGCATCCAGGCGATGGTGGACGCACTCGCGCTCCCGGAGGGCTGCGGACTCGTCGCGCGCACGGCCATCGCCGACGCGTCGGCGGAGGACGTCGCGGCCGAGTGCGCCGCGCTCGCGGAGGCGAAGCGGCGCGTGGACGCGGAGGCGCCGTCGGCGCCCGCTCCGTCGGTGCTCCACGCCGAGGCGTCGTTCGTCACGCGCGTCGTGCGGGAACTCGCGGTCCGCGCGCCCGAGGGCGCGGCGGGGCCGCTCGTGGTCGTCGCGGACCCGGCGGAGGCGGCCGACGAAGCGCGCGCCGCGCTCGGGTCGGCGCCGGGCATCGACGTGAGGGCGCACGCGGGCCCCGTTCCGCTCTTCCACGCGCACGGGATCGAGCGGGCGGTGCGCGAACTCGACGAACCGTCGGTGCCGCTCCCGGGCGGCGCGTCGCTCGTGATCCACGAGACCGAGGCGATGTGGACGATCGACGTGAACTCCGGCCGCCTGCGCGACCGCGGGTCCCTCGAGGAGACCGCCCTCGAGACCGACCTGCTCGCCGCCCGCGAGGCTGCGCGGCAGATCCGCCTGCGGGACCTCTCGGGGCTCGTCGTCGTGGACTTCATCGACTGCCGCGAACCGGCGAACCGGGACCGCGTCGAGCAGGCGTTCGCGGCCGAGCTCGCGAAGGACCCGTCCAGGCTCCGCACCGCGCCCCTCTCGCCGTTCATGACGGTCGAGATCACGCGCCGCCGCATGCGGTCCGGACCGGCGCGGACGGGCGCCGAGCGGTGCCCGTGCTGCCGCGGTCGGGGACGCGTACGGACCGCCGCGGCCGCCGCGCTGGCCGCGCTCCGCGACCTCCGCG
>JAJVHW010000028.1 GCA_022072415.1 Planctomycetota bacterium
CGTAGACGAGCAGGCGCCGGAGCGAGCCGGGGCGGGGGGCGGGGGCGGCGCCGCTCACGAGAGGTCCTCGAGCTCGGCGTGGAGGCGCTGCAGGCGCCACGTGCGGGCGTACCACCCGCCGCGCGCGAGGAGCTCGTCGTGGGTGCCCGACTCGACGACGCGGCCGGCGTCGAGCACGACGATCCGGTCGGCGTCGCGCACCGTCGAGAGGCGGTGCGCGACGACGACCGCCGTCCGGCCGGCGAAGGGGGCGGTCACGCCGGGGCTCCGGCCGTCGCGCCGGCCGTGGCCGCGAGGCGCCGGTGCCGGAAGGCGCCCCAGATCGCGGCGCCGACGGCGCCCGCGTGGATCGAGTGCGGGTGCGTCCGCACATCGATCTGCGCGCCGCACTTCGCGAACTCCTCGCCCATCGCCGCCATGAGGCCGACGTCGTTGGCGAGTCCGCCCGTCACCGCGAGGACGCCGCGCTTGCTGAGCGACGCCACGAGCCGCGCGAACCGTCCGGCCATGCTCAGGTGGATGCCCTTCAGGATGTCGCTCGTCGTGATGCCGCGGCTCACCATGTTGATGACGTCGGTCTCCGCGAGCACCGCGCAGACCGACGAGACGACCTCCGGCTTCTTCGCCTGGAGCGAGAGCTCGCCGACCTCGTCGAGCGTGACGCCGAGGTAGCGCGTGATGTTCTCGACGAACTGCCCGCCGCCCGACGCGCACTGGCTGGTCATGCGGTAGCTGACGGGCCGCGAACGCGGGTCGAGGAGCATCGCGCGGGCGTGGAGGGCGCCGGCGTCGAGCACGAGCGTGCAGTCGGGGATGAAGAAGCGCGCGCCGCGGGCGTGCGTGGTCATCGAGTAGAAGTGGCCCGTGCGGCCGTCCACGAGCTCGCCTTCGCCCGTCGAGGCGAGGTACTCGATCTGGTCCGGACGAAGTCCCGCCTTCGCGAGCGCGGCGTGCCAGACCTCGTCCACGACCGCCTTCGGGTCGCGGCGCCGGATCCGGTCGTCGGCCGTGGCGAGGAGCTCCGGGGCGCCGTTGCCCGTCCGCACGACCGCGGCCTTGACCGCGCCCGCGCCCACGTCGATTCCGCCCGCGACCGTGACGCCCCGTGCCTCCGTCATGCCGCCTCCTTCGCGAGCGCGTCCTCGCGGGCCGTGTCGCGGAACGCGAACAGGGCCGCGCCGAGTGCGCCCGTGTAGATCGAGTTGGGAGAGATGTTGAGGATGCGCTCGCCGTAGTTCTCGCGGACGAGCCCGCGGAGCGCCTCGACGGCGGCGGGGTTGTTCGCCACGCCGCCGGTGAACGTGAACTCGTCGGCCACGCCGCCCGACCGCGCGAGGAGGCTCATCGCGCGGAGGATGATGGAGCGGTGGAGGCCGGAGAGGATGTCCTCGCGCTTCTCGCCGAGCGTCAGGCGCTCCCGGAGCTCCGCGCCCGCGAAGACGGTGCAGGTGGACGAGATCCGCACCGTGCGCGTCGCCCGCTGCGCGAGCGGCCCGAGCTCGTGGAGCCCGAGGTTCATCTCGTCGGCGATGTACCCGAGGTAGCGCCCGCACCCCGCGGCGCAGCGGTCGTTCATCTGGAACGAGGAGACGATCCCCTCCGGGTCCACCTGGATCGCCTTCGTGTCCTGTCCGCCGATGTCGAGCACGGTGCGCGTCGCGGGGAACATCGCGTGGGCGCCGAGGCCGTGGCAGAGGATCTCGCTGCGGATCCGGTCCTTCGGGAACGGGAGCCGGGCGCGGCCGTAGCCGGTGCCGACGGAGCGGACGTCCTCCAGCACCGTCGCGCGGGCCTCCTCGGCCGCCGCGCGGCAGGCGTCTCGGTCGCTGCTCGCCGAGGCGAGCACGCGGTCGAGGGCCGGATCGATGTTCGCGTCGAAGCCGAGCTCGACGGCCTCGTTCTCCACGCGCAGGATCGCCTTGTCGTAGAGCGCCATGAGCAGCGCGATGCCTCCGTCGCCGGGGCCGGCGACCCGCTCCGCGCGGACCTGCCAGGACGTGCCCGCGAGGTCGCGGAAGAAGTCCGACTTCCGGTTCGCGCCGGGGAGGAACCAGAGCGGCGCGTCCTCGTGCATGCCCGCGAACACGGCGTCGAGGCGCTTCGACGCGCCCGCGCGGACGGCGTCGTACCGCGCCCCGTCGAGCTCGCTCCGCGCGCAGCGCTCGAGCAGCCGGAGCTGCGCGAGGTACTGCTCCTGGCGGAAGGACCGCTCCAGCGCCTCGGCGAGCCCGAGGGACCCGCCCCGCGCCGAGAGCGCGCGGCGGAAGAGCGTGAACTTGGCGTTGACGAACGCCTCCGTGCGCGCGACCTGCGACGCCATCTCGTAGTTCGAGCGGCTGTTCGTGATCCCGCGCCCGATCGTCTCGCCGCGCTCGTCGAGCACGACCGCCTTCGACGTGGTCGAGCCGAGGTCCACTCCGGTGAAGCACCTCATGACGCCGCTCCCGCCGCGGCCGCGCGCTTCTGGTCGACCATCTGCAGGTAGCTCTCGATCCGGTTCTTGATGTTCGCCGCGCTGAAGTAGCGCGGGTCCACGAGGTCGCTCTCGATGAAGCCCCCCGTGCGGCCCGTGCGCTTCTCCACCTCGCGGAGGATCAGGAGCTGCCCGGCGCTGAAGCTCGCGCAGGACTTCACCGAGTTGATGAGGAAGCCGTCGGCCTCGTACTCCTCGACGTACTTCGAGATCAGGTCCACGCGGTCGGGGAGCGAGTGGTTCGTGTAGCAGCCGAGGCAGTAGTCGGCGAGCGTGCCGAGCGGGTCCTTCGGGTCGTGCCGGAAGCCGCGGTCGTACAGGCCGCCGACCTTCGTGTACGTGCTCGCGACGGCGACCGCGCCCTCGTCGCTGAACATCTTCCAGAACTCGCGGAAGTGGGTCCAGTTGGGCGGCCCCTCGACCACGAGGCGGAACTTCTCCTCGCTCATCTCGCCGTCGGGCGTCACCGGGCCGCGGCCCTCGCGGACGCGCTGCATCGTCTCCTCGCGTAGGACGGAGTAGTAGTCGCAGCCCTCCTGCGTCCCGCGGAAGGCCGTGAAGATCGGGCCGATGTAGTAGACGCCGCCGAAGTAGCCGTCGATCGGCGAGGGGCGGTTCTTCGCCGACTCCCACACCGCGACGAGGTCGTCCTCGGCCTTCACCGACAGCGCGAGCTTCTCGCGGAGCCGGTCGACGTCGAACTTCACGCCGGTCAGCTTCTCCAGCTCGGGGATCACCACGCGCTCGAGCTGCTCGACGATGTAGCGCCGCATCTCCGGCGTCGCCTTGCCCTGGCCCTGGTAGGGGACGTGGAGCATCACCGACGGCCGGTCGAGCTTCTCGCGGAGCAGCTCGAACCACTTCATGAAGGTGAAGCAGCCGGTGTAGGAGAGGAGGAGCAGGTCCGGCACGGGGAGCTTCTCGCCCGTCGGGCCCACGTTCCCCGCGTCGAACATGCCGAGGTCGCACTTCACGTACGTGCAGACGTCCTCGGAGTGCCCGCGGCGCTCGGCCTCGGAGATGTAGTTCCCCGAGAGCTTCCGCATCCCCGACTGGAGCGCGTTGATCTCCGGGAGCACGGGGACCGCGTCGAAGCACTGGAGGAGCTCCGACAGGTTCCCGGGCACGAACGTCGCCACCGTCTTCGCGCCGGTCTGCGGCGCGCGGGAGAGGCGGGTGAAGTAGGACGCGATCAGCTCCTTCTGGAGCTCCATCGCGCGGTCCTTCCGGACGGGCGCTGCGGTCGTCATGCGGCCTCCCAGAGCTTCATGGTGTCGGCGAACGTTCCGGTCTGCTCGCGGATGGGCTGGAACTGCCCGGTGTTCTCCGCGTACTTGAAGGCGGTCCACGGGATCCCCGCCGCGTCGAGCGCGTCGGAGAGCATCGGCTGGTCGAGGAGCGCCGGCGTGCAGAACGACGGCGCGGCGAAGATGACCCCCTCGGCCCTCGCCGCGCGGACGCGGTCGATCAGCGGCCGCCCGCGGCCCGACTTCGGCGAGTACATCGTGGCGGTGGGGGTGGTGCTCCGGACGAACGCGGAGGCGAGGTCGGCGAAGGCGCCGCGCCCGCCGGACGCCCCGGCGACGGGCGCCGTGTACCAGCGGTTCACGAGGAGGAAGTCGTCGTCCACCACGAAGCAGCCGGACCGCTCGATCGTCTTGATGAGCCCGAGCGGCGGCTGCTCGCAGAAGGCGCCGACGACCACGACCCGGCTCGCGTCGATGGACTTCCGCGGCGTCGCCTCCGCGGCCGCGACGTACTCGCGGACGAGGGCCGTGTGCTCCCCGACGGGGAGCACGTTCGCGGCCCGGAGGACGAGGTACACCTCCGACGTCGGCGCGCGCTCGGGCCGGTCGCGGCGGAGCGCGTACATCGCGTCGATCGCCGCGCGGTTCTCGTCGTACGCGCGGATCGACGCGGCGAGGCGCTCGTCCGTGACCTCGATCCCCGAGAGGGGCGAGAGAGCCTCCGCGACGCCGCGGAGCTCGCCCTGCCAGAACCGCCCGCCGATCTCCGGATCGTAGTTCTGCGGGACGTCCACGTAGCGGACGACGCACCCGGGCTTCAGCATCTGCCACATGCCGGAGAGGTTCCGGATCACGTCGCACGTGGACGGGAAGAGCATCGCGTCCACGAAGTCCAGGCGCCCGGAGAGCGCGAGCTCGACGGTGCTCCGCGGGATGTGGCAGAGATAGCTCTGGTAGTAGGCGTCGCCCCGGATCACCTCGAGCCAGTCGCCCGCGCCGGAGATGCCGAGAGGCAGCATCCCGGCGGCGTGGACCACCTCGCGGGGGCAGAAGACGGGGAGGTATCCCGCGACCTTCCGGTCCGGGGACGCGTCCTTCCACCGCCTCGGCGCGGCGAACGAGAGGTCGTAGTACATCTCCTCGCATGCGGCCGTGATCTCCGCCGTCGTGCGCTGCGTGGTCATGAGCGGCTCTCCTCTGCGGCCCAGCGGGGCGCGCGCTTCTCGAGGAAGGACGCGACGCCCTCGAGGGCGTCGGGGGTCCGCATCGTGTCGTGGAGGAACGTGTGCTCGAGGCGGGTCATCTCGGCCTCCGCCCGGGCGGCGTACGCATGCCGCGCGGCCGACGCGGCGTGGCGGACGGCAGTGGCGCTCAGCGGGACGAGCTTCCGCTCGATCCACTGCGCGGCCGCGGCGTCGGGGTCCGCGTCGGTGTCGTCGGCGAGTCCGGCGGCCTTCGCCTCGAGGCCCGAGAGGACGCGGCCCGTGAGGAGCATCTCCTCGGCGAGGCCGCGGCCCACGCGCTCGGGGAGGAGCGCCGTTCCGGCGGGGGCGAACATCCCCAGCGTGACCTCCGGGAGTCCGAGCTTCGCGTCGGGCGCCGCGATCACGCGGTGGCAGGGGAGGACGACCTCGAGCCCGCCGCCGAGGCATGCGCCGCGCACCGCGGCGACCACCGGCACCGGCGAGCGGAGGATCGCGCGCACCGCATCGCCGAGCGCCCGGAGGAGCGGCTCGGCTTTCCCGGGGACGTGCTCCGGCACCGACGCGCCGAAGCTGAAGTGGGGCCCCTCGGCGGTGAGGGCGATCGCGCGGATCGAGCCGTCGCACCCGGCGGCGACGAGCGCCTCGCAGAGCGCGGCCGACACCTCCGCGTCGAGCACGTTGCCCTTCCCGGCGGAGAGGACGACGCGGACGCTCCGCCCGCCGTGCGCCGCTTCGCTGCGGACCTTCGCGCCGCTCATCCCTTCGCTCCGCCGTCGGCGCGGGGCTGCACGGCGTCGATCAGCTCGCGGCCCCACGTCTCGCCGCGCGCGAGGCGCCGGCGGAGGTCCACGAAGTCGATCTCGCGCTTCCCCTTCGGGCCTTCGTCGAACGCGCGGAAGCCGGCCTGCGCCTCCGTCATCATGTTGAGGCCGAGCCACGCGCGGTTCTGCTCCCGGTTCCGGTCCCAGTGCGCGAGCTTGTGCTTCCGCACGCTCTCGATCGTCTTCAGGGTGCAGCCGGGGAACGTCAGGAGCAGCTTCGCGATCAGCGCGTCCACCGCGGCGTCGAGCGGCGCGAGGTCGATCGCGCCCGACTCGAGGACGCGCTTCCCCTCGTCCTTCGCCGCGCCGGACTTCCACGCGCCGTAGACGGGCCGCCCGCGCTCGTCGATCCAGCGGTCGGTGACGACGAGGGGGTTCGGGACGAAGCGTCCGTCGTGCTTCAGCACCGGGACGACGTCGGTCACGAGACCGTACGCGAGGGCCTGGTAGGACGTCCACGGCTCGCAGAGCGTCAGGCTCTGCATCGCGCGCTCGATCCCCGTGAAGAGCGGGAGGAAGTCGGTCGCGCCGCCGTCCGGCGCGCTGCCGTGCCTCGGGCCCGCCTGCCCGAACGTGGCGAGGTCGCTCGCGACGGTGAAGTCGCAGGCCATCCCGATCTCCTGCCCGCCCGCGATCCGCATCCCGTTCACGCGGTTGACGACCGGCTTGTCGCACATCAGGATCGACGTGACCATGTCGTTGAAGAGCCGCATGTACTGCCGGTACTCCTCCGGGCGCCCGGCGTAGTACTGCGCGTACTCGCGGGTGTTCCCGCCGGTGCAGAAGGCGCGGGTTCCGGAGCCGGTGAAGATCACGGCGACCACGTCGCGCTCGTTGCCCGCGCGGCGGAAGCCGAGGATCACGTCCTTCACCATCTCCGTCTCGTAGCTGTTGAGCTGCGCGGGGTTGTCGAGGGTGATCCACGCGTTGAAGAGGCCGTCCACCGCGTCGCCGCGGGGCCCGCGGACGGGGCGCTTCTCGTAGAGCACGCGGCCGTTCCCGCGCTCGGCGGCGCGGGAGTCGAGGTCGTGGTCCTTCCAGGCGAACGTCATGGGATCCTCCGGTTCAGGGGACGAGCACGGGGCGGCGCTTCAGCTCGTGGCGCACCGCGGCGGCGAGGACGTCGTTCACCGACGCGAGCGGGTGCCGCTCGACGAACGGCGCGATCCGCACGCGCCCGTCGAGGCAGAGGTCGAGCGCCGAGGGGTAGAGGTCGGGGACGCAGCCCCACGTCCCTTCGGCGCGGGCGTCGAAGGCCATCAGGTTCGAGAGCCGCACGGAGACCGTGTCCATCGTGAAGCCCACGATGCCGAGGTAGGCGCCGTGATTGAGCAGCGCGAAGGCCGTCTCCTGCCCGGCGGCGGTGCCGCTCGTCTCGAAGATCTTCCACCGCGTCGCGGGGGCGCCGGCCGACGCGGCCCAGGCGGAGAGCTCCTTCCGCACGTCCTTCGCCGACTTCCCGCGCACGTTCACCGCGCACGCGGCGCCGTGCTCGCGCACCGCGGCGAGCCGTCCGTCGTCCACGTCGAGCGCCGCCACGCGCGCGCCGAGCGCCGCGGCAAGCTGAACCCCGAAGCCGCCGACGCCGCCCGCGCCGACGAACACCGCGACGTCGCCGGCGCGGAGCCCGCTCCGGGTGATCGACTGCCACGGCGTGGAGATCGCGTCGGCGAGCACGGAGAGCTCGCGGAGCGACACGCCGCTCCGCGCGAGCGGCGCGTCCGCGTCGCCGGTGAAGCCCGGCACGACGCAGAGCCCGTGCGCGGGGACCTCCACGTGGGTCGCGAAGCCGCCGTGGATGTCGTTCCCCGGGAAGATCTGCTTCGGGCAGATGTTCCCGCGCCCGTCGCGGCACGCGTCGCAGCGGCCGCACGGGATCACGGCGGGGACGATGACCGCCTGTCCCCGCAGATGCTCCGCGTCCCGCGACGCGTCCTCGACCACGCCGCTGATCTCGTGCCCGAGGACGAGCGGCAGCGCGTGGCGCGTGCGGACGCCGTCGTGCCAGAACGAGACGTCGGTGTGGCACACGCCGCACCCGGCCACGCGCACGACGACGTTCCCCGCGGCCGGCGGCGCGACCTCGCGCTCGACGCGGCGGAGCGGCTCCTTCACGGCGTGCATCTCGAACGCGGCGAGCTTGCCCATGGCGCGCAGTCTCGTCCGCGTGCGGCGGGGGCGCCTTGACCTCGGTCAACCGCGGGGGGCGCGCGAAGCGACCCGCGTCACACCTGCGGGCCGCCGTCCTCCGTTCCGTCGTCGGAGCCGTCCGCGATCGCGACGAGCGCCGAAGGCGACGCGATGCGCACGTCGGCCCCCGTGATCTCGACGATCCCCTCGTCGGCCCACCGGCGGAACGTGCGCGACAGCGTCTCCGGCGTGATGCAGAGATGCGTCGCCACGTCCTTCTTCCGGAGCGGCAGCCGCACGGCGAAGCCTTCGCCGTCCGGCTGCGACGGGAGCCGGAGCAGATAGCGCGCGAGCCGCGCGTCGGCGCCGAGCACGGACAGTTCCTCCACGCGCTCCAGCATCCGCAGCAGCCACGACGAGAGCGACGCGATCATCGCGCGCGGCGCGTCGGGGCTCTCGGCGACGAGGCGGAGCAGGGCGGAGGCGGGGATCTCGGCGATCACCGCGTCGTGGGTCACGATCGCCGTCGCGGGATAGCGCCGGAGCGTGAGGACCGCCGCCTCGGCGAGCGTGTGCCCCGCGGAGAGCTGGTGGAGCATGTGCTCCCGGCCGTCGGCGAAGATGCGCACCACGCGCACGGATCCGGAGAGCACGGCGAACGACGCGCGCACCTCGTCGCCCTCGCGGAACAGCACGGTCCCCCGCGGCAGTCCCCGCGTGCGGGCGCCGGCCGCCAGCCGGCGGACCTCCCCGCGCGGGAGTTTCTGGTAGAGCGGGAACGCGGAGAGGCGTTCGGCGAGCGCGTCGGCCTCGTCCGCTGCGGGACGGGCGGCGGGTTCGGTGCGCAGGACGCGCGGCGCGGCCACGGGGGGGAGCGTACCGCGCGGGCCGGCCGGCCGGGACCCCGGGCCCGCGGAACGACGGGGCGGACGTGACTCGCGTCACGCGCGGCGGTAGCCTCCCGGCCTTCCCGAACCCAGGAGACTCCCGTGAAGCAACTCGCTGCTGCCGCATTCGCCGCAACCCTGTTCGTCGCCGCACCCGCGGCGCGCGCCGAGACGATCGTGGTCACGACGGCCGAGGAGCTGCAGGCCGCCCTCGACGGCGCCGCCGACGGCGACGTCATCGAGGTGAAGAAGGGCAGGTACGACGCGAGGACGGTGCGGGAGGGCGACGGCTTCTACCTGTCGGAGCGCGCGAACATCACGATCCGCGCGAAGGGCAAGGTGAAGATCGACGGGTTCGGCGAGGCGAGCTGCTTCCAGGCCGAGGACGTCGCAGGGCTGACCATCGAGGGCGTCACGTTCCAGAACTCGTCGAACGACGGGATCAACCTGCTCGGATGCTCGGACTTCACCGCCCGGAAGTGCACGTTCAAGAACGCGAGCGACTCGGGGATCGAGGACCGCGACACGGACGGGTACGTCATCGACGACTGCAAGTTCATCGGCTGCAGCTGGGGGCTTGCGCTGGGGTACGCCAGCGAGTCCTTCGGCGTCGAGGTCCGGAGCTCGTCGTTCAAGAACTGCGCCAGCTACGCTGCGGACCTCTGGGCGTCGGACGCAGTCTTCGAGGACAACGTGGTCACGGACTGCGGCACCGGAGTGAGGATCCGCGGCGGGTTCGAGGACACCATCGTGCAGAACAACCGCATCTCCGGAGGCACCGTCGGGATCATCGCGGACGGCCTCTCGAACACGATCCTCTTCAACGAGATCAAGAAGCCGGCGGAGGTCGGGATCGAGCTGACGGGCGACGGCGGCCACGAGTGCGGCGGGAACAAGGTCAAGAAGGCCGGCACGATCGGCGTCTACGCGACCTCCACGCGCAACGACATCCACGACAACGTCGCGTCGAAGAGCGGCGACGTGGACCACGAGAGCCAGTTCTCCGAGGATTCGAACACCTACACGAACAACGAGTGGGGCACGACGCGGTACCCCGCCGTCCAGAACTGAGGCGTCGTCCCGAAACAACTGACACACTTCGTCATGCGGGTTGCGACGTCCGTCGCCGGACATCCCTGCACGAACGGTTCGCAACCCGCACGCCAGCAAGCTGCCGCAATGCAGCGGCCTGCTGCTGCGTTGGGCTCGCGCCGCAACTCCCTCCGTTGAGTTGGCGCCGCTCGCCCGCCTTGCAGCCGACTCGCTGCATCGCGGCCAAGTGTGTCACTTGTTTCGGGACGACGCCTGACTCAGCCGAGCATCGCGTCCCGGAACGCCGCCGCCGTCGGGTGGCGCGCTTCCGGGGCGCGGGCCAGGGACTTCATCACCGCTGCGCGGAACGCCGCGGGGAACTGCGGCGCGACCGCGTCGAGCGTCGGCGGGTCTTCCGTGAGGAGGCGCCTCCGGAGCGACGCGAAGTCGGTCGCGTCGAACAGCGGGCGGCCGGCGACGGTCTCCCAGATCGTGGCGCCGAGGCCCCACACGTCGCTCCGCGCGTCGGCCTCGCCCGCGCCGCGGAGGCGCTCCGGCGCCATGTAGAGCGGCGTTCCGACGACGTCCCCCGGCTGGGTCAGCCGGTCCGCGTCGGCAAGGTGGGCGAGACCCAGGTCCATCAGGACGAAGCGCCCGTCCGCCGCGACGACGAGGTTCGACGGCTTCACGTCGCGATGGACGATTCCGGCGCGGTGCAGCGCGTCGAGCGCGTCCGCGACCTCGGCGAACCGGCGCACGAGGTCCGCGGGGCCGGGAAGCGTCCGCGCCCTCGCGGCCGCGCGGAGCGTCGTCCCCTCGACGAAGTCCATCGCGACGCACGAGAGCCCGTCGGCCTCGCCCGCCTCCACGAACCCGACGAGATTGGGATGCCGCACCGACGCGCACGCCGTCGCCTCGCGGCGGAACCGCTCCCGCGCGACGGCGTCGTGCTCGACCCCCGCGCGGAGGACCTTCAGCGCCACGCGGCGGCGGTCGGACCGCCGGATCGCCTCGTAGACGACGCCCGCGGCGCCGCGGCCGGCCTCAGCGACCAGCGTCCATCCGCCCAGCCGGCGGGGAAGCCGCGCGCCCGTCCGCGGCTCGATCACGTGGTCGATCGCCGCCTCGACCTCGAGGATCTCCGCCAGGTCGGTCAGCACCTCGTCCGGCGCGCCGAGGACCGACGGATGCTCGTCCGGCGCCGCCCCGCCGGAGGTGCGGTGGCGTTCCGCGGCCTCCACCGCGCGGGCGAGCAGGAGATCGCGCCGTTCGTCGCTCATCCTGTCCCCGAAGGCGGAAGTCCCGCCGGACCGTTTCACGATTCCTCCCCGAGCTCCGCGCGGAGCGACTTCAGGGCGCGGCAGTAGAGGACCCTCGCCGCGGTCTCCGTGCGTCCGAGCGCGGCGGCGATCTCCTCGTAGGACTTCTCCTCGAACCGGCGCATGCAGACCACGCGGCGGTGGTCCTCCGGCAGGCGGCCGATGGCGTCGGAGAGGCGCTGCACGGCCTCGCGCCGCGCGGCCGACGTGCCCGGCGTCGTGACGGGAGGCCGCGGGATCTCGCGCTCCCGCCGCTTGTCGGCCCCCGCGCGGTCGGCCGCGTCGCGGATCCGGTTCTCCGCGATGCGGAAGACCCATGCGTAGAACGCGGCGCGCTCGCGTCCGTCGAACCCGTCGAGGTCGCGGTGGATCGCGATCAGCGTCTCCTGCGCCAGATCCTCCGGCTCGATCTTCGCCCGGAGGGCCGGCGACATGCGCGAAGCGCACCAGAGCACCAGACGCGCGCGGAGCGCGTCGAGCAGTTCGCTCCGGGCGGACGCATCGCCGCCCCTGGCGTCGGCGAGCAGGCTGAACGTGTCGTGGCTTCCCACGCCGGGAGGTTCGCCGCCGCCCCCGGTTCGACGCGACGTTTCATTCGCAGGACGGGGGCGCGGAGCGACGGTCCCCGGGATTCATGAAACATCGGCGATGGCGCCCCGCTCTCCGGGCTGGATAGTATCCCGCGAAGTACGGGCTACGGTCCGACGGAGAGGCTCCCATGTCCGCTCGCGCGCTGCGCGCCGCTGTGCTCGCGTCCTCGGTCGCCTCCTCGGCGGTCGTCGCGTCCCCTGCCGCGGTCTTCGCCGAGGGCGCGTCGTGGACGTCGATCGTGGTGAAGGAGAAGGGTCCGTCGCTGGACCAGGCGACGGTCACGGGTTCGATCGCGGACGCGGCGGGTCTCGCCGACCCGGTCGCCGTCACCGTCCGCCTGGGGGAGCACGCGCAGACGCTTCCGTCCGGGGAGTTCGTGCGCACGCCGAAGAAGATCACGTGGAAGGCGGCTGCGGGGGCAACCGGGGTGCAGTCGTTCACGCTGACGCTGAAGTCGGGGAAGTTCACCGTGAAGGCGAAGGGGATCGAGGTCGGGGACTTGCTCGAGCACGTCCCGTTCTCGATCGACGTGGGCGGGCGGAGCATCGCGACGCGGCATGAGCTGTCGAGGAAGCGCGGCGCCCTCGAGTGGAAGAAGGGGCAGCCGATGCGCGCCGTCGTCACGGCGCAGGTGTTCGAGGTGACCCACGCGCTCGGGAACGTGCTGCTCGTTCCCGCGGCACAGCTCGTGTTCTCGGGAAGCGCAGGCAGCGAAGTGGTGCGCGTCATCGACGCCGACGCGCGCGTCGGCAGCGACGGCACTCTCCTGGCCGAGGTCGAATTCAGGGACCCGTCCGTGCTGGACGCGCTCGACATGGGAGCCGTGTTCGGGACCGCGTCCGGCTTCACGGCGCCACCGCTCTCGCGCGTGACGGCAGGGGACGACGGCGAGTCGCAGGCGGTGGTGTTCCTCGAGAAGGAGCGGGGGTCCGCGCGCACGATCCCCCCGTCCGGGACGACGATCGACGCGCCGGGGACCGACGGCGCGCCGTCGGGCACGCTCACGGTCCCGGCGGGGGCGGTCGCCTCGGCCCTTCCCGGCGTGCGCTTCACGCCGCTCGCGCTCGGCGCGTCGCTCCCCGCCCCGATGCCCGGGGGATACGTCCTGATCGCCGGCGCGGAACTCGCGGCCGACCGCGACGAGGAGTTCGCCGCGGCGAACGCGCCGACGATGACGCTTTCCCGCCCGGCGTGGATCGAGCCGGAGTCGCTCGCGGATGCGGACATCCGTCTGCTGTGGTGGAGCGGCGACGCATGGGAGGAGCAGGAGGGCGGTGGCGTCCACGACGCCGCGGCCGACCGGATCGGCCCCGCCCCGTCGGCCCCCGCCCGGATCCCTCGGACGGGGTTCGCGGCGTACGCGGCCGCCATCGGATCCGGCTCGGCCGACGCGAAGCGGAAGCCGCCCGCCGCGCCGCCGAAGCGGGCGCGCGGCGTGGTGAGGGACAAGGACGGGTTCCCGCTGCGGAACCAGGTGGTGCTGACCCGCGCCGGCGCGATGGTGACCGGGGCCGACGGGGCATTCGAGGTGCCGGTCTCCGCCCTGACCGGAGACTCGCTCGAGGTCGTCCAGGCGATCGGAACCGGCGCCTCCGCGGCGACGTCGGTCACCCGGGAGGACGCCGAGGTCGGGATCGACGTCGTCGCGCAGTCGGCGCAGATCGAGGAGTACGACCTCGGGCTCGTCTCGGGAACCGTGTACGAGCCCGGCGGAGGGACCCCGGTCCCGGGCGCGTCCGTGACGCTCTCCGTCTCGAGCGCGCTCCGCGGTCTCCGCCTCGACGACGGCGGCACGCCCGACGATCCGCTCGACGACGTCCTGTCCGTCCCCGATCTCTCCGATCTCGGCGTGCGGAGCTTCCGCTGGGACCTGTCGATCCCCGGGGACCCTGCGGACTTCCGGTCGGCCGTGACGGGCTCCGACATCACCCCGGCGCTGCTCCTCATCGAGGCGGTGCTCGCGGGGCGCGACCCCGGCGCGGGCGCGTACACGCTCCGCACGTCCTACGACGTCCCCGTGCTCGGCGAGGTGAGCCTCTACGCGGGGTTCCGCGTGAAGATCGACGGATCGATCCCGGTCCTCACGTCGCTGCAACTCCCCGCCGCGGTCGCCCCCGCGCCGCTCCGGACGATGACGACCGACGCTTCGGGACGGTTCCAGTCGCTCGTCGCCGCGATCGACGGTCTGCCGATGATCGCCATCGCCGCCACGGCGTCCCGGTCCACCGCGCCGGAGCCGTTCCGGTTCGGAACCGTCGCCACGGTGGACCTGGCGTTCCCGGGCGGCCCGCCCGCCACGCCGCCCGGCGTGGCCCACGGATGGAACAACGTCCCGCCGCTCCCGACGCCGCGCTTCGGCGCGAGAGCGGCGGCGATCGGCGGCAGGATCTACGTGATCGGCGGATCGGATTCCCGCGACCCGCTCGAGTCGTACGATCCCGTGTCGGGCGCCTGGGCGACCCATGCGACCAACCCCTCGCAACGCGACGGGTCCGGGTACCACGCGGCCTATGCGTCCTCCGGCGGGAAGCTCTACGCGATCGGCGGGTACGACCCCGCGATCGGCGGGCTCGCGTCGATGGACGCTTACGACCCGGCCGCGAACCTGTGGTCGCCCCGCGCGGCCATGCCGCAGGTCCGCGTCGGAGCGGCGGCGTGCACGGTCGGCGGGCGGATCCACGTCCATGGCGGGGAGGGCCCCCCGTTCCTGGATTCGGTGCTCGTCTACGACCCGGCGGCCGATACGTGGTCCGCCGGGCCGACGATGCCGACCGCGACGTACTCCGGTCTCGGCGGCGGCGCGTCGTCCACGGGGACGGGGGCGCTCGTCGTCGGTCGGCTCGACCGGACGAGCGCGCTGCACGCGCACCTTCTCGACACCGCATCGGCGCTGTGGACCCAGCTCCCGCCGCCGCCCGGGAACCGCGCGTTCGATCCGGCGCAGCCCCGCGAGGCACACGGCTACCGGTCCTCCGTGACCCCCCTGAACGGCGAGCACTTCGTCGTCACGACCGAGGACTACCCGTGGGGCGTCGAGACGGCGGTCTGGGACCCGGTCGCGGCCTCCTGGGGTTCCGGCCCCGAGTATCCGGCCGGGAACGAGGTCCACGGTCCTGCGGTCGCGGAGTTCGGCGGCGTGGTCTACCTGATGGGGGGGGCCGGCCCCTTGTCCGGGCAGTTCAGCGGGACGCTGTGCTTCGCGTGGCGCCCTGCGTGGGTGCCGCAGGCGCCGATGCCGACGGCGCGCACCGGCGCGGGGGCGGCGGTCCTCGGCGGACGGGTCTACGTCGCGGGCGGCGACTCGGGATCGCAGGCTGTCCGGACCCTCGAGGTGTACGACGTCGCGAGCGACTTCTGGCGCACGAAGGCGCAGATGGCCGCCGCGCGCAGGGATCACGCCGTCGTGGCGGCGGACGGCCGCATCTGGGCGATCGGCGGATTCGGGGCGGCGCCGCTCGCGAGCGTCGAGGTCTACAGTCCGTCGGAGGACGCATGGTCGGCCGGACCACCGATGGGGCGAGCGCGCGTCGGGCCCGCCGCCGCGGTCGTCGGCGGGAAGATCTACGTCGCCGGCGGCGGCGATGCGTCCGCGGAGGTGTTCGATCCGGCGACCGGCGCATGGACCGACCTCGCGCCCATGTCCATGCCGCGGTCCCGCGCGGCTGCTGCGGCGCTGAACGGGAAGTTCTTCGTCGCGGGCGGCGAGTCGGGAGCGGAGACGGCGACCGCGGAGCTGTTCGACCCGGCGACCGGGCTCTGGTCACCCCGCGCGTCGATGGCCACGGCGCGTTCCCGGTTCGGGCTCGCGGAGGCCGGAGGCCGCCTGCACGCGATCGCCGGCTCGTCGGGCGCGCCGACGGGATCGACCGAGGTGTACGATCCCGGCGTGAACGCGTGGACGCCCGGGTTCCCCCTGTCCATCGCCCGCTCGGGAGCGGCGGCGGTCTCGCTGGACGGCTCGATCTTCGTGTTCGGCGGACGGTCCGCGTCCGGCGCCGTGCTGCGCGGCGTGGCGGAGTACCACGTTGAGTGAATCGTCCGGCCGGTGAAACGGCGAAGCACGCGCTCCGCTCTTCCGTGCGGGCGCATCCGAACAGGAGTCGTCGATGAGCCGCCGCGTCACGTTCTGCATGCTCTCGCTGTCCACGGCGGTCGCGATCTCCGCGGGGGCCGCGCTCACCCCCGCCGCGTTCGCCGAGGGCGCGTCGTGGACGTCGATCGTGGTGAAGGAGAAGGGTCCGTCGCTGGACCAGGCGACGGTCACGGGTTCGATCGCGGACGCGGCGGGTCTCGCCGACCCGGTCGCCGTCACCGTCCGCCTGGGGGAGCACGCGCAGACGCTTCCGTCCGGGGAGTTCGTGCGCACGCCGAAGAAGATCACGTGGAAGGCGGCTGCGGGGGCAACCGGGGTGCAGTCGTTCACGCTGACGCTGAAGTCGGGGAAGTTCACCGTGAAGGCGAAGGGGATCGAGGTCGGGGACTTGCTCGAGCACGTCCCGTTCTCGATCGACGTGGGCGGGCGGAGCATCGCGACGCGGCATGAGCTGTCGAGGAAGCGCGGCGCCCTCGAGTGGAAGAAGGGGCAGCCGATGCGCGCCGTCGTCACGGCGCAGGTGTTCGAGGTGACCCACGCGCTCGGGAACGTGCTGCTGCGGCCGGCCACGGGGACGTTCCCCGGCGGCGCGGGGGCCCCCGGCGTGACCGTGCTCGACGCGGACCGGACCGTGTCGCCGTCGGGGACGCTGACCGCGGAGGTCGAGGTCACGGACGCGTCGGCGCTCGGCGCGATCGACATGTCGGCGGTGTTCGGGTCTCCGTCGGGGTTCACGGACCCGGGGTTCTCGCGGGTGACGGCGGGGGACGACGGGGAGTCGCAGGCGGTGGTGTTCGTCGAGGAGGAGCGCGGGCAGGGGCGGACGATCCCGCCGGCGGGCGCGACCATCGACTCGCCGGGGGCGGACGGCGCGCCGTCAGGCACGCTGTCGGTGCCCGCGGGCGCGGTTGCGGCGGATCTCCCGGGGGTGCGGTTCACTCCGCTCGGGCTGGGCGTGCTGCTTCCGGCGCCGCTGCCCGACGCCTACACGTACATCGCCGCGGCGGAACTCTCGGCGTCGTCGGACGCGGAGTTCGCGGCGGCGAACGCGCCGACGATGACGCTCTCCCGCCCGTCGTGGGCCGACCGGGCTCCGCTGTCGGAGTCCGACATCCGCCTGCTCTGGTGGGACGGCGCGGCGTGGATCGAGCAGGCGGGCGCGGGCGCGTACGACGACGAGACGGACCGGATCGGCCCGTCGTCGTCGGAGCCGGCGCGCATCCCGGCGACGGGCGTGAGCGCGTACGCGGCGAAGTCGGCATCGGCAACCGCGGCGAAGGGCAAGCCTCCTGCGCCGCCGAAGCGCCGCGTGCGCGGACGGGTGACGGACAAGGACGCCGTGGCGCTGCGGAGCCAGGTGGTGCTGACGCGGGCGGGGGCGATGGTGACCGGCGCGGACGGGACGTTCGAGGTGCCGGTCTCGGCGCTGTCCGGCGAGTCGCTCGAGGTCGTGCAGGCGATCGGGGACGGCGCGTCGATCTCGCGCACCGTCACCGGGGAGGAGGCGGAGGACGACGGAGTCGAGATCCTGTCCGCGCGGACCGTGCAGCCGTCGCTCGCCACCGGTCAGGTGTCGGGCACGGTCTTCGAGCCGGGCGGCACCACGCCGTCTCCGGGCGCCACCGTGACCGTGCGTCTCGCGACCGCCGTCCGCGGCGTGGAACTCGACGACGGCGCCTTCGCCGACGACTTCGGTGACGACCTCCTGCGCGTCCCCGACCTCTCGGACCTCGGAGTGGCGTCGTTCCGCTGGTCGCTGCGCCTTCCCGGGGACCGGGACGAGTTCGTCTCCGCGGTCACGGGCAGGGAGATCGGCGTGGTCGCCCTGATGATCGAGGCGCAGGACGGGGGACGCACGCTGCGCGACGGCGCGTACACGGTGCGCGTGGCCTACGACGTGCCGGTGCTGGGCGAGATCAGCCTCTACGCGGGCTTCCGCCGCACGTCGGACGGCATCGGCATCGGGATCACCGACGTGCAGCTCCCGGCCGCGGTGGAGTCCACCACCGAGCGGACCGTGACCGCCAACGCGGACGGCGCGTTCCTGATGACTCTCGAGTCGGTGCGCGGGATCCCGATGGTGCTGACCGCGGAGAGCGCGGACGGCGTGCGGGCCGACGTCCGGAGCTTCCAGTTCGCGTCGAGCGTCTCCATCTCGCCGGTGCTTCCGTTCGGACCGGAACCGACGCCCCCGGCGGGCCTCGTCCGCGGGAAGTGGGCCGCGCGCGCGCCGATGAACACGCCCCGCGAGCGGTTCGGGTGCGCCGTCCTCGACGGGAAGATCTGGGTCGCGGGCGGACGCAACGGCGGGGCGCTCTCGAGCGTCGAATCGTTCGACCCACACGCGAACGCGTGGACGCCGGAGGCGCCGCTCCCCGGCCCCCGCGACGGCGTCGCGCTCGCGGCGGCGGACGGCCGGCTCTACGCGATCGGCGGGCACGACGGCGGCGCCCTCGTGGCGTCCGTCTCCGTCTACGACCCCGCGACCGGCCTGTGGTCCGCCGGCGTCCCGCTGCCGGTTCCGCGCGAGGACGCGAAGGTCGCCGTGCTCGACGGGAAGATCTGGGCCTTCAGCGGCGTGACGAACCGGACCTTCCTCGGCGACACCGGGTTTCCGACGACGAGCACGACCGTGTTCGACCTCGCATCTGGAACCTGGTCCGCGGGACCGTCCCTGCCCGTGGGCGGCGTCATCGGAGGCGGCGCGGCGGCGCTCGACGGGAACCTCTACGTCCGCGGGAACGGGAACGGGCACTACGAACACTTCCTCGTCCTGGACCCGCAGTCGGCGGAGTGGACCGCGCTCCCGCAGGTGGGGAACCTCGGGCGCCTCCGCACGAGCCCGCTCGCCGTGCTCGAACGCGAGGTGTTCTGCCTGTCCGGGTACGACCCGCCGATCCTGGACGTGGCGACGAGCTACAGTCCGGACTTCGGGGACGAGACGTACATGTTCTTCCCGCCTGCGCAGCGCACCTACTCCTCCGCCGCGGCGCTCGACGGCGTCCTCTACTCGATCGGAGGCCACGACGGCGTGGCGCCGACCGCATCGGTCGAGGCGTACCTGCCGTCGTGGACGCACCGCACCGACATGCCCGGGCGGCGCAACCGCATCGCCGGAGCCGTCGCGGGCGGCTATGTCCATCTCGCGGGAGGCGGAGACGCTTCGGCGTCGTACGCGACGCACTGGCGCTACGATCCGACGCGCGACCTCTGGGCCGCCCGGGCGTCCATGACGACCGCGCGCGAGGACCACGGCATGGCCGAGGTCGAGGGGATCCTCTACGCGGTCGGCGGCGTGACGCTGCCCGCAGGAACCGAACTCGCGTCGGTGGAGGCCTACGACCCCTCGACGAACGCGTGGACGTCCCGGGCGCCGATGAGCAAGGCGCGCCGGGGGCACTGCGTCGTCGCGGTCCTCGGGAAGGTGTACGCGATCGGCGGACCGGACGGGTCCGTCGAGGCCTACGATCCGGTCACCGACGCGTGGCTCCCGCGCGCGCCGCTCCCGTATCGTCGCGTCGATGCGGCGGCGGTCGTCGCGAACAACCGCATCCTCGTGATGGGCGGGAGCGACGGCGTCTCGGGGACGACGACCGTGGACTCGTACAACCCCGTGACGGACACATGGACGTCCCGCGCGGGCATGATCGGACTGCAGGGCGGCCAGCCGGTCTCCTTCCCGGGCGGACACCGCGCGGCGACGGTGGGCGGAGGCGTCTACTCCATGGGCGGCCGGAACACCGCGGTGCCGCACGGAATCGCCTCCGTGGAGACGTACCGCTACGACGTGCAGGCCAACTCGTGGTCCGAGGCTCCCTTCCCGGTGCGCGGCGTGCGCAACGGAGCCGCCGTCACCATCGGCGGGCGCATCCACTACTTCGGCGGGACGGACAACGACCTGAGCGCGGACGGAGGGTCCAAGACGGCCGTCCCGGTCGCCCGCACGTTCGTCTACCTCCCGGACTGACTCAGGCGTCGTCCCGAAACAACTGACACACTTCGTCACGCGGCTTGCGGCGGTCCGTTCGTGCGGATCCCGCGGTCCGGACGCGCAAGCCGCGCGCCAGCAAGCTGCACTGCGATGCAACGGGCAGTCCTCTCAACTGCCTGCGGCGTTGGGCTCGCGCCGCAACTCTCTCCGCTGAGTTCGCGCCGCTCGCCCGCCTTGCAGCCGGCTCGCTGCATCGCGGCCAAGTGTGTCACTTGTTTCGGGACGACGCCTTACAGGTCCCGCGCGCAGCGGAAGCCGTTCGTCGCCAGGCGCACGGCGGGCTCGTAGGACGCGCGGCGGGCGCAGCGCATCGACACGGGCGGGGCGGACCACGTGCCTCCCTTCAGCGCGCGGGCGCGGGACGTGCCGACGACGGGCGTGTCGGTCCAGTTCCACGCGAGGCCGGCGGCGTCCTCCATGCCGTACACGGAGACCGCGCGCGGGAACGAACCGACCGGCTCGGGCTGCACCGGCTCGTCGCGGGAGTCGCGGCACTTCCCGAGCGAGGCGTCCTCGAGTTCGCCCCAGGGGAACGTGCGGCCGTCCACTCCGCGGCCGGCCTTCTCGCGCTCGTGCTCCGTCGGGAGGCGCCACGGGCGGCCCGTCGTGCGCGTCTTCCACTCGCAGTACGCGGTCGCGTCCTCCCACGAGACGCCGACCACGGGGACCCTCGACTGGAAGTCCGCGCCGAAGTCGCGCGCGCAGCGCTCGAGGGCTTTCCCGGTGACGAGGTCGTCGACGACGCACCAGGTCCCGTCCTCGCGGCGCGTCATGTAGGCCCCGTCGGCCGCCGTCCCCGGGACGCGCTTCGCGGCCTCGTCGCGGCCGCGCGACGCCTCGATCGCGCCGAGGAACTCGCCGTACTCCGCGAACGTGACCGGGTGGCGCTGGATCGCGAAGTCGGCGACGGTCTCGACCGTGGTCTCCTTCCCCTCTCCGAACAGGAACGGTCCGCCGGGCACGAGGACGAAGTCCCCGCCGATCTCCCGCTCGGTCCGGAGGCGCACGCTGCCGAGCCACGTGCGGTTGCGCGTGACGTGGACCGGGTACGTCGTGTCGCGGAAGCCCGCGCGGCGGAGCGTGCAGACGTAGCTCCCCATCGGGAGCGAGACGGGTCCGAGCGGCGTCGTTCCGAGCGCATCCTCCGGCCCGGCGACGAGGAGCCCGTCGCGCTCCTCGAACCGCTGGACCGTGACCGACGCGCCCTGGGGCTCACTGCCGAGTTCCAGAGTCCCGTTCCCCGCGATGAACGCCGCGAGGCGCCCGTCGTCGTAGCGCCGCATCATCCGGAGGGCGAACGCGGCGTCGTCGCGCGCGCCGCGGGATTCCGCCTCGACGAGACGCTCGCGCCAGAGGTCCGCGAGCGCGATTCGCGCCTCCGCGTGCTCCGAGTCGGCGACGAGCGCGGAACCGAACAGGCCCGTCGCGTCGGCGAACGCGGACGACGCTTCCTCGCGCACCGCGCGGCTCGCCGCGCGCGCGTCGAGCATCGCGGACTTCTCCTCGAGGGACTGCCACGGCTTGACGGCCGACTCCAGCGAACGCGCGCGCTCCTCGGCGTCGCCGATCCGCGCGCGCGCCGACCGGTAGCGGTCGAGCGCCTCCTTGCCCTGCACGAACAGCGCCTCCGCCTCCTTGCGCCGCCGCTCGCGGTCGGCGCGGCCGTCGAGGAACGTGCGCAGGGCCTCTGCGAACTGCCGCGCGGTCGCGTACCGCGCGCCCGGTTCGAGGGACATCGCCTTCCGGCACACGGCCGCCAGCGCGTCCGGCACGGGGCGCCGCGGGTTCCGCGACGCCACGTCGGGGTGGTCGCCCTTCCGCACCTTCAGGAGGAGCGGGATGCCCTGCCCCTCGTACGCCGGGCGGAGCGTGAGGGCCTCGTACAGGATCGCGCCGAGGGCGTACACGTCGCTCCGGCGGTCCAGCGGGTCGCCCCGCGCCTGCTCGGGGCTCATGTACGGGATCGTGCCCTTCACCGTGCCGATCTGCGTGCGGAGGGACACGTCGGTCTCGATGGTCCGCACGATGTCGGCGCCCGTGATCACCGCCTCGTCCTCGGACGCGTTGTCGATCTTGGCGATGCCCCAGTCCATCACGTGGACCTCGCCGAACTGGCCGAGCATGATGTTCTCGGGCTTGAGGTCGCGGTGGACGATCCCGTTCTCGTGCGCGAAGTGGACGGTCTCCGCCACGACCTCGAGCACCGACGCGAGCTTGTGCAGGTTGTAGACCTGGCGGACCTCGCGGGAGCCGATGAAGAGGTCGCGGAGCACCTGGGAGAGCGTCTTCCCGCGGACGACCTTCATCGTGAAGTAGAGCGCGCCCTGCGGGGTCAGGCCGATGTCGTGGACCGGCGGGATGCCGGGGTGCTCGAGCTGGCTCGTCGCCTGCGCCTCGGCCACGAACTTCCGCTTGAGCGCCTCGTTGTCGGCGAGCTCCGGACGGAGGAGCTTCATCGCCACCTCGCGGCGGAGGTCGCGGTCGTGGACGAGCATCACCTCGCCCATCCCGCCGGCCCCGATCTCGCCGAGCACCTCGTACTTCTCCGCGGCGAGGGCGAACTCCGGCTCGCCGCCGACCGGCGTGAGAATCGGCCCCTCCTCTGCCGACAGCTCCCCGTCCGGGCTGATCCGCGCGACCACGCTGTCACGTCCGAACTTCCGGTCCATCCGAAGCCTCCCGGGGCCGGAGTCTACCGCGGGGAGGCGGGTGGACGTGATGCCCGTCACGGCGGCGGGACGGCCGACTGCGTACCCTTGCCGGGACGACGGATGCGCGACCCCCTGCACTGGATGGACGTCCGGCGGAAGCTCGCCCTCACGTTCATCGTGGTCTGCCTGATCGCGTTCGGGGTCGGCGGCGCGATCACGTCCACGTCGGCGAGCCGCGCGCTCGAGTCCGAGATCCACGCGCGGATGGGGCTCCAGGGGCGGATCTGGGCCGACGCGCTCGACGCGGGGATGCGCCTCCTCACGCGCCGCTGCGAGGACTTCGCGTCCGACGGCTACATCCGCGAACGGATCGGCGACCGCGGCGACGCGGACCGGGTGGCGGCGCTCCGGCGCCATCTCCTCGTGAACAAGCTCCCGCTCGTGGCCGACTTCGCGGACCTCGCCGTGATCGACGGCGACGGGGAGATCGTCACCACCGCCGCGGGGGACCCTCCGCAGGCCGGGGCGGTCGCCGCCGCGCTGCGCGGCGCGGGGCCGGTCGTGTGGACGAGCGGAGTGCTCGTCGCCGGGGGAGACGGCACGACGCCGTTCCACGCGATCTCCGTCCCCGTGCGGTCCCTCGACGGCTCGCGGACGGCGGGCCGCCTCGTCGCCTGGGTCCGCACCGACGTCTGGGTCCGCACCGCCGTCGCCGACGCGATCGGCGAGCGGATCGACGGCGCGGACGCGACCGACGGCGCCGCGCGGCTCACGCTGGCCGACCGCGACGG
>JAJVHW010000018.1 GCA_022072415.1 Planctomycetota bacterium
AGCGCGCGCGGCGACGCGGCCGTGCGCGCGCGGGCGATGGATGCGGCGGACCGCCTGCTCGCGCTGGGCGAGCAGCACTCCGCGACCACGCAGGGGCTCGACGCCCGCCTCCTCGCGCGGCGCGTGCTCGGCGCGGCCTGGGACTGCGACGCCGCCACGCGCGAGGAGCGCGACCGCGCGTTCGCGAAGTCGAAGGCGCTCTTCGAGACCCTCGTCAAGGGCGGCGCAGGTCCGGCAGACGTGCTCCTGCGTCACAAGGTGGCTCCCGGCGAGAACCTCTGGTCGCTGGCGCGAGGTCCGTGGAAGCAGGCCGGCGTGAGCGTCACTCCGGGATTCGTGCTGTGGGTGAACGGAGTCTCCGACGCGCGGAAGCTCCGTGCGGGGCAGACGCTTCGCGTCCCGAAGGAACCGCTCTCCGTGGTCGTGCGGAAGTCGTCCTTCGAACTCGCCGTGCTCCTCGGCGGCGCGCCCGTCGAGCGGTTCACCGTCGCCGTCGGCGCCGACGCGAAGACGCCCGTGGGAGTGTTCGCCGCCAAGGACTGCCTGAAGGACCCCGACTGGTACATCAACGGCCGCCGCATCCCGTTCGGCCACCCGGAGAACCTGCTCGGGACCCGCTGGATCGGGTTCACGGGCGCGCCGGAGGCCGAGGGCATCGGCATCCACGGCACGAACGACGAGACCACCATCGGCCAGGCCGTCTCGCTCGGCTGCGTGCGCATGAGGAACGCGGACGTGGAGCGGATCTTCGAGTGGATGTCCGCGGGCACGCGGATCGAGATCCGGGACTGAGCGGGTGTCGCGAACTGAACCCCGGCGCCGGTCACGCGACGTGCGAGGTTCGGGTCTGCGGGAGGCCTGTTGCGGTGCGATGCACGTCGCGCGCCCGCTTCGCGGCCCGTGCGCGAAGCCTCCCGGCTGCGTTGTACGGCGTCGACGCCTCGCTCCGTAGAGTCGCCTTCGTCCGCGCGCCTTGCCGGCAGGCTCCGCGGAAGGGCCCTCCCTCGAGGTTCACTCGCGACACCCTCTGAACGCGAGGCCGCCTCGAAGAGCAGGCCCGGTCAGCCCGGAGGCTCGCGACCGGGCGGCCACTCGAGCGGCGCTCCGATCGGCACGACGACGACGTCGCCGGTCCACGCCCGCGATGCCGGGTTCGCGAAGCCGAGCTTCGGCGCGAGGAACGTCGCGGTGACGCGGGCCCGCACGCAGACGCCGAGCGGCTCTCCGCGGTCCGCGTCGAGCCCGGAAGGCACGTCGAGCGCGAGGACCGGCGCCCCACACCCGTTCACGGCCTCGATGAGCCCGGCGGCGTGCGGACCGGGCGCCCGATCGAGCCCGGTGCCGAACATCCCGTCCACGACGAGCGCGGGCGGTCCGAACGCGGTCAGCGCATCCCGGGTGGGCCCGCCGGGAGCCGGAGCGACCGCGGGAAGCTCCATCGCCCGGCAGATCGCGGCCTGGATCGCCGAATCCCCGCGGTAGGAATCCCATCCGCGCGGGTCCGCCGCGACGATTCCCACGCGACGTCCGGCCACGGCCAGATGGCGCGCCGCCGCCAGCGCGTCCCCCCCGTTCCCGCCGGGCCCCGCCACGAGCACCACGACGCCCTGGAGCCCAGTCGATTCCAGCATTCCAAGGGCAAGGCGCGCGGCGCCCGCGCCCGCGTTCTCCATGAGGCAGACGGAGGGGATCCGGAGCCGGTCCACGGCCCGCCTGTCGGCTTCGCGCGCGAGGATTCGAGAGATTCCCTGCAAATTTCCGTGCGGCCTCCGTCCGATCTCTTATCTTCCGCCCCTCGCTCACCGGACGGCACGTGAAAGTGCTCGGACGCGAAGCGGACCGGAAGGTCCCGCGACGCCCCGAGACGCGCGCCGGAAGGTGCGGCGGGCCGCGGAGACGACTTCCGCGCGATCCCTCGACGAAAAGTTGAGGGGCCGCGATCCGGGTGGTCAACTCTGCGGTTCTCCGACGTGCCTGAGGCCGAGTTCGCGAACCATGTTCGCGGGAGCGGTCCGGGGCGCGCCGGCCCGGGAGGCCTCGAGCCTCTCCGGGACACTTCCGATCCTTGAAAACGGAGCCTGTGAGAAAAGTGAGCCCGCGGAGTGCCAGCCGGCGCGACGCAACCTGAACCCCAGCCTTCGGGCCGGGGAGACGGATGCAGCGCTGGATGGACATTCCGTAGCCGGCCCGGTCGAGTCCGGGTCGGTATGCGGTACAAGACACAATGGCCAGCAAACCAAGAACGCAAGTGAAGGGTTTGATCCTGGCTCAGAGCGAACGCTGGCGGCGTGGATTAGGCATGCATGTCGAGCGAGAAACGGGGGCAACTCCGGAGTAAAGCGGCACACGGGTGAGGAATGCGTGGACAATTTGCCTTCAGGACCGGGACAACGGCGGGAAACTGCCGCTAATACCGGATGGCCTCGGAGCCCGGCATCGGGTGCCGAGTAAACGGTGGGGACCGCAAGGCCTGCCGCCTGGAGAGAAGTTCACGTCCTATCAGCTAGTTGGCGGGGTAACGGCCCACCAAGGCGATGACGGGTAGGCGAGCTGAGAGGCTGACCGCCCACATTGGGACTGAGACACTGCCCAGACTCCTACGGGAGGCTGCAGTCGAGAATCTTCCGCAATGGACGCAAGTCTGACGGAGCGACGCCGCGTGCGGGATGAAGGTCTTCGGATTGTAAACCGCTGTCAAGCGTTATGAACAAGCAGGGGAGAATGCCCCCTGCTCTGACAAAGGCGCTGGAGGAAGCCACGGCTAACTCTGTGCCAGCAGCCGCGGTAATACAGAGGTGGCAAGCGTTGCTCGGTGTCACTGGGCTTAAAGGGCGCGTAGGCTGTGCGGTACGGTTCGGGTGAAATCCCTCGGCTCAACCGAGGAACTGCCCGGGCGACGGCCGCGCTGGACTGCATCAGGGGACGATGGAACTCCCGGTGGAGCGGTGAAATGCGTAGATATCGGGAGGAACGCCGGTGGCGAAAGCGATCGTCTGGGGTGCATGTGACGCTGAGGCGCGAAAGCCAGGGGAGCAAACGGGATTAGATACCCCGGTAGTCCTGGCCCTAAACGATGCGTACTAGGTAGCGGCCCGTTCCGACGGGTCGCTGCCGGAGTAAAAATCTTAAGTACGCCGCCTGGGGAGTACGGCCGCAAGGTTAAAACTCAAAGGAATTGACGGGGGCTCACACAAGCGGTGGAGGATGTTGCTCAATTCGAAGCAACGCGAAGAACCTTACCAGGACTTGACATGCTGGTAGTAGAAGCCGGAAACGGTGACGAACTCCCGCAAGGGAGTAGCCAGCACAGGTGTTGCATGGCTGTCGTCAGCTCGTGCCGTGAGGTGTCGGGTTAAGTCCTATAACGAGCGAAACCCCTGCGACTAGTTGCGACCGGGAAAGCCGAGCACTCTAGTCGGACTGCCGGTTTCAAGCCGGAGGAAGGTGGGGACGACGTCAAGTCATCATGGCCCTTACGTCCTGGGCTGCAAACGTCCTACAATGGCCGGTACAGAGGGTCGCCAACCCGCGAGGGGGAGCTAATCCCATAAAGCCGGCCTCAGTTCGGATTGCAGGCTGCAATTCGCCTGCATGAAGCTGGAATCGCTAGTAATCGCGGATCAGCTATGCCGCGGTGAATGTGTTCCTGAGCCTTGTACACACCGCCCGTCAAGCCATGGGAGTCGGGAGTACCTTAAGTCGCTGACCGAACCGCAAGGGCGGAGGCGCCCAAGGTAATACCGATGACTGGGACTAAGTCGTAACAAGGTAGCCGTAGGAGAACCTGCGGCTGGATCACCTCCTTTCTGGGGATCACCAGAACCCGGGAGAGCGACGCGGAGCGAGTGCTCCGTCGAGCGACCCCGGTGATCTCGGACCTCCGCGAACTCTCGAAGTATCACAGGCTCCCGAAACCGTCCGTTGCGTCCAGGCGAAGGCCCGGCGCGCGGACCGCCCCGGAGGGGGGAACCCCTCCGCGCCCTGCCGGCCTCGAGGCCGCCCGGGCGTCACGTTCGATGACAACTGGACAGAGGTAAATGGCAAATGCAACGCGCCGCACGCGCAAGCGTGCGGAGCGGCAATTCGATTTTGAAAGCGCCATGATCCACTCCTGACGACCGCAATCCGAAGAGGATGGCGGCCAAGCTAACAAGGGCAGTTGGTGGATGTTCAGGCGCCAGGAGGCGATGAAGGACGCGACCAGCTGCGATAAGCCACGGGGAGCCGCTAAGTGGGCTGTGATCCGTGGATCTCCGAATGGGACAACCCGCTGGGGGTCATGCTCCAGCGTCCGCGGCCCAATACATAAGCCGCGGAGGCCGACCGGGGGGAGTGAAACATCTCAGTACCCCGAGGAAAGCAAAACAACAGTGACTTCCCTAGTAGCGGCGAGCGAACGGGAACCAGCCTAAACCGGGCGGGTGTGATAACCCGTGAGTGTTATCCGTCCGGGGTCGTGGGAACGACCGCGCGTCTTCACGGAGGCGCGGAAGAGTGACAAAGTCCGACGATAGCCGAAACCGGCCTGGAACGGCCTGCCACAGAGGGTGAGAGCCCCTTAGGTTAAATCGTACGGACCTCTTCTGATCGTTTCCCAAGTAAAGCGAGTCACGTGGAAGCTCGCTCGAATCCGGGTGGACCATCACCCAAGGCTAAGTACTACCTGGCGACCGATAGCGAACAAGTAGCGTGAGCGAAAAATGAAAAGCACTCCTGTTAGGAGAGTGAAACAGACCTGAAACCATCTGCCTACAAGCAGTGGGAGGGCTATGCCCCGCAAGGGGAATGCCTGACCGCGTGCCTTTTGCATAATGAGTCCGGGAGTTGTTGCGTGCAGCGAGGTTAAGGGCCTCTGGCCCGAAGCCGCAGCGAAAGCGAGTGCGAAACGCGCGTCTAGTTGAACGCAGCAGACCCGAAAGCAGACGATCTAGCCATGGGCAGGTTGAAGGGGGCGTAACAGCTCCTGGAGGACCGAACTCGTGTGGGTTGAAAACCGCTGGGATGACCTGTGGCTCGGAGCAAAAAACTAATCGAGTCTGCAGATATCTGGTTCTCCCCGAAATAGTTTTTGGACTAGCCTCGCGCCAATGCGCACCGGGGGTAGAGCACTGTTCCGGATGGGGGGTCTACCCGACTACCCCACCTAGACAAACTCCGAATACCGGTGTTGCTTATCGCGGGAGTAAGACCATGAGGGATAATCTTCGCGGTCAAGAGGGTAACAGCCCAGATCGACGGCTAAGGCCCCTAAACGTACGCTAAGTGCTAAAGGAAGTGGAGATGCGTAGACAGCCGGGATGTTGGCTTAGAAGCAGCCATCATTTAAAAAGTGCGTAACAGCTTACCGGTCGAGCATCTCTGCGCCGAAAATGATCGGGACTCAAGCGTACTGCCGAAGCCTCGGGAGCGGTGGAGGCCTGACAGCCGAAACCGTCTCGGTAGGGGAGCGTAGCGCGCAGCGGCGAAGACCGACGGCAACGACGGTTGGAGCGCGCGCTAGTGAGGATCCGGACATGAGTAGCGATAAGAAGAGTGAGAAGCTCTTCCGCCGAAAACCTAAAGTTTCCTGGGGCAGGCAATTCCGCCCAGGGTTAGTCGGGACCTAAGGCGAGGCCGAAAGGCGTAGCCGATGGACAATGCGTAAACATTCGTATACCACCCAAGGAGCTTCGACCCGAGGGGGGACGGGACGTCAAAAACCCGGTGTAGCGGCCGTTGGATGCCGCGCGAGCCCCGAGTCCCAGCTGCAGGCAAATCCGCAGCGACACGGACGGAGGGAGAGCTTGGAGGTCTTCGGACCTTCAAGTCACCTGAGGCGTCTCCGAGAAAAGCCCCGCGGCGAGCGACATGGGTGCCCGTACCCAAACTGACACAGGAAGGTGAGGAGAGGATCCTAAGGCGCTCGAGAGAACTCTCGTGAAGGAACTCGGCAATTTTACCCCGTAACTTCGGGATAAGGGGTGCTTGCGGCCTTGACTGACAAAGAAGGGGCTGCGAGCCGCAGAAAATCGGGAGCTGCAACTGTTTATCAAAAACACAGGTCTGCGCCAACTCCGAATGAGGAAGTATGCAGGCTGACGCGTGCTCGGTGCCGGAAGGTTAAGGCAAGGGGTCATGCCGCAAGGCAGAAGCTCTGAACCGAAGCCCCGGTTAACGGCGGCCGTAACTATGACGGTCCTAAGGTAGCGAAATTCCTTGTCGGGTAAGTTCCGACCCGCACGAATCGCGTAATGACAGCTTCAGTGTCTCCACGAGGGACTCGGCGAAATTGCAGCAGCGGTGCAGATGCC
The DNA here is from genome assembly GCA_022072415.1 of Planctomycetota bacterium. Lineage (GTDB taxonomy): Bacteria > Planctomycetota > JAJSAM01 > JAJSAM01 > JAJVHW01 > JAJVHW01. The sequence continues at coordinate 6,291 of JAJVHW010000018.1, forward strand.
GCTTACCCGCAGCTAGACGGAAAGACCCCGTGAACCTTTACTGTAGCCTAGTATTGGCGCTTGTCCTGGTCTGCGTAGCATAGCTGGGAGGCTTCGAAGTTCCGGTTCCGGCCGGAGCAGAGCCGTCAGTGAAATACCAGCCTGATCTTGATAGGCGTCTAACCGCGACCGTGATCCGGTCTCGGGACCGTGCTAGGTGGGCAGTTTTGCTGGGGCGGTATCCTCCAAAAGCGTAACGGAGGAGTCCAAAGGTTCCCTCAGTGCGGTTGGCAATCGCACGAAGAGCGCAAAGGTGCAAGGGAGCTTGACTGCGAGACTGAAGGGTCGAGCAGATGCGAAAGCAGGGCTTAGTGATCCGGCGTTTCTGTATGGAAAGGACGTCGCCTATCTGACAAAAGGTACTCCGGGGATAACAGGCTGATCTCCTCCAAGAGTCCATATCGACGAGGAGGTTTGGCACCTCGATGTCGGCTCATCGCATCCTGGGGCTGAAGGAGGTCCCAAGGGTTGGGCTGTTCGCCCATTAAAGCGGTACGTGAGCTGGGTTCAGACCGTCGTGAGACAGGTCGGTCCCTATCTACTGTGGGTATGAGGAAGCGTGAGGAGGTCTCCCTTTAGTACGAGAGGATTTGGGGGGACGGTCCGCTGGTGTTCCGGTTGTCCCGCCAGGGGCACGGCCGGGTAGCTACGACCGGTAAGGATAAGTGCTGAAAGCATCTAAGTACGAAACCCGCTCCAAAACGACGCTTCCCTGAGGCACGTCGAAGACTACGACGTTGATAGGCCGGCGGTGTACGCTCCGTGAGGAGCTCAGCCAACCGGTACTAACCCGCCGATCGGCTTGGCCACCTCCCCTTCGGGGCGGTCGCCGGGAATGGTCATGGAAAAGCTTTCATCGGTTGCGCATTCGCCATCTACCTCTGTCCAGAACAAGACACTCGGAAACAGACATCCTGGTGGTCACAGCGGTCGGGAAATACCCGTTCCCATTCCGAACACGGCCGTCAAGCCGATCGCGCCGATGGTACTGGGGCGAACGCCCCGGGAGAGTAGGTCGCCGCCAGGTCCACACACGACGAGGCCCGACGCGTCAAGCGAAGGGCCTCGTTCGATTCCGTGACCGTCCGGTCAGGACCTGCAGCGGGTTCGGAGCGGTGCCGCCGCCGGACGTCGTGCGGGTGCGCCGTTGCCACGCGGGTCCCGGGACGTCCGGCGACGTTGATCGGTTCGGTCTTCCGCGACGCGGCGGAAGCGTGGATGTGTCCGGTGGCGCGGATCGGTGTGACTCGTGCTCCGGGTGGAACGCCGGCGCCTCGGGACCTGTTCGGCGGGGAGTCGGGTTTCCTCCGCGCATCACCACGCGCCCGCCCGCGGGCGCCGGAGGCGCGCGCGGCCGGCATGGCCGGGATGCGTGCGCGATGCGATCTTGACGCGGGGGCGCCTCCACCTAGGATGCGCCGTCCGCCTGGGCCAATAGCTCAGTTGGTTAGAGCGCGCGCTTGATAAGCGCGAGGTCACTGGTTCGAATCCAGTTTGGCCCACCAGGCCCCCTCACGGGGGCGCACGCCGCCGGGGACGTAGCTCAGCTGGTAGAGCGACGGCTTTGCAAGCCGTAGGTCGCCGGTTCGAGTCCGGTCGTCTCCACGGCGGTGCGCGGATCCGCCCCGGGAGCGCGGCGTGCGGCCATTCGTGGCGCCTGCTGCGCCGCAGCCCGAGACTCGGGCGACCGCACCGATGCATCCCGCCTGCCCCCGCCACCTCCATGCATTCGAGAGCGCCGCTCTCCCGCAGATGATCGCGGACGTGGCGGTGGTCGGATCCGGGATCGCGGGAAACTTCGCGGCCATCGAGGCCGCCCGGGCCGGGGCCCGGGTCCTGGTGCTCACGAAGGACGTCCGGCTCGAGGGGAACACGCGGTGGGCCCAGGGCGGCATCGCCGCCGTGCTCGAGTCCGGCGACACGGCCGAGCGTCACGCGGCGGACACCATTTCCGCCGGGGACGGGCTCTGCCGGGGGGACGTGGTGCGGTCGATCGTCGGTGCGGGGCCGGACGCCATCGCCGCCCTCGAGGAGGCCGGCGCGCGGTTCGACAGGGACGACCGCACCGGAGAGCTCGTGCTGGCGCGCGAGGGCGGGCACCAGTGCCGAAGGATCGCCCATGCCGACGGCGACGGGACCGGCCTCCACATCCAGCGCGCGCTCTGCGCGGCGGTCGCCGCGGTGCCGGGGATCCGGGTGACGGAGAAGGCGTTCGTGGTGGACGTGCTCACGGGACCCGGCGGGGAGACGGCGGGGCTGCTCGTGCGCGTCGGCGACGAACTGCGCGTGGTCTGGTCGCGCGCTGTCGTCCTTGCGAGCGGGGGCGCGGCGCGGCTGTTCCGCGAGAGCACGAATCCGTCGGTGACCACCGGCGACGGGATCGCGATGGCGTGGAGGGCCGGCGCCGCCGTCCGCGACATGGAGTTCATGCAGTTCCACCCGACGGTCCTCTACGTGCCGGGGGCGCCCCGCACGCTCCTCTCCGAGGCGGCCCGCGGCGAGGGCGCCGTCGTGACGGACCAGCGCGGGAGGAGGTTCCTCTCGGACTTCGACCCCCGCGGCGAGCTCGCGCCGCGCGACGTCGTGAGCCGCGCGATCGTGGAGCACATGGACCGTCACGGCGACGATCACGTGCTGCTCGACCTCTCGCCGATCGCGCCCGAGCGCCTGCGCGCCCGGCTGCCGGGCGTGGTCGAGACCGGGCGCGCGGTGGGAATCGACGTCGAACGCGAACCGCTGCCGATCCGCCCCGCCGCGCACTACACGGTGGGGGGCGTCCTGACCGACGTCGAGGGCCGCACGACGGTCCCGGGGCTCTTCGCGGCGGGAGAGGTCGCGTCGAACGGGCTCCACGGCGCGAACCGCCTGGCGTCGAACTCGCTCCTCGAGGGCGTCGTGGTCGGCCGGGCCGCGGGCCGCGCGGCCGCGAGCCACGCGAAGTCCGCCGGAGCCGTGCGCCCGTTGGACCTCCGCGACGACGGGCCGGGTCCGGACGCGAAGCTGCTCGACGTCGCCGATCTCGTCCGGTCGGTGGCCAGCCTCGTCTGGCGGCGCGCCGGCGTGCGGCGGAACGGGCGGGACCTCGCCGAGGCGCGGGACGACCTGCGCCGGTGGGCGCGGCGTGCGCTCGGCGTGTCGCTCCGCCGTCCGAGGGGGTTCGAGGCCCAGAACCTGGCCGTCCTCGCGCAGCTCCTCGTCGAGGGCGCCGCCCTCCGCGAGGAGACGCGCGGCGTCCACTGGCGCGGCGACTTCCCGTCGCGCGACGACACGCGGTTCCGCGCACACTTCGTGCAGCGCCGCGGCGCGGAGCCGCAGGCCGAGCCCTGGAGCGACCGGGCGGAGGAGATCCGATGGTGACCGAGCGACCCGAGCCCACCGCCGCGCGCCCGCAGAAGGCGGTCCTCGTCGGACTCGTCCTCGCCGACGATCCGAAGAGCGACGAGGAGCCGCTGGCCGAGCTCTCCCGCCTCGCCGAGACGGCGGGGGCGGAGGTCGTGGGCCGCGTGTTCCAGCGCCGCCAGCGGCCGGTCCCCGCGACGCTCGTCGGCAGCGGGAAGGCCGAGGAGGCGAAGCGCCTTGCGGAGGAGACGGGCGCGGACCTCCTGATCTTCGACAACGACCTGACGCCCGGCCAGCAGCGGAACCTTGAGAAGCTGACCGGCCGGCGCATCGTGGACCGGAGCCTCCTCATCCTCGACATCTTCGCCACGCGCGCCCGGTCGCGGCAGGCGTCGCTCCAGGTGGAGCTCGCGCAGCTCGAATACCAGAAGTCGCGCCTGAAGCGGATGTGGGGCCACCTCGAGCGCCTCGAGGGCGCGATCGGCACGCGCGGCCCCGGCGAGAAGCAGATCGAGGAGGACAAGCGCCTCATCGGGAAGCGGATCGCGCACCTGCGGAAGCAGCTCGAGGTCGTGGAGCAGCAGCGCTCCACCCAGGCCTCGTCGCGCGAGCCCTACTTCCGCGTCTCCCTCGTGGGCTACACGAACGCCGGGAAGAGCACGCTCCTCCGCGCCCTGACGGGCGCGGACGCGTACGTCGAGGACAAGCTCTTCGCGACGCTCGACACGCAGACCCGGGCGTGGAAGCTCCCGGGGCGGGAACGGGTGTTCCTCTCCGACACGGTCGGGTTCATCCGCGACCTGCCGCACCACCTCGTGGCGTCGTTCCACTCGACGCTCGCGGAGGCGATCGAGTCCGACCTGCTGCTCCACGTGACCGACCTGTCGAGCCCCGACTGCGAGAGGCACATGGAGATCGTGGAGCGGACGCTCGGAGAGATCGGCGCCGGCGAGGTGCCGCGGCTCCTCGTCTTCAACAAGATCGACGCGGTGCGCGACCGTCCCATCGCGGAGGCCGTGCTCGCCCGGCACGCCGGCTCGGCGCGCGTGTCCGCGCGCTCGGGGGAGGGCGTCGACGAGCTTGCCGCGCGCGTCGCCGGAATCGTCCGGGCGTCCCACGACGAGGTGGATCTCGCGGTTCCCGCGTCCGCCGGGAAGGCGCTCTCGATGATCGCCGAGAAGGCGCACGTGGTGCGCGAGGCGTGGGGCGCCGACAGCGTGAAGATGCGCATCCGTGCGTCCGCCGCGGACGTCGCGGCGATCCGCCGGGAGATCGCGCAGCACCGGAAGTCGGGCCGCTGACGCTCGTCAGCGCGCGGGCAGCCGCAGAGTCCGGCCCTTCCGGATCGGCGCGTCCTTCGCGAGGCCGTTGAGCTTCGCGATCTCCTCCCAGCGGGTCCACGACCCGAGGTGCGCACGGGCGATGTCCCCGAGGGTTTCGCCGTCGGCGACGACGTGGGTCCGCGTCGGCGCCTGCGGGGACGGAGGCGGCGGCACTTGTGTCGAAGGCGGCGCGGGGGGCGTGCGGCGCGGATCGAGGCGAGCCGTCTCCCGACGCGGCGGCGCCGCGGGCGTCCCCCCGATCCGGATGCGGACCAACCGGTCCGACGGCGGGACCGCGGGAGGCAGGGGACCGGGGGACATCCGGTCGGCCACGAGGAGCGAGAGGACGACGAGCGTGAGCGACGCGAGCATGGCGTAGCCGGCGAAGCCGTCCCGCCTCGGCGGGGCGGCGGCCGCGACGTTCGACGTCGCACTCGACGCAACGTCTGGCGCAACGTCTGGCGCAACGGAGATCGGGGACGTGGAATCGGACATGACGGCGGGTGGTGCTCCTTCCCTGTTCATCGGCGGCGCGCGGCGGATTCCACAGCGGTTTCGACGGTGCGCCGGGCGACCCTCGCGCGTACCCGAATGATGCCCGTCGTCGCCGCCGCCCCCGATGTCGTCCTCTGGACGTCGCTCCTCGCGGCGGTGCTCCTCGTTCCCCCCGTGCTCGCGCGGTTCCGAGTCCCCGGCGCGATCACGTGCCTCGGGATGGGGATCGGTCTCGCCGCGCTCGGCGTCGTCGGACCGGACGAGTCGGCGCTGCGCTTCGGGGCGACCCTCGGGATCTCGACCCTGTTCCTCGCTGCGGGGCTCGACGTGGACCTCCGCGAACTCCGCAGCCGCGCGCGGATGCTCCTCCAGCACCTCGCGATCCGCGCCGGGATGCTCGCCGCCGTGGCGACCGCGTGCGGGTTCCTGTTCGGCATGGAGGCTCGCCCGGCGCTCCTGGTCGCGCTGGGGCTGATCACCCCGTCGGCCGGGTTCATCCTCGACTCCCTCGAGTCGCTCCCGCTCTACCACGACGAACGGGTGTGGGTGCGCCTCAAGGTGGTCGCGACGGAACTCCTCGCCCTGGGCGTGCTCGTCTTCGTGACGCAGCCCTCGGTGCCGGACCTCGGCATCGCGCTCGGGTCCGTCGCGGCCGTGGTCGCGCTCACCCCGGTCGTGCTCCGCGTGCTCGGATCGGTCGTGCTGCCGCGCGCGCCGAAGTCCGCGTTCTCGTTCCTCGTGATCCTCTCCGTCGCAGCGGCGCTCGTGACGAAAGAGGTCGGCGTCTACTACCTCGTCGGGGCGTTCATCGTCGGGCTCACGGCCCGGCGGCTCCGGGACGAGAACCCGGCCATCGCGCCGGAGTACGTCACGCACGCCATCGAAGGGTTCGCGAGCATCTTCGTCCCGGTCTACTTCCTCTCCGCCGGCGCGACGCTGGACCTGTCCGGGATGGGGGGGGCCGCGGTCGCCGCGGGCTTCGTGATGTTCGTCCTCGTCAGCGCGCTCCGCGTCGCCGCGGCGTGCTGGCACCACCATGCCGCGCTGGGGGAGGAGTGGCGAAGCTCGGCGCGGAAGACGGTGCCGATGCTCCCGACGCTCGTCTTCACGCTCGTGGTGGCGTCGCTCCTCCCCGAGGGGCAGGCGCCCGGGTGGATGCGCGGCGCGCTCTTCGTGTACGCCGTGCTGACCACGCTCGCGCCGTCGGTGATCCTGCCTCGCCTCCCGGTGCAGGAGTACGACCGGCCCACCGTGCCGCCGCCCGCGGGCGGAGTGTCGTGAGGCGTCGTCCCGAAACAACTGACACACTTCGTCATGCGGGTTGCGACGTCCGTCGCCGGAAGTCCCTGCACGAACGGACCGCAACCCGCACGCCAGCAAGCTGCCGCGATGCAACGGCCTGCTGCTGCGTTGGGCTCGCGCCGCAACTCTCTCCGTTGAGTTGGCGCCGCTCGCCCGCCTTGCAGCCGGCTCGCTGCATCGCGGCCAAGTGTGTCACTTGTTTCGGGACGACGCCTGATCAGATCCCCGGCGCGTCGAGGGGACGGTCGCGCTCGGTCTCCGGCTGCGCCTCGACGACGAGGCTGTCCGGGTCCGGGTGCCCGAGCCACGGGAGGAAGTGGAAGAGGAAGTGGAGCGGGATGTTCATCGCGAGGACGAGGCCGATCCACGTCTTCAGGCCGTGCCCCTCCGACGTCAGCGCGACGATGCCTCCGACCAGCGTGAGCAGGAGCTGGACCGCGAGGAGCCCCTTCCGCGCGCCGAGGATCTTCCCGTATCCCGGGAGGAAGAGCAGCATCGGCGCTGCCATGAAGATGGACGAGTAGGCGCCCGCGACGCAGCCGACCACCATCACCCAGGCGAAGCCCTCGAGCACCGAGCCGATCCCGCGGTTGAAGAGGAACTGCACGAGCACGACGATCCACGTCGTCACCGCCGTGCGGATCGAGCGCGCGAAGGTCTGGTTGATCGAGTCGTTGATGATCCGCGCCCGGAGCACCCCGCTCTTCCCCATGTTCTCGCGCATGCGGTCGAACGTGACGATCGTGTCGTTCATCGAGTAGCCGATGAGCGTCAGGAACGCGGCGATGAGCGTCAGGTTGACCTTCGCGTAGACGAGCCCGGCGCCGTCGCAGATCGCGACCGCCCCGAGGGCGATGGCCACGTCGTGGACGAGCGCGATCACCGCGGAGAAGCCGTGCGCGTAATCCGCGAACCGGAGCCGGATGTAGACCATCTGGATGATCAGCGAGATCAGCACGGCCTCGACGGCCGTCCGCCAGAGGTCCTCGGCGGGGCCCTTCGCGAGGAACACGCTGCTCGGGAGCGGCTCCGACATCTCGAGCTTCATCGAGCGCACGGCGCGGCCGCACTTGTCGATGATCTCCGCGTCGGCGGAGTCCTTCCCGTCCACGGACACCTGGAGCCGCTTCGAGCTCGCGGCGCCGTCCGGCGCGGACACCGCGACGGATGCGAGCCCCTGCGCGTCGAGCGCGGACTTCAGCGCGGCGGGGTCCGTCGGAGTGAGGAGGTTCATCGTGAACGCGACGGGGTGCTTCCCGTCGCGGTCGGGGCCGGTGCGGGTCCACCCGTCGAACGGGCGGTCCACGAGGCGGCCCTCGAAGACCTTCTCGATGTGCTCGAGGAACGCGTCGCCGAGCTGCTTGTCAGGCGCCTTGACGCGCACCTGGTAGCGGTTACTCGCGCCGCTCCCCGGGTCGGCGATTCCGATCGGCTCGAGGCGCACGGCCGCCGCACCCTGGAAGCGAGGGTCGCTCTGGAGCGACTTCGAGATCTCCGCCGCCGTCACGGACTCGCGGAGCTGCACGACGGCCTGCTGGCCGCCGACGAACTCGATGTCCTTCGCGTCGTTCTCGTCGCGGGCCATGAACGCCACCACTCCGAGGACGACGAGCGCGATGGACGGCCCGGTGAACATGCGGCGCTTCGACATGTAGTCGATCTTCGGCTGGAACGGATCGGGGCCGATGGCGAACGTCTTGAGGACGCCCTTGTCCACCGCCCACTCGAAGATCGCGCGGGTCACGTAGATGCCCGTGAACATCGAGGCGAGGAGGCCGATCGTGAGGGTGACGCCGAACCCGCGCACGGCGCCCGTGCCCATCGCGATGAGCACGATCGCGGTGAGGATCGTCGTGACGTTGGAGTCGATGATCGCGCTCATCGCGCGGTCGTAGCCCGCGGCGAGGGACTCGTCGAGCGACTTGCCCCGCGCGCGCTCGTCGCGGAGGCGCTCGAAGATCAGCACGTTCGCGTCCACGGCCATGCCGAGGGTCAGCACGATGCCCGCGATGCCCGGAAGGGAGAGCGCCGCGCGGAAGAACGCGAGGGCGCCGAGCATGATGACCAGGTTCAGGAAGAGCGCGACGATCGCCACGAGCCCGGGCACGCGGTACCACCACAGCATCAGCACGAGCACCGCGCCGAAGCCGATCCCGATGGACCACTGCCCGCGCTCGATCGCGTCGCGCCCGAGGCTCGGGCCCACCTTCTCCTCGCGCATCAGCTCGAGGCGCACGCCCGTGGAGCCCGACTCCAGGACGATCGACAGGTCCTCGGCCTCCTTCATCGTGAAGCCCTTGCCGCTGCCCTTGATCTGGACGTTCCCGTCCAGCCGCGACTCGATGTTCGGCGCGCTGGTCAGCTTCCCGTCGAGGATGATCGCGAGCCGGCGGTTCACCTTGTCGCCCGTGAACTCGCCGAAGTGCGACTTCCGCGTCTCCTTGAGCTCGAACGTGACGTAGATCTGGCCGAGGTTCGACTCGACGCCGACCCGCTTCAGGTCCTCGCCGCGGAACACGAAGGAGCTCCGCGCCGTCTCGAGCTCCCGCTCCTTCTCGGCGATCTTCTCGGGCGATGCGCCCATGCGCCGGAGCGTCTCGAGGTCGCGCTCGACCTTCCGCTCGGGAACCTCGAGCAGCGCGAAGCCGTCGGCGAAGTCGCCGCGCTTCTCGTCGTCGGCCACCGGGTACCACTTGAGGTCGTCGGGTTCGATGTATCGGGGCCCGCCGTCGTTCCGCTCGTTGCGCTGGCGCGTGGTCACGTCGGGCTGCGCGACGATTCGGAACTCGAGCTCGCCGTTCCGCTGCACGAGCGCCTTGATCGCGTCGGTCTCCGCGTCGGACCGGCCCGGCATCTCGAGCAGGATCTCGTTGTTCACCGTGGAGGAGACGTACACCTCCGCGAGTCCCGTCCGGTTCACGCGGTCCTCGATGACCTTGCGCGCCTTCTCGAGCTTCGCGGCGTCGAGCCCGCCGTCGGCGGTCGCCCTGAACAGGACGCTGCTCCCTCCGGAGAGGTCCATCCCCAGGCTGACCCCGAACTTCGCGTACGCCCATGCGCACGCGAGCGTGACCGCGAGGATCCAGAAGAACTTCGAGCCGTATTGCTTCATCTGCGCCTTCCGTGCGTTTCGCCGAGGGGGCTCAGGCCTTGTCCTTCGGCGGCGCGTCGCCGACGACGTCGTCGATGTACGAACGCTCGACGGGGATCTCCACCTGCTTCTCGTCGCCGACGCGCACGTAGACGAGGTTGTCCTTCACGCGGGCGACCTTCCCCACGATGCCGCCGCGGGTCCGCACCTTGTCCCCGGCCTTCAGCGCCTCGAGGAGCGCCTTCCGGGCCTGCTCCTGCTTCCGCTGGGGGCGGATCACCACGAACCAGAACACGCCGAACATCACGGCCATCAGGATGAGCTGGGACATCGAGCACATCCCCGAGGGGCCGCCCGCGCCCGGCGCGGTCTTCGTCGGGTCCGGCGCGCCGCCCGTCGGGTCGGGGCCGGCCGGTACGGGAGCGTCCTGCGCGAGCAGGACGCAGGCCGTCGAGACGAGGCTGACGAGTGGGAGCATGGGTCTCCGGGGTGCGGGGGCGGACGAGAGGTTGTGCGGACGAGAGCCTGTGCGGACGAGAGCATGTACGGACGAGAGCAGGTACGGACGAGAGCAGGTACGGCAGGGGCGTGCGGCGTGCCGAACCGCGGGCCGGGCGGCGCCGCAGGGGCGGTCCGGACCGTGGAAAACGTGCGAAGTTAGCCCTCCGGACGCCCGCCGGCGGCGCGGAAAGCGGGGGAGCCGAGCCTGCGGGAGCGATAGTGGCCCCCCGTGCGGATCGTGGCGGCTCTGAGCGGCGGCGTGGACAGCGCCGTGGCGGCGGCGCTCCTCCGGGAGGAGGGGCACGACGTCACGGGCGTCTTCCTCCGGAACGGCGTGGAGGCCGGGCCGAGGGCGCGGACGCTCCGGCAGGGGTGCTGCGGGATCGAGGACTCCCGCGACGCCGCCCGGGTGGCCGACCGCCTCGGCATCCCCTTCTACTCGCTCGACTACGCGGCCGGGTTCGCGTCCGTGATCGACGACTTCACGTCGTCCTACGCCGCCGGGCGGACTCCGAACCCGTGCATCCTCTGCAACCGCGATCTCAAGTTCGGGGAACTCCTCCGGTTCGCCGACGCGATCGGCGCCGACGCCGTGGCCACGGGGCACTACGCGCGGCTCGGCGCCGCGGCCGACGGCCGGATCTCCCTCGGCGTCCCGGCCGACGAGGAGAAGGACCAGACGTACGTCCTCTTCCCGCTCGCGCAGGAGCAGCTCGCCCGCACGCGGCTCCCCCTCGGCGGGATGCGGAAGTCCGAGGTGCGCGACGCGGCGCGCGCCCGCGGACTCGCGGTGGCGGAGAAGCCGGAGAGCATGGAGATCTGCTTCGTCCCGAGCGGGGACTACCGCGACCTCCTCGCGGCGCGGGCGCCGGACGCGGTGCAGCCCGGCGACGTGGTCCGCGCATCCACCGGAGAGGTCGTCGGCCGGCACGGCGGCGTGGGCACCGTGACGATGGGCCAGCGGCGCGGCGTGGGCGTCGTCGGCGCGGAGGCGGTGTACGTGGTCGGCGTGGATGTCGCACGGAACCGCGTCCTCGTCGGCGCGGCCTCGGACCTCGAACGGCGCGTCGTCCGCGTGGAGGGATGGAACGCGGTGTCCGTCGCGGAGCCGCCGCCCGGAGGCGTGCTGAAGGGTGCCGCGAAGGTCCGTCGGAACCACCCTGCGGCGTCCGCCGCGGCGCGGTTCGAAGGGGCGGGGCGGGTCGTCGTCACGTTCGACGCGCCGGTCCGGTCCCCGGCGCCGGGCCAGGCTCTGGTCCTCTACGACGGCGACGGGCGCGTCCTCGGGGGCGGGTGGATCTCCGGGAGTTCGTGACGGTTCCGGCACGCCGCCCGGTCCGGCGGACCGGACGGCGGCGGAGCCGGAATCCGGCATCTCGGACGCCTGCGAGCGTGACGGCCCCCGTTCCGGAAGGAGTGCCGATTGCATCAGGACTCCCGTAGGGGTGCGGGGGCGGAGGTTCCGCCATGTCCGCAGATCGGCTCCGTGTACGTCCGTCGGTCGTCGCCTGTGCCGCGCTCGCGGCGACGTTCCTCGCCTGGGCCGGCGGCGCGTCCTCCACGGAGGCCGGCGCGCCGGCGCGGCGTCGCGCGGACACCCCGCGGCCGGGGGCGGATGTCGTGCGCGGAAGCGCGCCTGCCGCGGGTTCGCTGCCGGCGTTCCTCGTCGAGAACACGGGCTGGACGCACCCCGAGGTCCGCTGGGTCGCGCGCTGCCGGGACTACCGCGCGTTCCTCACCGACGACGGCGTCGTGATCGGCATTCCCGAACGGTCGGCGCGCCGGAAGGGCCAGGGCAACTTCGAGGGGCAGGCGCGGCACGAGACGCCGGCCGCGAACGTGTCGATCCGGATGGAGGGCGCGCGCAGCGGAACGCCGTACTCCGGAACCCGGCGCCGCGACGGGACCGCGAGCTTCCTCCTCGGGAACGACGCGACGCGCTGGCGTTCGCACGTGCCGCTGCACGACGAGGTCTCCCGCACCGCGTGGGGCGGCGGGATCGACGCCGTCTGGCGGATCGACGGGGCGGACCTGCGGTTCGACCTCCGGCTCGCGCCGGGCGTCGACGCATCGGACGTCCGCCTGCGTCTCGACGGATGCGAGGCCGCGCTCGCGCCCGACGGATCGGCCGTGCTCCGCACGGGGCCCGGCGAGGTGCGCCTGTCGGCGCCGATCGCGTGGCACGAGACGGCGGACGGTCCGCGCGCGGCGTCGGTGTCCTTTTCGCTCGACGGGGGCGCGCTCGCGTTCCGGTGCGCCGACCGCGACCTCGCGCTGCCGCTGGTCATCGACCCTGTGATCAGCTACGCGGCGTTCTTCGGCGGGTCGTCCACGGATGCCGTGAACGGGATCGGCGTCGATCTCTCCGGGAACGTGTATGTCGGCGGGTACACGGCGTCCACGAGCTTCCCGGTCACCGGCGGAGCGTACCAGACCGTGCACGCGGGCGGCGCCGGCGCGACCTATCCCAACGACTTCTGGGCCGCGGAGTTCCAGTCCAGCGGCACGTCGCTCGCCTGGTGCACGTTCGTCGGCGGAAGCGGCTGGGACGACTGCTACTCGGTGCTTGCCGGGAACGACGGTTCGGTCGTGCTCTCGGGCGAGTCGGCGTCGAGCAACGCGCCCGTGCCCGGCGGCGCCCAGACGTCCCACGGCGGCGGGAGTTCCGACGGGCTGATCGTCAAGCTGAATGCGGGCGGCGGGTCGCTCGCGTGGGGCACGTACCTCGGCGGGTCCGACACGGACCAGCCCATCGGCCTCTGGATCGACCCGTCGGGGAACGTCGTCACGTGCGGATGGACGCGCTCGTCCGCGAACTTCCCGCAGGCGTCCGCGAGGCAGTCATCGTGGGGCGGATCCACGTCCGACGGGTTCGTCACGAAGATCGCGGCGAACGGCGCATCGTTCGTCTTCTCGACGTTCCACGGCGGCAACGGGCTCGACCAGTGCAACGCCGTCACGACCGACCTGACCGGCGCCATCTACGTGGGCGGATGGACGAACTCGACCAACTTCGCCGTCGTGTCCCCCGTGCAGGCGCAGTACACGCCGAGTTCCGCCTCCACGCCGAACGACGCGTTCGTCTCGAAGTTCGCGTCGAGCGGCGCGTCCCTCGCGTGGTCCACGTACTACGGCGGAAGCGGGTTCGACGAGGTGAACGGCATCGCCGTGGACGGGTCGGGACAGTGCGCCGTGATCGGCTGGACGAGTTCCGCGAACTTCAACCTGAAGTCGCCGATCCAGGCCGGGCGTTCGGGGTCCGACGACATGTTCCTCGTGAAGTTCGCCCCGACGGGAAACTCCACGCTGTTCGCGACGTTCCTCGGCGGGTCCGGCCGCGAGTTCGGGAGCGCGCTCCTTCACGACAGCGCGGGCGGGCTCTGGTGCAGCGGCATGTCCACGTCGTCGAACTTCCCCCTCGCGTCGCCGATCCAGGCGACGTTCGCCGGCGGAGGCGCCGCGAGCTTCCCCGACGACTCCGTGCTCTTCCGCGTGGCGGCGGACGGATCACGGCTCGTCTTCTCGACCTACTTCGGCGGCTCGGGCTACGAGGACACGGTGGCGATCGCCGTGGACTCGACGGACTCGCTCCACTTCTGCGGGTTCACGAACTCGTCCGACCTGCCGGTGCAGGGGGGATGGAGCGGTTCCCTCGGCGGGACGATGGAGGGGTTCTTCGGCCGCATCTCCACCGTGCCTCCGGCCGCGCCGACCGCGCTCGAGGCCACGGCCGCCCTGCTCCAGCCGGTGGGGCTCCGGTGGACCGACAACGCGTCGAACGAGACCGGCTTCGAGGTGGACCGCCGCGTCGGCGCGCAGGGATGGACGGTGGTGAAGACCACGCCGCCGAACGTGACCATGACCCAGGACGCGCAGGTCTCCGCGGACGTGACATTCACGTACCGCGTCCGCGCGATCAACGCCGACGGTTCGTCGAGCCCGTCGAACGAGGTCACGATCACGACGCCCGGCGCCGTGCCGCTGCCGCCTCCGCCCTCGTCGCCCGCCGGTCTCGCGCTCACTGTCGTGTCGGCGAACGAGATCGACGCGTCGTGGAACGACCTCTCCGACGACGAACGCGGCTTCGAGGTCCAGCGCCGCGTCGGCGCGTCCGCGATGGCGACGCTGGTCGCCACCGGCGCGAACGCGGAGCGCCACGACGACCTCACGTGCCTCCCGGGATGGACCTACGCCTACCGGGTCCGCGCGTTCGCGTCGGCCGGCCCGTCGGGGTTCACGGACATCGTGGAGGCCTCGACGCCGGGCACGATGACGTTCGCCGCACTGAAGGGGAAGCTCACGGACTCCGGCAAGCCGCTGAAAGACTCCGTGAAGGCCTCCGGCACCTTCGCCTTCATCGTCGCGGAAGAGGACGGGGAGGACGCGGAGCCCCCGGCCTTCGATCCGCGCGCCAACGGACTCTTCCTCCACCTCGGACGCGAGGGGGCGGGGCTCACGCTGACCGTCGCGCCGGGCGCCGAGGGCTGGAAGGGGAAGGGGAACCGCATCACGTGGACGTCGCCGAAGGACGCTGCGTTCGCCGCGAAGGTGACCCTCGACCTGGCGAAGCGCACGTGGAGCGCGTCGTTCGCGAAGACCACGTTCCTCGCGTCCACGTCGCTCGAGGTCCACGCGATGCTCGCGTCGGGGAGCCACGGCGGCGGGTCGTCGGCCGTGTGGCCCGAGGTGAAGCCGGGCGTCCTGCAGTTGAAGTAGGGGCGCCGGACTCGGTTCGTCACGCGGCTTGCGACGGTCCTTCCGTGCGCATCCGGCGGACCGTGCTCGCGCCGCGACTCTCTCCGTCGAGCCGGCGCCGCTCGCCCGCCTCGCCGCCGGCTCGCAGCATCGCGGCCAGGTGCGTCACCTGCTCCGCGACACCATCCGACCGCGACGATCGCCTGCCGGGACGGAGGCGGGACGGAATCGAACAGCCCCTGCGACGGCGAACCGCCGCAGGGGCTGGAGTTCCGGATGGAATCCGGATGAACGGTGTCCGGCAGCGTCCGGAGTCAGACGGACTGCTTGAGGGGCTTGCCGGCCTTGAAGCCGACGCCCTTGCTGGCCTTGATCTTGATCTGCTCGCCCGTCTTCGGGTTGCGGCCCATGCGGGCCTTGCGCGTCTTGACCTTGAAGGTGCCGAAGCCGACGAGAGAAACCTCGCCGTTCTTCTTGAGGCCCTTCGCGATCGCGTCGAGCACCGCACCGACGGCGCGGTCGCCGCCAGCCTTGCTGTCACCCAGAGCCTTGGCCACCGCCTCGTTCAGCATTGCGCGATTCATGCCCATTGCTCTCGTCACCCCCGTAGAAGTGGGTCCGTGTTCGATCGCCGCGCCCGACACGGGCCGCGGCACGCCAGACAAAATAAGGCCTCCGCGTCCGCGGCTCAAGGACAATCCTCGTGGAATCCATGTATTTCCTCGTCTCCACGCCACCGCCCTCGGGTGCCCGCGCGTCTGCGCGGCGCGCCGAACCCGGCGGCCGCGAGGTCCGTTGGCGGGGATCGTGACCCTCCGGACGCGACTGCAGGGGCTCTCCGCCCCGACGCTGCTCCGCGCGGCGGCGGCCGCGCTTGCGCTTCTCGCCGCGTTCGACGCGAGACTTCCCGCGTCGATCCCCGCGGCGCGCCGCCCGACGCTGCGGGTCATGGCCGTCGATCGCTCCCGCAGCATCGACGCGCCGGAGGCGGCGCGTGATGCCGCGTCGCGCGCAGCGGCGGGGCTCTCCGCACGTGACCGCGTGGCGGTGCTCGTGTTCGGCGGCGCGGCGCGGACCGCGCTCGCCGGCGCGGCCCCGGCCGAAGCGCGCGCGTCGGCCGAGGAGGTCGGCGTCGATCCCGCCGCGTCCGCATTCTCCGCGCTGCTCCGCGCCGTCGCGTCGCTCCGCCGCTCGTTCCCCGATCACGCGTGCGAACTGATCGTGCGGTCGGATCTCGCGTTCACGGACTCGGACGCGGAGCGGACGGACGCCGCGCGGGCGCTGCGCGACGCGGGGGGCGCGGACGTTCGATTCGAGCGGGTCCCCGGGCGGACGCCGCACGGCGTCGCGCGTCTCGCCGGACCGGGACGCGTGCGCGCGGGCGAGCCGTTCTCGCTCGAGGCGTCGGGACTCGCGCCGGACGGAGGCCGCGTCGTGCTCTCCCGCGGGGGCGAGGCGCTGGAGTCGCGCGACGTGAAGGGCGCGTTCCGCGTGCAGTTCGCGCGCGTGGAACCGCGCGCCGGATTCCGAGAGTTCGAGGCATCGGTCGCGGGAACGGATGCGCGGGCGGCCGCCCGGGTCGTGGTGGCGGAGGAGGGCGCGACGCTCGTCGTCGCGGGCGATGCACCACAGTCGGCATCGGGGACGGCGGATGTCGCTCGCGCGTGCGGGCGGGCCGAGGTGGTCGCAGCGGCGGTGTTCGGGCGCGATCCCGCCGCGGCGCTCGCGGCGGCCGACGTCGTCGTGCTCCACGACGTCCCGGCGTCGCAGGTCGGCGGGACCGCGGCGGAGGCGCTCGCCGGGTTCGTGCGTCGCGGCGGGGGACTCGTGGTGACCGGCGGCGACCGCGGGTTCGCCGCCGGGGGATGGAGCGGTCACGCGCTCGACCTCATGTCGCCGCTCCGCGCGTCGCCTCCCGGCGACGCCGGGAGGAGCATCCTCGTCGCGATCGACGCGAGCGGTTCCATGGGCGAGGACTGGGGCGGCGCGGGGCGGAAGTCCGACGTCGTGGCGGCCGCGGCCGCGGCGCTCGTGCGAGCGGCGCCGGAGGACGCGGCGATCCGCGTCCGCAGGTTCCGCGAGTCGGTGCTCCCGCCTGCGCCGCCGCCTGCGGGGCTCTCCGGGCGCGACGCGGCG
>JAJVHW010000156.1 GCA_022072415.1 Planctomycetota bacterium
ACTCCCTCCACCGACGATTCGTCCCCGGACGCCGCTCGCGCCCCTCCGCCGCGCGGCCGCCGCGCTGCTCGCGGGGCTCGCGCTCCTCGCGTCGTGCGGGGGCCCGGCGGACGCGCCCGCCGAGCCGATGCGCCTCGTCGCGGAGACGTCGGCGGACCCGGAGCGGCTCGACCTCCGCGCGTCCGGATCGGGGACGATCCGCTGGGCGCTCCTCGACCGCCCGTCCCGCCCCGAGTCCGGGAAGCCGGCGCCCGCGGAGCTTCCCGCGAAGGACCGGGTCGGCGCGCCGGGCAGCCGCCCTCTCGCGAAGGAGCCTCGGTTCCTCGGAGTCGTGGTGCCGTTCAAGGACGCGCCGCGCCCGCAATTCGTCGAAGTCTCCGACGGGGCTGCGTCCGCGCGGTCCGCGGGCACCGGCCTCCTGATCGGCGCGAAGCGGGGCGCGCTCGCCCTTCGCGCCGTCGGAGGCATCGCCGACGAGATCGACGTCGCCTCCGGCAAGACGGCTTGCGCGGCCTATTGGGTGTGGGGCGATCCGTCGGCCGACGTCACCGTGCTCGCGGCGGGGGACGGCTGGCCGGTCGTGCACGTGCGCGGGAAGCTCGTCCCGCTCGAGGAGTACCCGCACCCGGTCTGGACGCTTCTCGTCTGGAACGAGTGACCCCGATCGCGTCGGGAGCGAGCCGGGCCGGCCGTCATCGTGACCGTCATCGCGGCCGTCATCGCGGCCCTCACCGCAACCGTCATCCCGACGAGCCCATGATCTCCGTCGTCATCTCCCCGGGCGGCGTCGGCGGCGCGTGGAAGCGCAGGATGTGCTCCCACGCCTCCTCCGCCGTCTCGCAGATCGTGAACAGGTCGAGATCCTCCGGGCTGATCACGCCCTCCGCGGCGAGGTACTCCCAGTTCACGAGGCGGTTCCAGAACTCGCGTCCGACGAGCACCACCGGGATCGCCTTCATCTTCCCGGTCTGGATCAGGGTGAGCGTCTCGAAGAGCTCGTCGAGCGTGCCGAAGCCCCCGGGGAAGAAGACCGCCGCCTTCGCGCGGAGGAGGAGGTGCATCTTCCGGATCGCGAAGTAGTGGAACTGGAAGCAGAGGTCCGGGGTGATGTACGGGTTCGGCGCCTGCTCGTGGGGGAGCGTGATGTTCATCCCCACCGACTTCGCGCCCGCGTCGAACGCGCCGCGGTTCCCCGCCTCCATGATCCCCGGGCCGCCGCCGGTGCAGATCACGTAGAGGTGCCTCCCGCCGGCCTGGCACTGCTCCGACACGGTGCGCGCGAACCGGTGCGCCTCCTCGTAGTACCGCGACTTCTTCAGCAGGTTGGTGGCGACCATGAGCTCGCGCTCGGCCTCGCGGTCGTCGGGGCGCTCGCGGAAGCGGAGCGACGCTGCGGTGACGCGCGCCTCCGCCTCCTCGCGCGGCGGCGTCCGCGCCGAGCCGAAGAGGACGATCACGGACTCGATCCCCTCCTCCTGGAGGAGCATCTCGGCCTTCAGCAGCTCGAGCTGCAGGCGGACCGGCCGGAGCTCGGTCCGGTGGAGGAGCGAGAGGTCCTCGTAGGCGCGCAGGTAGCTCGGGCTGTCGAGGATCGCGCGCAGGTTCTCGTGCGGCGTGGGGCGTGTCTTTCCGGTCATGAGGTCTCCGCGGGTGACGCGGAGACTATCTCAGGCGGCCCCGCCGCGCCGGATAGAGTCGCGCCGATGCCGCCCGAGCGCTTCTACGTGACGACTCCGATCTACTACGTCAGCGGCACGCCGCACGTGGGGAGCGTCTACACGACGGTGATGGCCGACGTGTTCGCGCGGTTCCACCGGATGCTCGGGATACCGACGTTCTTCCTCACGGGGACCGACGAGCACGGCGAGAAGGCGCAGCTCGCCGCGGAGGCGCGCGGCATCTCCCCCGCGGCGCTCTGCGACGAGTACTCCGCCGTCTTCCGGTCGCTGTTCGCGCGGTACGGCGTCTCGAACGACGACTTCATCCGCACCACCGAGCCGCGGCACGAGCGCACCGTCGCGCGCGTCCTCGGGCGGATGCACGCGCAGGGCGACCTCTACCGCGCGAGCTACGAGGGCTTCTACTGCACGCGCTGCGAGACGTTCTTCACGGACCAGGCGGTCCGCGACGCGGGCGACGCGTGCCCGGAGCAGCCGGTGCTCCACGGGAAGATCCAGCGTCTCTCGGAGACGAACTGGTTCTTCCGCACGTCGAAGTACGCGCCGGAGCTCGCGCGGCGGATCGAGGCGGGGGAGATGGAGATCGTCCCCGCGCGCCGCCGACAGGAAGTGCTCGGGCTGCTCCGCGACGTGCAGGACCTCTGCGTGAGCCGCCACCGCTCCCGCGTGTCGTGGGGCATCCCCCTCCCGTTCGACCCCGAGTACGTCTGCTACGTCTGGATCGACGCGCTCTTCAACTACCGCACCGCGACCGGCTACCTCGACGACGACGCCGCCCGCCGCGCGGACGACGCCGCGTGGTGGGCGCACGCGACGCACCTGATCGGGAAGGACATCCTCAAGCACCACACGGTGCTCTGGGGGACGTTCCTTCTCGCGATGGGCGAGCCGCTCCCGCGGCGCGAGTTCATCCACGGGTGGCTCCTCGACGAGCGCGGGCTCAAGGTGAGCAAGACGCAGCTCGCGGGGGCGCCGGCCGCGCGCACGCCGGGCGCGGAGGAGCTCCTCGCCGTGGTCGGGCGGGACGCGGCACGGTACGCGCTCGTCACGGCGATGCGCGGCGCGGAGGACGCGCCGTTCTCGTGGAACCTGCTCCGCGAGCGCCTCGACGCGGAACTCGCCAACGGCTTCGGGAACTCCGTGAACCGCGTCGTGCGGATGATCCACCAGTCCTGCGGCGGGCGCTTCCCCGGCCTCGACGTCAACAGCGACGTCAACGCCGACGTCAACGCCGACGTCAACGTCCGCGCCAAGGTCGACGCGGGCGCGCGCGCGGCCGCGGTGCGCGAAGCGGCCCTCGCCGTGCCGGCAGCCGTGCGTCGGCTGCCCGACATCCTCGACGTCCACGAGGTCCTCGGCGCGGTGCGCGCGGGGGTGCAGGAGATCTCGCTGTTCCTCGACGAGGAGAAGCCGTGGAAGGCCGCGAAGGACCCGGCGAACCTGCCGCGCGTCGGCGCGACCCTCGCGACCGCGCTCGAGGCGCTGCGCCTCCTCTCGCTCGGCCTGCACGCGGTCTGCCCGGAGAAGATGGCGGAGTTCCGCGCCGTGCTCGGACTCGGCGCGGAGCCGTGCTTCGAGCCCGAGTCGCGGTGGGGCCTGCTCGCCGCGGGCGCGCCGCTCGGCCAGCCGCCGGGCCTCTTCCCGCGCTTCGACGACGCGAAGTTCGCCGCGGCGGTGCCCGACGCGGCGCCCGGAGCGGGTTGATGTCCGACGACCGGATCTCGGGGATCCTCCGCGCCGGAACGGCCTACCCGCGGGACGCGTTCGAGTTCGTCGAGTCGTCGCTCCGCGTCGCGTCCCATCGCGCGGCCGCCGACGCCGCCGAGCGGCGCCACGTCTCCGCCGCGGAACTGCTCGACGCTTTCCGCGACCTCGCCCGCGAGGCGTTCGGGCCGCTCGCGCGGACCGTGCTCTCGGAGTGGAACGTGCACACGACGCGCGACGTGGGCCGGATCGTGTTCCTCATGGTCGAGGCGGGCGAGATGGGGAAGACCGACGACGACGACGAAGCAGACTTCGCCGACGGCTTCGCGTTCGAGGACGCGTTCCCCGCAGAGCCCGGCCCCGCGTCGATCCCCAGGGATGCGGACCCCGAAGTCGTCGCCGATCCCGCCGACGACGCGGACTGACCCGCAGGGAAGCGGGCTACTCGTCCTCCGAGCCGACCATCGTGAACAGGATCGTCCCGCTGGCCGCCGTCGGCGGATCGAGGCCGATCGGCCCCAGGGTGCGGCCCTTCCACGTGACGCGGAAGTCGGCTGCGATCCGGTTGTCGTCGTAGGAGCCGCGGAGCGTTCCCTTCACCTTCGCGCGATCGACCTCGATCACCTCGTCGCCCCAGTAGACCACGAAGCTCCGGAGCGCCTGGGCGAAGCCGTCGAGATCCGCGGGGAGGAGGGCCTTCCACGTGCGGGTGGCGCCCTTCCGCTTCATCCCGAACGAGATGGCGTCCGGCGCGCCGACGAACGCGAACGTGGACGAGCCCGTCTGCACGACGGCGCCTGTCACGGTGGCCCGTTCGAGGACGACCTGTCCGCCCTCCACGATCTCGATCTCGTGGAGCCGCGTCACGTCGTACGTGCTGTTGTCGATCGCGGACGCCGGAAGGGCGAGGAACGCGACGGCTGCGGAGGCGAGGAGGATTCGAGCGTGCATGGGGTCTCCTGGAGGTTTCAGCGGACGGCGTTCACGGGGAGCGGCATGGCGCGGCGGGCGGCCCATGCGCGGAGCTGCGCGGGGCGTGCGTGCAGCCGGTCCCAGACCGTCAGCCACGCGCGGATCGGCTCCGGGCAGTCGGTCCCCGCCGCGGGGCCCCACGCCTTGCCGTTCCACGTCTCCGGGCCCTTCTCGCCGAGGCGCCACGCGACGCCGCCGTCGGTGGCGAGGACCGGCGGGTCGCCGGCGCGCGTCTGGTCGGTCGAGCGGTCGCCGAGCGGGAACCGCGCCGGGGCGAGCCCCTCGCGCTTCCTCAGCGACTCGCCCCACGTGCCGAAGCCGTCGGGACGCGAGACCTTCCGGTCGAACCACTGGGCGGTGTCGTCCCACGCGAACATGCGACGTCCGCCCTGGTTGTAGCGGTCGGCGTAGTGCCGCACGCGCCCGTAGCTCGCGGTGTACGGGGACCACTCGTCGGCGAGCGGCTTCATGTCCGCGCCGTACCGCACGGTGCGCGGGTGGAAGACGCCGAGGACCGGGTCGTACCACCGGTTCTCGCCCCACGTCCGGGCGCACGGGTACCAGTTCGCGTTGCGGAGCGTTCCGCGTCGCGTCGCGCCGTTCCCGTGGACCACCGCGCCGTCGAGGACGTACACCCCGGCGTAGCCCGCCGTCGCCGCGAAGCCGAACTCTCCGCCCTCCGCCGCGCCGGTCGGCCGCGCGAAGCGGACGTGCCACATGCCGGCCGTCTCGGGGAGCGACTTCAGCGTCTCCGGCACCGTGAGCGACGGCTGCCACCGCTTCCCGTCCTTCGACTCCACCCAGACGCCGCGGGCGCAGGCGTACCAGGTCCCGGCCGCGCTCACGATGTCGTCGTCGGAGTTGGTCACGATCGCGAGGCCGGTGCCGGCGATGTCGGTCGTCGCCGGGCCGTTCCCCTCGAACTGCGCCTCGAACCGGAGGGCCTTCGAGAGGACCGCGCGCTCCTCGAACTGCGCCCGGACGATCGCCTCGCGCGCCTCCGGCGTGCCCGGCACCGACCAGAGCACGTGCGCCCGGCGGTGGTCCCGCGGGATCTGCGCGAGATCCTCGGGGAGGGAGCCCGTGGCGTCGCGCCAGGGTCCCGTGAACTCGGACGACTGGTACCAGCGGCCCGCGAGGAGGAGCAGGTAGTTCCCCGACTTCGGGTGGAAGAGGAGGTCGCTGTCGGTGTTCGCGACGTCCATCAGCTTCAGGCTGCCGATCCACGTGAAGAGCGGATCGCCCGCGAGCAGCACGAGCTCGGCCGGCTCCTTCCGGACGATCACCTCCGGCGGGTCGGACTTCGGCGCCGCGGGCTTCGCCGCGGCGTTCTCCGGGGTGCCCGGGACGAACCGCTTCACGTGCGAGCGCGGGTGGCCGTTCGGAAACTGCGTCATCAGCACGGGCAGGGATCCCGCGAGCGGCGTCCACGGCCCCGCGACGTCCTTCGCCTCGAGCCAGCGGTTCTCCGCCAGCATGAACCAGCGGCCGGCCTTCGGGTCGCGGAAGACGTCGGTCGCGGTGTTCGCCGCGTACTCGAGCGGGAAGTCGCCGACGGGCAGCATCACCGGTTCGCCGTCGAACTGGACGAGCATCGCCGGCCGCGTGCGGACGAGGACCTCCGGCGCGAGGCGGAGCACGCGCCCCTGGTCCCGCGGCTCGGCCGCGGCGGCGGGGTCGGCGAGGAGCACCTCGAGCTTCAGCAGGATCTCCTTCGGGAGCGCCTCCTTCAGTCCGGTCACGACGGGCTCCCGGTCCTGTTCGAGGAGCTGCGGGAAGCGGCAGTCGGCGACCTCCAGCCCGTCCACGAGGACGAGCCCCGACGAGAGGTCCGCGTGCGTCGCGCCCGTCAGCTCGACCATGCCGTAGCTCGTCTTCCCGAGCGAGTCGGTGAACTGGACGGCGTGGCGGAACCGGATCGTCGCGGCGGCGGCGTTCCGCTCGATCACCATCGGCTCGGCCAGCGTCATCTTCCGCCCGGCGACCGTGAACTCGACGCGGCCTTCCCACGCCTTCGGCGGCGCGGCGGGCGCGGGCGGATCGGGAGGCGTGGCCCTCGCCGGGAGCGCGGGAACCGTGGACGCGGCGAGGAGGAGCGCCAGGGCGGCGGGGCGGAGCAGGTTCATGCGTCAAGGGTACCGCGCGGCCCGCGGCCGCCGCGAACCCGATCCGCCGGAGTGCCCGGCCTGCGGTGGCCGCGGGTATGTTGGGATCATGGCGCGCCCGCGAATCGTCGCCCTCTACACCGACTACGGAAGCTCCGACGCGCGCGCCGGCGTGCTGCGCGGGGTCGTCACGTCGCTCGCCCCGGAGGCGGAGGTGCTCGACGTCTGTCACGGCGTGCCGCCGGGCGACCTGTGCGGCGCCGCGTACCGGATGCTCTGCGCGGTCCCGTTCCTCCCGCGGGGCACGATCCACGTGTGCGACGTGGCGCGGCGGGGCGTCGCGTCGCGCACGGTCGCCGTGCGCGCGGGAGGCCACACGCTGCTCGCGGCCGACGACGGCGTGCTCGCCCCGGTGATCGAGGCGCTCGGCGGCGCGGCGGAGGCGCGCGTCGTCACCAACGAGAAGCTCCAGCGGCCGCGGCGCGGCGACGAGCGGGGCCGGGACGTGATGGGGCCCGTGGCCGCGCACCTCCTCCGCGGCATCGAGTTCGCGCTCGTCGGCGCACCGGCCGGTCCGCTCGCGGAACTTCCGGAGTTCGCGCCGCGCGCGGACGGCGACCGCGTCGTCGGCCGCGTGCTCGACGTGGATGCGGCGGGGCGCGTGGTCACGAGCTTCGTGGAGGGCGACCTCCCCGGCGGCGGCGCGGCGTGGATGCTGCGCGTGGGCGCGACGGACGTGCCCGTCGCCGGAGGGGACGGGCCCGCGTCCGCCCTCGTCGCGGAGCCGGGGAGCGGCCAGTTCATCGTGATCGACGAGTCCGGCGGGCGGACGTCGGGCGCGGCGGCCCGGCTCGGCTGCGCGAGGGGAGACGCCGTGACGGCCTTGTGGAGGATCGCGTGAAGGACCTCTATCTCGACTGCTTCTCGGGGATCGCGGGCGACATGCTCGTCGGCGCGCTGCTCGACCTCGGCGCGCCGTTCGACGGCATCGAGCGCGGGCTCGCGTCGCTCGGCGTGGGCGGATACCGCCTCGAGCGCCGCAAGGTGCAGCGCCACGCGATCGAGGCGACGAAGTTCGACGTGCACCTCGAGGGCCACGGGACGAAGGATCCGGGACTGTTCGTGGCCGTCGGCGGAGTGCGTCCCGCGAAGGGGCACGCGCACGGCCATGATCACGACCACAGTCACGGTCACGACCACGATCACGCTCACGACCACGACCACGGTCACGACCACGGTCACGACCACGATCACGACCACGAGCACGGTCACGACCACGATCACGACCACGATCACGACCACGATCACGACCACGGCTCTTCCCGCGGCCTCCGCGAGATCCGCGGGATCCTCGACGCCGCGCCGCTCCCGCCTCGCGTGACGGGGCGCGCGCTCGCGGCCTTCACGCGGCTTGCGGAGGCGGAAGGACGCGTCCACGGGATGCCGCCCGAGGAGGTCCACTTCCACGAGGTGGGCGCGGTGGACGCGATCTGCGACATCGTCGGCGCCGCGCTCGCGATGGAAGCCCTCGACGTGGGCCGGATGTTCGTGTCGCCGCTCCGGACGGGCAGCGGGTTCGTGAAGTGCGCGCACGGCACGATGCCCGTCCCCGCCCCGGGCGCGCTCGAGTGCCTGCGCGGTTTCGAGGTGCGGTTCGAGGAGGGCCGCGGCGAGCTCGTCACGCCGACCGGCGCGTGCATCGTGGGCGCGCTCGCGTCGCCGGGGCTGCCGCCGGGGTTCGTCGTCGAGCGCGTCGGCTACGGCGCGGGCACGAAGGACCCGGCCGACGTCCCGAACGTGCTCCGCGCCGTGCTCGGCGCCGCGCCCGCACCGGTCGATCGGATGGTGGAACTCGCCACGAACGTGGACCATCTCCCGCCGACGGTGCTCGCCGCGGCGGCCGACCGCGCGATGGATGCGGGCGCCGTGGACGCGTTCGTCGTGCCCTGCACGATGAAGAAGGGCCGGGCGGCGCATCTCCTCGTGGCGCTCGCGCCGGAGGGCTCGGTCCCGTCCGTCGAGGCGGCGATCTTCCGAGAGACGGGGACCCTCGGGATCCGCCGCCACGCGGTGGAGCGGACGGCCCTCGAGCGCTCGTTCGAGACGGCGCGGACGCCGTGGGGCGAGGTGCGCGTCAAGGTCGGGCGGCACCGGGGCGTCGTGACGAGCCGGGTCCCCGAGCACGAGGACTGCCGGGCGCTTGCGGAGGCGCACGGAGTGCCGCTCCTCGCCGTCGTCGAGGCGGCGCGCGCGGCTCCGCCGAACGCATGATGGATGCGGGGCCGCGCCACGCCTATCCTCGGGCGGTGAACACGACACACGAGCCCGCCGGCGCCGGCCGCGCGGACGGCATGGACGTCCTCGTCGCCGACGACGAGAAGACGATCCAGATCACTCTCCGCGACGCGCTGGAGGAGGCGGGGCACCGCGTCGTCGTCGCGCCGGACGGGCTCGCCGCGCGCGCCGCGCTCGAGGAGCGGGCGTTCGACGTCGTCGTCACCGACCTGAAGATGCCGGGCATGCCCGGGCTCGAGGTGCTCCGCCTCGTCAAGTCGAAGTGCCCCGACACCGAGGTCATCGTGATGACGGGCTTCGGCACCGTCGAGACCGCGGTGGACGCGATGAAGCTCGGCGCCTACGAGTACCTGCTGAAGCCCTTCCCGCACGAGACGGTGGTGCTCCTGCTCCGCCGCATCGCGGAGCAGCGGCGGCTCGTACAGGAGAACCGCGCCCTCCGCGAGGAGCTCGGCCGGTCCACCCAGCTCGAGGGGATCCTCGGCCAGTCCCGCGCCATGCGCGAGGTGTTCCAGACGATCCGCCTCGTGGCCCCCGGCGAGGCGAGGGTGCTCATCACGGGCGAGAGCGGCACCGGGAAGGAACTCGTCGCGCGCGCGATCCACCACCTGTCGCCGCGTCGCGCGGCGCCGCTGGTCGCGATCTCGTGCGCGTCGGTCCCGGAGACCCTGCTCGAGGACACGCTCTTCGGACACGAGCGCGGCGCGTTCACCGACGCGAAGGACAAGCGGGTCGGCAAGTTCGAGCACGCGAACGGCGGCACGGTGTTCCTCGACGACATCGACGACATGCCCCTCGCGACGCAGGTGAAGCTCCTCCGCGTGCTCCAGGAGGGCGAGGTCGAGCGCATCGGCAGCGCGGCGCCGGTCCACGTGGACGTGCGCGTGCTCGCGGCCACCAAGGTGGACCTCGAGGACGCCGTGAACGAGGGCCGGTTCCGCCGCGACCTCTTCTACCGTCTGAACGTCGTGCCCGTCCGCCTCCCGCCGCTCCGCGACCGCGAGGACGACATCAAGCTCCTCGCCCAGCACTTCATCGAGTCCTTCGGCCGCGGACGCCCGTACCGGATCGAGCCGGACGTGATGGACGCGATGATGCGCTACACGTGGCCCGGCAACGTGCGCGAACTCGAGCACGCCGTCGAGCGCGCGATCGCCATGTCCGGCGGCAACGAGGCGCTCCGGAAGGAGCATCTCGTCGGCACGAAGCCGCTGCCCGAGCGCCGCGCCCTGCCCGACCGCGTCACGACGCTCGCCGACGCGGTCGCCGACGCGGAGCGCGCGGCGATCCGCGCCGCGCTCGAGCACACCCGCGGCCGGAAGGCGGAGGCCGCTGCGGTGCTCGGCATCTCCCGGAAGAACCTCTGGGAGAAGATGAAGCACCTCGGCATCGAGGCGGGCGAGGAGTAGCGGACGTGACGGGGCGGGGGCCGGTGGAGTCTCGAGGTCCCGTGCGCGGGCCGTCGTCCGGTCCGGCCGCATCGCCGTCGAAGTCGCTGGAGATGGCTTCGTGGACTCCGCCCGACGAGGCGGCCGCCGCGCTCCGCCGGGGCGGCACAGCCGCCTTCGCCGCCGCCGCGCTGTGGGCCGTCCGCGACTTCCTTCCCGACGACCTCGCGGCGTCGATCTCGGACGAGCACGACGTGCGGACGTGGGCGGGATGGATCGCCGCGTTCGCGGGGGCGTGGGTGCTCGGCGCGTACGCGTCGCTCGCCGCGGCCGTGCCCATGCGGTCGATCCGGATCTTCGCAGGGATCGGCTTCACCCTCGGGTGGTCGGCGCTCGCGGGGCAGATGGTGCTCGCGTTCGGCCGGAACCTGATGCCTCTCGCGCTGTTCGCGATGGTGATCGCGGGCGTCCAGTCGATCCGGTGGGCGTTCGGGTTCGGCGAGGACGCGTCGGTCGCGGGGCGCGGCGGGAAGAAGGCCGGGTCCGGCTGCGCGTCGGCGTTTCCCGGACTCGTGATCGCGGGCATCGGCCTCAAGGTCTTCGGGAAGGGGCTCACCAGGGCCGGAAGCTCGGCATGGATGCGCGAGGCGGTGGACGTCGCCACGGTGGTCCTGGTCGGCGGCTCGATCCTGGCGTTCGCGCTGCTCGCCGTCGTGAAGTTCCGCGCGGCGGACCGCTTCGGGGGCGCGTCGCGGTTCTCCGCGCTCGCGGACTTCGCGTTCGCCGGCGCGTCCGCCGCCGCGGTCTGGCCGCTCGTCCGGGCCGCGCTCCCGGCGGAGGACATCGAGGACCTCGTGCCGCGCGATCCGGACCCGTTGCTCGCGCCGTCGCGACGCTCGCGATGTACGCGGGCTGCGGTGTCTGGATGCGCGCGCTCGCCTCGCAGGGCACCGAGGGCCCTCGGATCACCGGGCCGGCCAAGGGCCCGCCGGGCCCGGGCGGGCCGCCGGCCGACCGTCCGAGGCTGATCTACTCCTGACGCGCGGCGGCGCGGGCCGTCAGCGCACTTCCTCGGGGTGCTCGCGGGCGTACTGCGCGGCGGCGAGCCACTCGTCCTCTTCGGACTCGGCGAAGTCCTGGATGCCGTCGGCGTCGGTCTCGCGGCCGCCCTCGGCGGTCGCGGACGGGTCCTTCTCGTCGGCCCAGCGTTCGTCGTCGTACGCCGTCGGGTCAGCGTCGGCCTCCTCGTCGGCGCGGCTGGCGGAGGGCGATGCGCGGCGCGCGTCGGCGCGGACGGGGGCGAGGTCCTCGGCGTGCTGGCCGGAGAGCGCCAACGCGGCGGCCATCGCCGATCCGCGGGCGGCGGCGCGCGCCCCCGACTCGGCCACGACCTCGGCGGCGTCGCGCTCGTCCGTCTCGTGGTGCGCCCGCTCCGCGTGGGCGTCGCCCGCGCGCACGATGTCGAGTTCCGGCTCGAGAACCGGCTCGCCCACCCGCACTTCGCGGTACCCGCCGAAGTCCTCGAGCGTCACCGAACGCTCCGCGGCCGGGTCCTCGTAGTGGCGGACGGACGACGTGCGCGCGCCCGCCGTCGCGGCGTCGCCCCGCGAGCTCACGCGGAACTGCCCGCGGCGGACCAGGTGGAAGGGCGCATCCCCGACGTTCCGGAGCACGTCGGCGTTCCAGTCCACCTCGGCGGCCACCACCCGCTGGAGCGAGTACGACCCGTCGGCCCACGCGCAGAGCACCGCGCGCTGCGAGGAGCGGTCGCGGAGCACGTACTGGTAGGCCGTCCCGCCGTCGCCCTCGAGGATGCGCACCCCGGTCACGCCGAACCGCTCGCGGTAGAAGCCGACGCCGTCGCCGGCCATGAGCTGGAGCGGCCCCATGGGCTCCGGCGCGGCCGTGACGGCGCCGCCCGTGAACGCGGACCGGAACTTGTCGAGGAAGCCCATCTGGAACCCTCCGTCCGCGGGGAGGGAACGACCGCCCCGCGGCGCGAGCCTTGCCTTTCCTCGTCGGATTCCGCGGCCCCCGGGGTGGAATCGGGCGATGCGGTCCGCGGGCTCCGTGCCCCCCGGTGTCACGCTCGTCGCGAGCGACCTCCATCTGACGTCGGCGGACCCGGCGGGGATCCAGCGGTTCGTCCGGTTCGCGGCGGGCCCGGCCCGCGAGGCGGCGCGGATCGTCCTGGCGGGGGACCTCTTCGACTTCTGGGTGACCGACGCCCAGTCCCGGGACCCGGGCCTCGGCCCGGCGCTCGATGCGGTGGCGGCGCTCGTCCGCGAAGGGATCGACGTCGGCTTCATCGAGGGGAACCGCGACTTCGCGGCGACGGCGACCCTCCGCGCCCTCGGCGTGCGCGCCCTGCCGGACGTCGTCGTGATCGAGTCCGGCGGACTCCGCGTCGCCGTGACCCACGGCGACCTCCTCTGCACCGCCGACGTCCGCTACCAGGCCTTCCGCCGCCTCGCCCGTTCCCAGGTCGTCCGCCAGGTCCTCGCCGCCGCGCCCGCCGCGCTCGCCTCGGGCGCCGGCCGCGCCGCCCGCGCAGGCAGCCGCGTCGAGACCGCCCGCAAGGCCTACGGCTCGATGGGCCTCGCCCCCTCCGCCGTCGCCGCGCTGATCCGACGCACCCGCGCCGACGCGCTCGTCTGCGGCCACGTCCACTGGGGCCGCCGCCACGCGATCGACGTGGACGGCCGCACCCGCGACGTCATCGTCCTCGGCGCCTGGGACGAGGGCGCCCCGAGCTGGGCCCGGATCGGCGGGGGCGGGGTGGAGTTCGTGCGCGCGGCGGACGCCTGACCGTGCGCCACGCCGCCGGGCGGTACGCCACGCCGCCGGGCGGTAGCATGCACCGCTCCGATGCGCCGACGACCCCTCCCGCAGACGCGCCAACTGATGAGCGCCCCGCCGTCGCGCGCAGCGGTCGCCGACCGGTCGAGGCGCAAGTGAAGTATCGAAGGGCGTCCCGGCTGTCGCACGCTCGACAGCGACATGTCTCGTTATGTCGCTGGCTTACAGTAGGTGCCCTGCTGACGGCGCAGGCCTCTTCGTCAGGGTGTAGCGGGAGTCCGAATTGCCAAGGTGATTCTCGGGACGGACCGGGCGGCGTGGATGTCGCAGGATCTGCGGTTGCAGCGACCGCCTCCCCGGCCATCGAGTCACCGCGTTCGTTGATCGGAAGGGTTCGGCTGGGTGGTGGGCCGGAAACCGCGTTGCGGGTGGGGTGGCCAACCTGCTGCCACTCAGCGGCCCAGGACGCTGGACTCGGGGACTGGCTCGTGGACATTCGCGGTGGCGACAGCGGCGCGCCAGGGACTCTGGTGGGAGTTCAAGATGCCGATGGCTCGCTCGTTGGCGCGCCGCGCCGAGAGTTTCGTCCTCCACCCGCAATCGTGGTGGACCGCCTGACTCCCAACTCCTGGGGGTTCGTCGCAGGGGTGCAAGAGTGGATTTCAGTTCGGAGCTCGCCCCCAGCTTGGGCACCGGGTGCTCCGCGACACGACCTGGCGCTCAGCGTGAGAGAGTTGGACCATCACGAGGAGGGTGCGACGCGATACCCGGAGGTCTGGGTGCCTCCGGACGGCGAGCGGCGAGTTCGATTTCGCCGTCCGGGCGTGCACGTGCTGAAAGACGTCTCTCCGTTCGGGTTCCTGCGCCTTCTTGTTGCCGTTGAGGAGTCGCCGCGCTGGTGCGTCACGGGGGTTTCCGGAGAGTTCGGATTCGACGAGGTTCCCGCGACTGCCACCCACCTCATCCTTCGGCACCCGTTGCTCGGGGACCGCACGTTCCGGATTGACTGGAGGACCGTCGGCAACGAGCGGCCAGCCGTATTCGACTTTGGCGGCGGAGACGTCTGGTAGTCCCGTCCCTGCGGAGCGTGAAGAGCGGAGCATCATCGTGCCGTCGGCAAGGCGCCACGGCGAGCGAGATGGGCGAAGATGCGCCCCCTCCTCCCCCGGAATCCGCGCCCGGCCCTCCCCCCGCCCCCGGTAGGCTCGGCCGTTTGCCTCCGACTCCTTCCCGGAATGTCCCTCGCGGAGAGAGCGAGCCCCCTCGGCTCGTGATCGCCATCGACGGGCCGGCCGGGGCGGGGAAGAGCACCTGCGCGCGGCTCCTGGCGGCGCGGCTCGGGTACCGGTTCCTGGACACAGGGGCCCTCTACCGGGCCGTCACCTGCCGGGCGCTGTGGAACGGGCTCGACCCCTCGGACGAGGAGGCGATGGCGGCGCTCGCGGAGCGGGTGGAGATCACCCTCGTCGCGGGTCCGCCGATGCGGGTCGTCCTCGACGGTGAGGACGTCACCGCGCCCATCCGTGGCCCCGCCGTCTCGAACGCGGTCTCCACGGTGGCGGCCCTCCCCCGGGTCCGCACGGCGATGGTGCGCCAGCAGCGCGCCTTCGCCGCCGCCGCGCTGCGCGACGGGACCGGGGTGGTGGCCGAAGGGCGTGACATCGGGACGGTCGTCTTTCCGGATGCCGACGTGAAGTTCTTCCTCGATGCCGATCCGCGCGTGCGCGCCGAGCGCCGCGCGAAGGAGCGGGGGGACGGGGACGTGGCGTCCGTGCAGCGGGAGATCGAAGCCCGCGACAAGATGGACACCGAACGCGACGTGGCGCCGCTCCGTGCGGCCGACGACGCGGTGCGGATCGACTCGACCGGGAAGTCCGAGGCCGACGTGCTCGCCGAACTGGAGCGCGCGGTCGCGGCCCGGGCGAAGCGGCGCGGCGGGAACTGACCGTGCTCTACGCGGTCTCGCAGGCGCTCGTGCGGCTCGTCGGCAGGCTCTGCTGGCGGATCCGCGCGGAGGGCCGCGGGAACATCCCGCGGACGGGCGCGGTGATCCTCGCCTCGACGCACGAGAGCTTCCTCGACCCCCCGGTCGTGGGGAGCTTCGCCGCGCCGCGGCGGCCCTTCCACATGGCCCGGCGGACGCTCTTCTACTCGGGAGAGACGCGGAGCGGTTTCCGGACGTGGCTCGGCCGGAAGTACAAGGTGATCGAAGTGGACCGCGAGGGCACGGGGCTCGGCGCGCTCCGCGACGCGGAGGCGAAGCTCAGGCAGGGCGAGACGGTGCTCATCTTCCCCGAGGGGACGCGCTCGACCGACGGATCGGTCCAGCGCTTCCGCGCCGGGGTCGGGCTCCTCGCCGTGCGCACGGGCGCCGCGGTGGTGCCCGTGTCGGTGGACGGGACGCGCGGGCTCTGGGGCCGCGGGCGCAAGGCGCCGCGACTCTTCGGCGGCCCCGTGCGCCTCTGCTACGGAACGCCGCTCACGTTCGGAGAGACGACCGAACCGGACGACGCCGCGGACGCGATCCGCAGCGCCGTCATCCAGTTGAGAGAACGAACCGACATCCAGACGTGAAGGAGGCCCCCCGGGAGCACGGCCCGGGAAGGCGCCGCAGACCCGCCGCGTCGGCGGGGGCCGCGGGACTCCGAGTGACCGTTCGATGATGCGCGGGGGCTACCCCGTGCGTCGGAAGAGAGACACATGAACAGCCGCGACATCCTGCGCCGCATGGCGCTCCAGGAATCCGACCTCGAGGCGAAGATCGCCGAGGTCTTCGGCGGAGCCTCCGCCGAGCCCCAGGGCGAGGTGGCCAACTTCGCTCCGGACACGATCCTCAAGGGCCGCGTCCTCGACCTGGTCGGCGACGACGTGATCGTGGACGTGGGCTACAAGGCCGAGGGCGTGATCTCGAAGTCGGAGTTCGAGAACCCCGAGGAGATCGACATCGGCGACGAGGTCGAGGTGCTCCTCGAGTCCGTCGAGGACGACTCCGGCGCCATCGTGCTCAGCAAGCGCAAGGCCGACCGCCTGCGCGGCTGGGAGCGCGTGGTCTCCACCGTCAAGGAAGGCGACACCGTCTCCGGCAAGGTCGTCCGGAAGGTCAAGGGCGGCCTGCAGGTGGACATCGGCGTGCTGGCGTTCCTGCCCGCGTCGCAGGTCTCGATCCGCCGCCAGGCCGACATCCAGGAGTTCGTCGGCCAGGTGATCGAGGGCAAGGTCATCAAGATCGACGAGAGCCGCATGAACATCGTGGTCTCGCGCCGCCAGCTCATCGAGGAGCAGCGCGACCAGATGAAGCGGCAGCTCATGGAGGAGATCGCGGAGGGCCAGGTCCGCCACGGCGTGGTCAAGAACATCGCCGACTTCGGCGCGTTCGTGGACCTCGGCGGGATCGACGGCCTGCTCCACATCACCGACATGAGCTGGGGCCGCGTCGGGCACCCGAGCGAGGTCGTGCAGATCGACCAGGAGCTCGAGGTCGTCATCCTCAAGGTGGACCGCGAGCGCGAGCGCATCGCGCTCGGCCTGAAGCAGCTCACGCCGTCGCCGTGGAAGAAGGTGGACGACCGCTACCCGCTCGGCACCCGCGTGATGGGCGAGGTCACGAACATCGTCAACTACGGCGCGTTCGTGAAGCTCGAGGAGGGGCTCGAGGGGCTCGTCCACATCTCCGAGATGTCGTGGACGAAGCGCATCAACCACCCGAGCGAGATCCTGAAGCCCGGCGACAAGGTCGAGGTGCTCGTCCTCGACATCAACAAGGAGAAGAAGGAGATCAGCCTCGGGATGAAGCAGACCGAGGCGAACCCCTGGGACAAGGTCGAGGAGAAGTACCCGGTCGGCACCGTCATCGAGGGCGTCGTCCGGAACCTCACCAACTACGGCGCGTTCGTGGAGATCGAGGAGGGCATCGACGGCCTCCTGCACGTCTCCGACATGTCGTGGACGAAGAAGGTCGCCCACCCGAGCGAGGTGCTCGAGAAGGGCGTGAAGGTCCGCGCGGTCGTGCTGTCGGTGGACCAGGACAAGAAGCGCGTCGCGCTCGGCGTGAAGCAGCTCGACCCGGATCCGTGGCAGAACGAGATCCCGATGCGCTACGGCATCGGCACCGTCATCGAGGGCGCCGTCACGAAGATCACCAACTTCGGGGTCTTCGTGGAGCTGGAGAAGGACCTCGAGGGTCTCCTCCACGTCTCCGAGCTCTCGCAGCGGAAGGACGTGTCGCCCGAGGACGTCGTGAAGATCGGGCAGAAGGTCAAGGTCAAGGTCCTCCGCGTGGACGCGGAGGAGCGGAAGATCGGACTCACGCTGATGGACGGTCGCGAAGGCGACGCGCCCGCGGCGGAGGACGAAGAGGACCTCTCGCGGGACCGCAAGCGCGCGCCCGCGAAGAAGAAGTAGCTCCGGAGGTTTCCATGGGGCCCGCGTCGTCGGATCTTGTCCGTTCGGCGCGGGCCTTCCGATTCGCCGTGCGTGCCGCGGCGGCGCTCGCGGCGCTCCTCGCGGGCGCGGCGTGCCGCACCCGCCTCGTGGACCCCGCCACCGAGGGGCCCGTCGCGGCAGAGAAGGTCGTCTCCGGGAACGTGAACCCCGGCGCGCCGAAGGGCGGGGGCGCCGCGTCGGACGACCAGCGCCGCGCCGCCGCCGAGGCGGCGCTCGCGCAGGCCGAGTCCGCGTGGATGTCCGGCGACCCGCTCACCGCGCTCGCGGCCGCCAACCGCGCGCTCGCGTCGTCGCCTCCCGACGACATCGCGGAGCGCCTCCGCGCCGTGCGGGCGAAGGCGCGCGGGGCCGTCGTCGCGGAGAAGGTGATGGAGCTCCGGGCCGTCCCGGAGAAGGACGCGGTCGCGTCGGGCGAGCCGGTGCCCGTGCGCGTCGTGCTGCGCAACCTCTCGAATGCGCCCGTGGACGTGCCGCGGCGCGACGGGAAGTCGTCGGACGCGCTCTTCGTGCTCGAGATCGAGCGCGAGGACTGGGACGTCTTCGGCAACCGCCGCGCGTCGTCGTTCACCGTGCGCGCGCCGCTCCGGGCCGACGTGGACCTTCCGCCCGGCGGCGAGCGCGAGGCGCACGTCACGATCGACGCATCGCTCCTCGAGGTGAAGCACCAGGGATTCAGCGTGATGCGGATCGGAGGCGTGCTCCGCCCCGTCGTCGTGCGGATCGGCGACAGCGAGTTCTTCGACGCGCTGCCCGTCGAACCGGCGCTCGTCCGCGTGTTCCTCCCCGGATGGGAGCCGCTCGCCGCCGATCCCGTCGCATCGCTCCGCCGCGCGATCCAGAAGCGGTCGCCGGCGCACGTGCTCACGGCGACCGAGCTCGTCGCCGCGGCGGAGCGCGGCGAGGCGCGGCGCCTGCTGGCCGAGGCGGCCGACGCGGACCCTCCGCTCGCCGGCGTCTGCCGCGCGGCGCTTGCGCGCCTCGACGCGTTGGAGACGGGCCCGCCGCCCCGCGGTACGGTGCGGAGATGAGCGGCTTCCTCTCCGTCGCCGACCAGATGCGCCGCATCGCGCGCGGCGCCGCCGAGATCTTCCCGGAGGACGAACTCGTCCGGAAGCTCGAGCGCAGCCGCGCCACGGGCCGCCCGCTCCGCGTGAAGCTCGGCGTCGATCCGACGGCGCCCGACATCCATCTGGGCAACGCGGTCCCGATCTGGAAGCTCCGCACGTTCCAGGAACTCGGGCACCACGCCGTGCTCATCATCGGCGACTACACGGCGCGGATCGGCGACCCCTCGGGCCGGAACGCGCTCCGCCCGCCGCTCGACGAGGCGGCGGTGGACGCCGCGGCCCGCACGTACGAGGCGCAGGTGGGGAAGATCCTCCTCCCCGAGCGGCTCGAGGTGCGGCGGAACGGCGAGTGGCTGTCGAAGCTGTCGTTCATGGAGGTCGTCCGGCTCGCTGGGCGGATGACCGTGGCGCAGATGCTCGTCCGCGACGACTTCGCGAAGCGCCACGCGGCCGAGTCGCCGATCTTCCTCCACGAGTTCCTCTACCCGCTCATGCAGGGATGGGACTCGGTGGTCGTCCGCGCCGACGTCGAGATGGGCGGCACCGACCAGCGGTTCAACCTGCTCGTCGGTCGCGACCTCCAGCGCGAGGAGGGCCAGGAGCCGCAGGCGATCCTCGTGAACCCGCTCGTGCCGGGGCTCGACGGCGCGAAGAAGATGTCGAAGTCGGCGGGGAACTACATCGGCATCACCGAGGCGCCCGACCAGCAGTTCGGGAAGACGATGTCCATCCCCGACGCGTTGATGGCGCAGTGGTTCGAGTCGTTCACGGAGGTTCCGGCGGAGCGCGTGAAGGAACTCCTCGCGGGTCATCCGCGCACGGCGAAGGCGGAACTCGGGAAGGCCGTCGTGGCCCGCTACCACGGCGCCGCCGCCGCGGCCGAGGCCGAGGCCGCGTTCACGCGCGTCTTCGCGGAGGGCCGCGTCCCCGACGAGATGCCGGAGTCGCACGTCCCGGCGACCGGCGTGAAGGTGCTCGACCTGCTCGTGTCGCTCGGATTCGCGAAGAGCAAGGGCGAAGCGCGGCGGCTGGTCGAGCAGGGCGCCGTCAGCGTGGACGGCGCGAAGATCGCCTCGACCGATGCATCGATCGACCCCGCGTCGCTTCCCGCGGCCGGAGCCGTGCTGCGCGCGGGCAAGCTCCGCTTCGCGCGGCTCCGCGGGTGACGGGCCGCCCGGCTGAAGCCGGGACTCCGCGCGATCCATGCCGGGGCGCGGCCCCGCCTGAACCGCCGGAGTTTCGAGGCGGACGTCGGGAGTGCCGACTTCAGTCGGTTCGTTTCACCCGCGCGGACGCGGACCGTCCGTCCGCCCTCAGATCTGCGCGACGCGGACGAGGCGGCGGACGGTCTTGACGGCGGCGATCATCGCGACGAAGCACACGATGAGCGTGCCGAGGTCGGCGAGGAAGCCGTTCACGGGCTCGCGCACGTCGCGGAGCGACGTCGCGGCGGCGGGGACGGCGAGGAGCGCTTCGCCGCCGGCGAGGTGCACCATCGCGGCGAGCGTCGCCGCACCGTGGAACGCGTCGATCGCCACCGTCGCGCGCGTCTCGCCGCGGACCACGTAGAGGAGGTCGGTGACCACCGCGCCCGCGAGGAGCGAGATCACGAGGGGCATCATCCCCGAGGCCCACTCCGTGGCGAGCGGCCACGCGTGCTCGCCGTCGGCGATCACGAACAGGCGGTCGCGGAAGCACGCGAGCACCACCGCGACGAGCAGCGAGAGCACCGCGCGGCTCCCGGCGGCGCGCGGCGCGGCGTCCACGCGGAAGCTCGCGGGCACGAACCGCGCCATCCCGCGGACCAGCGGCGCCGACCAGTAGACGAGCACGGTGATCCCGAGGTCCAGCAGCACGGCGTGCATCGCGGCGGACGCGAGGTCGGCGAAGCCTCCCGTTCCGACCGGAGACACCTCGACCGGTCCTGCGAGCAGCGTCCGGTCCATCGTGGACGCGATCCCGATCAGCGAGAGGTGCACGGCGACGAGCAGCGCGAACGTGACGACGAACGCGCGGTAGCTCTCGGGAGCGACGATGTGCCGCTCCGACGTGTACGCGCCGGCCACGCGTTCCGGTTCGCCGAGTTCGGAGAGCGCGCGGCGCACGGCCTCGTCGCCGGACGACGCCGCGTCCCGCGCGGCGATCGCGTCGGCGCGGTCGAGGATCGAGCTCTCGAGTTCGCGGAGGATGTCCGGCGCGGCGCCGACGGGGAGGTGCGAGCGCACCCGCCCGAGGTAGTCACGAAGCTCCGGACTCCCGGCCGGGGGCGCTGCGCTCGTCTCCGGTGTCGCTGTCTCCGCCATGGGTCGCTCCGCACGCGCTGCGGAGCGCCTCGTCCACGCGGTTCCACGCGGAGAGGAGGGCCTGCAGGGCGGCCCTTCCCGTATCGGTCGATTCGTAGTACTTCCTTGGGCGGTTCCCGGAAGTGTCCCACGAGGCCACGAGGAGCCCCTCCTGCTCGAGGCGGCGGAGGACGGGGTAGAGCGTGCCCTCCTCGGTGGCGAGCCCGTGCTCCGCGAGCACGCGGAGGAGGTCGTAGCCGTAGGTCTTCCGGCGCAGCAGCGCGAGCACGGCGACCTGGAGGACGCCGCGTCGGAGCTCGGTTTCGGTGCGCGCCTGGAACGGCTCGGCCAAGGTCCCTCCGCCGGAGGACGACGCCTCCGGACCCCCAGTATCGTGCTGCGCGAGGCGCGGTCTCCAGCCCTTTCCGCACCCGGAACGGTATGCTGTGCCTCCGATGCGGCGCGCCTGCAGGACCTCGATGGTCGTCCTTGTCCTCCTCGCGGGGGGGACCGCCCTCGCCGGGGCGGAGGACGGCGCGTCCGCGACCGCCCGCCTCCTCCGGGATCTCGGCGCGGAGTCCGAGGCCGTGCGCGAGCGCGCGGCCGACGCGCTCGAGTCGGCCGACGACCTCGGCGTCCGGCAGCTCGCCGCGGCGGTCCGCGCGGCCGACGCGCGTTCCCTCCCGCTCCTCCTCCGCATCGCCGGATCGAAGCGGATGAAGCCGCTCGCCGGCGACGCGGCCCGGATCGCCGCGGAGGGGGACGCGGTCGCAGCGGAGGCCGCGATCCGCGCGCTCGTCCGGATCGGACCGGAGGCCGTCGCCGCCGGGGCGGAGGCCCTCGCGGCGTCGAAGGACCCGTCCGCGGCCCCCCGTGCGGCGCGGCTCCGCGCGCTCGACGCGCAGTGCCGCGTGGAGCGCGAGGTCTTCTCCCGATGGCGGAAGAAGGGCGGGAGCTACCGCGGCCGGTACGCCGACCTCGAGAAGGCGGGGTTCGAGGGCCAGGTGGTGCTCCTCGCGATGCTCCTCGACATCCCGCTCGAGGACCGGTTCCTCGCGCCGCGCCTCCCCGGGACGAAGGAGGGGGACGCCATCGCGCACTACCTCTCGGTCACCGAGCTCTGCCAGTCGCCGCGCCGCGGCTACCGCACGTTCGAGCCGCTCCCGCACACCATCGAGCGCGAGGAGATGTTCGCCCTCGCCGCGCAGGCGCTCGCGGACGTCGCAGATCTCGGCCTCGTCGGCGACGCGCTCGAGGAGACGCGGAACGGGCTCATGGAGGCGCACGACAACTTCCCCGCCTTCCGCGCGCGCCCCTTCGAGGACCAGTTCGCCGAGGACATCGACGTGCTCCTCGCCGCGCGCGGACGCCCCCGGTTCCTCGAGGCGCGACGCGCGGAGGCCGCGTCCGACGTGCAGATGCTCCGCCGGCGCCGCTTCTCCCCGGCCGACGACCCGGACGGCTACTACTACCTCTCGACGCGCATCTCGAAGCTCGCCGGGATCCTCCACCAGCTCGGGCGGTTCGACGAGGCCGCCGCGCGGTACGCCGAGGTCATCGCGATCCAGAGTGAGATCACCGGGAAGGTCCCCGCGACGGCCACGTACAACCGTGCCTGCGCGCTCGCCCGCGCCGGGCGTGTCGACGAGGCGCTCGACGACCTCGAACGCGCGATCGACAAGGACGAGGCGTCCGGATTCGAGGATCTCACGCGCGAGTGGGTGAGCGAGGACGGCGACCTCGAGCCGCTCCGCGCGCTGCCTCGCTACGCGCAGATCCTCCGGGCCCGCTTCGGGGACTGACCCGACGCCCTACGACCGCGCGCGCAGCAGCAGGAGCCGCATCGCGACGTAGACGAGCACCAGCCAGAAGCCCGCGTCGAAGCGTCCCGTGCCGAAGAGCCACACGGCGTCCACGAGCAGGAAGCCGAAGACGCCGGCGCGGATCACGGGGCCCATCGCGCAGCCGCCGGGGCCGGACGCGTCCGACCGCGTGCGCGACGCGGCCACGAGGGAGCCGAGCAGGAGCGCCAGCGGGACGAGCGGCGCTTCGGCCCAGGAGATCCGCGGGAGCATCGGCACCGACGCGCCGGCGACCACGGAGAGGGCGACGGCCGTTCCGCCGGTCGTCCACGCGCGGAGCGCGCGGCCTTCGAGCGTGCTCGCGAACGTGAGGAGGGCGGTGTACGCGGCGAGGATCAGCGCGTGT
The DNA here is from genome assembly GCA_022072415.1 of Planctomycetota bacterium. Lineage (GTDB taxonomy): Bacteria > Planctomycetota > JAJSAM01 > JAJSAM01 > JAJVHW01 > JAJVHW01. The sequence goes on from JAJVHW010000156.1 coordinate 22,943, forward strand.
CCGTGGGGGAGCGTGAAGCGGTCCCAGGGCATCGACAGCGCGCCCGCCGCCGCCGCGGCGCCGGTGAGCGAGTTCGCGCCGCGCGCGACGCCGAGGGCGAGCGCCCCGGTGAACCGGGTCGCGCGCGCGGGGCCGTC
>JAJVHW010000108.1 GCA_022072415.1 Planctomycetota bacterium
GGCGGCATCGGCGCGGCCCTCGGCGCCACCACGGGCGGCGGCGGCGGCTTCGGCGGCGGCACCGGCGGCGGCTTCGGCGGGGGCAGCTCCGACGGCGGCCGGCGCGAGCGCGGCGACCGTCGCAAGAAGTGGGAAGACGGCAGCAGCTCGAGCGGCGGCAGCGACGCCTTCTGACCGGACCGCTCGCGTCCGCGAGCGATCCGCGCATGCATCATCCACGGCCCTGCGGGCGACCCCCGCAGGGCCGTTTCCGTTTCCGCGCGGCGTCGTGAAGGAAACGTGAATCGAAGCTCCGGTTTGCGCTCCGGAGATCGTTCTTGAACGCGGGGCTCGCACGGGATCGACTGCCGGGATGTTCGGACTGATCCCCAAGGAAGAGAGCTTCTTCGAGCTGTTCGAGCGCTCCGCGCGCAACTGCGACGAGGCCGCGAAGGCGTTCCAGGGCCTCCTCGACGCGTGGGGCGACGGCGAGGCCGCGCGCGAGGAGCGCGTGCGGAAGATCAAGGACCTCGAGCACGTGGGGGACCAGGTCACCCACGAGACCATCGAGCGCCTGAACCGCATGTTCATCACCCCGATCGACCGGGAGGACATCCACGAGCTCGTCTGCCGCCTCGACGACATCGTGGACCTGATCGACACCGCGGCGCACCGCATGCTCCTCTACCGGGTGAGCGGGCCGACCGAGGACTGCCGGAAGATGACGGCCGCCCTCTGCCACTCGACCGCGGTGATCGCCGAGGCCATGCCGCTCATGCGCGACATGAAGAACGCGAAGACCCTCCGCGAGCGGGTCGTCGCGATCCACACGCAGGAGAACGCGGCCGACCAGGTCCTGTCCCACGCCCTCGCCGCGCTCTTCAGCCAGGAGACCGACGCGCGCGAGATCCTGAAGTGGAAGGACCTCTACCAGGAGATCGAGTCGGCCACCGACCGCTGCGAGGACGTCGCGAACGTGCTCGACGCCATCGTCATGAAGAACGCATAGGCCCGCCCCGATGACCCTCGGGCTCCTCGTCGTCCTCCTCCTCATCCTCGTCGCCGAGTTCGTGAACGGCTGGACGGACGCGCCGAACGCGATCGCCACCGTGGTCGGCACGCGCACGCTCTCGCCCCGCAAGGCCGTGATCATGGCGGCGGTGTTCAACCTGATCGGCGTGCTCTGCGGCACCGCGGTGGCGAAGACGATCGGGAAGGACATCATCGACCCGTCGGCGATCAACCTGACGACCGTCGGCAGCGCGATGTTCGCGCTCATCGTGTGGTCCACGGCCGCGGCGCGGGTCGGCATCCCCACGAGCGAGAGCCACGCGCTCGTCGCGGGGCTGGCGGGCGCGGGGCTCGCGACCGCCGGCGCGGACGTGCTCGTGTGGAAGGGCTGGGAGAAGGTCCTCTGGGGCCTCGGCTTCTCGACGTTCCTCGGGTTCCTCGGCGGGCTCGTCCTGATGGTCGCGATCTACTGGTCCTGCCGCCGCGTCGTGCGGGCGAAGGCCGCGCGCGTCTTCGGCTGGCTCCAGATCGCGTCCGCCGCGTTCATGGCCTTCTCCCACGGTCTCGGCGACGGGCAGAAGTTCATGGGCCCGTTCACGCTCGCGCTCGTCCTCGGCGGCATGCTCCCCAACATGGACCACATCCCCTGGTGGGTCATCGGCATGTGCGCGGTGGTCATGTTCCTCGGGACCAGCTTCGGCGGGTGGCGGATCCTCCAGACCCTCGGGATGCGCCTCACCAAGCTCGAGACGCACCAGGGGTTCGCGGCCGAGGTCGGCGCGGCGACGACGATCTCCGTCGCCTCCTCGTTCGGGATTCCGCTCAGCACGACGCACACGATTTCCACGTCGATCATGGGCGTGGGCGCGACGCAGGGGCTCCGCGCGGTGTCGTGGGGCGTCACGAAGGACCTCGTCACCGCCTGGGTGCTCACGTTCCCCGCGTGCGGCGGGATCGCCTGGCTCTGCGTGAAGATCGCGAACGCGGTCTCCGGCGCCGCGTCCTGACCGCGCGGGGGATCACTCGACCGTGAGGTCGATCCGGCGGCGGTCCGCCCGCACGCCGAACCGCGTCCGCTCCGGGCGCACGTGGGTGACCGAGAGCGTCTCGCCGCGCCGCGCCTGCTGCACGACGGCGAGCAGGTCCTCCGCGGTGGCGACCGTCGCGTCGGACACGGCGAGCAGCAGGTCGCCGGCCGAGAGCCCGGCCCGCGCCGCGGCCCCGCCGCCGCGGACCTCGGTGACGAGGATGCCGCTCCCGACCGGGAAGCCCGTGGCCTCGCGGAGCTGCGGCGTCACCTCCGACGCGCGGATGCCGAGCCGCTCCCACGCGAGTCGCGCGGTCGGAGGCTCCTCGATCCGCACCTCGCCCGAGCGGCGCCCGCGCGCGTCCTCCCACACCACCGCCGCGCGGCCCCTCGGCAGCGCGTCCACGAAGGCGAGCACCGCGTCCCCGAGGCGGCGGACGGGGCGCCCGCCGAGTTCCACGATCCTCGCGCCGCGGGGGATGCCCGCGTCCGCGGCGGGTCCGACGGGCCACACCGTCGACGCGCCCACGGCGCCGCCGTCCTCGGCGAGGTCCATCCCCGCCCACTTCCCGAACGCGCGCCCGGAGAACGCGCTCGAGGCGAGGAACCGGTTCACCGTCTCCACGGGGATCGCGAAGCTGATGCCGTCGGCCCCTCCGGAGCGCGAGTAGATCGCGGAGTTCACGCCGATCCACTCGCCGAGGATGTTCAGCAGCGCGCCGCCCGAGTTCCCCTGGTTGATCGCCGCGTCGGTCTGCACGAGCCCCGAGAACTCGCGGTCGCGGATCGTGATCGTGCGGTCGAGCGCCGACACGATGCCCGTGGACACGGTGCGGCCGAGCCCGTAGGGGTTCCCGATCGCGATGACCGTCTCTCCGGCCATCAGGTCGTCGCCGCGGCCCACCGCGGCCGCGGGGAACGGTCCCGGCCGCTCGATCCGGAGCAGCGCGAGGTCGTGCGCCGCGTCGGCGGCGAGGATCGTGGCCGGGAGCTCCGGCGCGTCCTTGTCGAGGCCGGTGAGGCGGACGGTGACCTGGTCGGCCTGGTTGATGACGTGGGCGTTCGTCACCACGAGCCCCGAGGGGTGGAGGATCACGCCGGACCCGAGTCCGCGGGCCTCGCGCTGCGCCTCGCGCACTCCGAGGAAGTCCCAGTCGAAGTAGCGGTAGGGGACGAACTGCGTCGTGCCGATCGAGACGACGGCGGGCGCCGCCTTCTCGACGGCCTCGACCACCGGAGTCCGCCGGAGCCGGCGGCCGGCGTCCGGGGACGCCTCGCCCTCCGCGCGGGCGGTCGTTCCGCCGGCGGCCCCGGCGGAGGCGGCGAGGAGCAGGATCGCGGTGTGGAGTCTCATCGGGGCACCTCCACGGATGAACGTACGGGAGCCCGCCGAAGCGAAATCAGGACGTGCTCACCGCGCGCATGGCGAGGTTGAAGTAGAAGATCAGCGTGACGATGTCGCCGGTCGCGAGCACGATCGGCCCCGCGGCGATCTTCGGGTCCCCGCGGAGCATCTTCACCACGGCGGGGAGCGCCACGCCGATCATGCACGCCGTGAGCATCGAGGCGGCGATGGTGGCGGCGATCACGACCGCGACGTCGAGCTGCCCGCGCCACAGCCAGGCCGCGAGCCCCACGAGGACGCCGCACGCCGTGCCGAGCATCGTCGCCGTGACCGCCTCCGCTCCCATCGCCTTCATGACCCCGCCCCAGTCGGCCTTGTCGCCGCGCAGCTTCTGGAGCGTCAGCGTCATCGCCTGGATCGACACGCTCTCCGAGAGCGCGAGCACCACGGGCACGAAGAGCGAGATCACCACGGCGACCGCCAGGAACTTCTCGTACCGCGCGGCGACCACGGCGCAGGCGAGGCCGCCGGCGATGTTGGCGAGGAGCCAGGGGAAGCGGGAGAGGAACCCTGCGAAGGGCGAGGTCTTCCGGGCGGTCTCGAGGTGCAGGCCGATCATCTGGAAGAGCTCGCTGTCCTCCCGGCGCTCCAGGGCCGACTGGATGTCGTCGGTGAAGAGCCCGACGTCGGCCACGGCGAGGATCCGCCCCTCCGCGTCCACGATCGGGATCGCGAGGAACCGGCGCTTCAGGAAGAAGTCGCACGCGTCGGACACGGTCGCCGTGTCCGGGAGCGTCACGACGTTCCGCACCATGATGTCGGCGATCTTCCGGTCCGACGCGGCCATGAGCAGCGCCCGCGTCGGCACCACCCCGACGAGCTTCCCGCCTCCGTCGGTCGCGTAGAAGTACACGATCCGCTCCGCGAGCTTGCGGGTCCGGAGCCCTTCGAGGGCCTGCGCCACGGTGTCCGCGTCGCGGATCGCGACGAAGTCCCGGCTCGCGTGGTCGAGGAGCCTTCCCTGGAGTCGCGTCGTGTCGGTCGCCATCGGAGGGACGTCTTATCAGAGGCCCCGCGCGCGCGCCACGGTCAGGCGACCCGCTCCATCCGCACCGACGGGAGCAGCGCGTCGATCTCCTCCCGCGTCCCGAGCTGCGTGCCCACGGTCATCGCCGTCGCCGCGCCCGCGGCGGTCCCGATGCGGAGGCCCTCCGAGAGGTGCATGTGCTCGTGCAGCGCGATCGCGAGCCCCGCGACCAGCGAGTCGCCGGACCCGACGGCGCTCTTCCGGTCCACCGTCGGCGGGATCGCGCGGACGACGCCGTCCTCGGTCGCGAGGACCGACCCGGAACCGCCCATCGAGATCACGACCGCCTCCGGCCCGCGGCGGAGGAGTTCCACGGCCCCGGCGATCACGTCCTTCTCGTCCACAAGCCGCCGCCCGAGGACGTACTCCGCCTCCCGCGCGTTGGGCTTGATGACCGACGGCTCCGCCGCGAGCCCCGCGCGGAAGCTCTCGCCGTCGCTGTCGAGGATCGTCCGCACGCCGCGCTCGTGCGCGGCCTCGATGCACTCCGCGTACCAGTCGTCCGGGACGCCGGGAGGGAGCGTCCCGGCGCAGACGAGAACGGTGGCCTGGTCGAGGTGCCGGTCGCGCATGCCGCCGATCGCCGAGAGGACCGAAGGCGGCACGGGCGCGCCGCGGTCCCAGACGCGCGTGGACTCGCCGGTCGCCTCGTCCACCACGATCACGTTGAGCCGGGTCTCCTCCGGCACCCACACCGCCTCGTGCGTCACGCCCTCGTCGTGGAGCTCGCGGAGCAGCAGCTTCCCGACCGCGCCGCCGGCGACGACGAGCGCGACCGCGGGCCGGCCGAGCCGGTGGACGACGCGCGCCGCGTTCACCCCCTTCCCGCCCGGATCGAGGTGCGACTCCCGGGCGCGGTTCACGGCGCCGTGCCGGAGCGCCGCCACGAGGAGCGTCTTGTCCAGCGCGGGGTTCGGGGTGAGCGTGACGATCACGTCTTCACCGGAGTCTCGACGTACGAGCGGAGCCGCTGCACCGAGTCCACGTGGCCGAGCACGATCAGGATCGTCCCGGCGTGGATCACGAACTCCGCGCCGGGGTTGTAGACGTACTTCCGCATCTGGTCGCGGACGGCGAGGACGAGCGCCTCCGTGTGCGCGCGGAGGTTCGCCTCGCGGAGCGAGCGGCCCGCGAGCGGGGAGCCCTCGGGGACGGTGACCTCCTCGACCCGGAGCGCCTTGTCGCGGTCGCGCAGCATCTCGTCGAGGAACTCGACCACGTGCGGCCGGATCATCTCGCCGGCGAGGCGCATCCCGCCGATGAAGTTCGGCGAGACGACCGACGCCGCGCCGGCCTTCCGGAGCTTCTCCGCGGTGCGCAGGTCGCTCCCGCGGGAGATGATCCGGAGCTGCGGGTTCGAGTTGTGCGCGGAGACGACCACGAACAGGTTGTCCTTGTCCTCGGGAAGCGCCGCCACGAGCCCCTTCGCCCGCGTCACGCCGGCCGCGTCGAGGACGTGATCGTCGCTCGCGTCTCCGATCAGGAAGAGGAGCTCCGCCGGATGCACCTCCGATGCGAGCGCGTCGAGCCGCGCCGCATCGACGTCGATCGCGACCACGGGGATGCGCGACGCGATCATCTCCTTCACGACGTGGCGCCCGGTGGACCCGACGCCGCACACGATCATGTGCCCCTGAAGCGCGTCGATGTGCTTGCGCATCGCCTTCCTCCGGAAGCTGGCCCTGAGGTCGCTCTCCACGACCCACGCCGTGAACATCGCCGCCGCGAAGCCGAACACCGCGACGCCGGCCAGGATCACCACCGCCGACCAGACGCGCGCGGCAGGCATGGCGTCCATCCCCGCGAGCGTCTCTCCGAACCCGACGGTCGTGGCGGAGATGTGCGCCATGTAGACGCTCTCCCAGAACCCCCACTTCCCCCCGCCGATGATCCAGTAGCCGAAGCCCCCGGCCACGATCGTGGCCGCCAGCGCGATCGCGGCGCCGATGAGGCGGCGGCGGAGGGCATCCATGTCCGCATTGCAACGCGCCGGATGCCGCCGCGCCAGCTTCCGCGCCCAGCGAGCCCGGCGACCGACGGATCGTCAGGCTCCCCCGCGCTCTCCGCGGCCGACGGAATGTCCGGCAAGCGGATTGCGGATCTCCATGCGCGGCGCCGCTCCGTGCACGGCACGGTCGACCGCGGCACCGCGGAAGGACCGTCATGGACCCCAGCCGCCTCACGCAGAAGTCCCAGGAAGCGCTCCTCGCGGCGCAGCAGGACGCGCTCCGCCGCGGAAACCCCGAGACGGACGTCGAGCACCTCCTCGCCGCGCTCCTCGACCAGGAGGACGGCCTCGCGCCGCGGCTCCTCCGCAAGGCCGACGCGCCGGTGGACGACGTGCGCCGGTCCGTGGAGCAGGAGCTCCGCCGCCGCCCGTCGCAGTCCGGCGGCCCGGGCACGGAGCCGGGGAAGATCTGGCTCACGCAGCGCCTCTCGCGGCTCCTCGTCCTCGCCGACGACGAGGCGAAGCGCATGAAGGACGAGTACGTCTCCGTGGAGCACCTGCTCCTCGTGATCGCCGACGAGGGCGAGCGCACCGCGGCCGGCCGCGCCCTGGCGAAGTACGGGCTCGGACGCGAGCGCATCCTCAAGCTCCTCGCCGAGGTGCGGGGCGGCCGGCGCGTGGAGAGCGCGACGCCGGAGGCCACGTACGAGGCGCTCGAGAAGTTCGGCCGCGACCTCGTGAAGGAGGCGCGCGCGGGGAAGCTCGATCCGGTGATCGGCCGCGACGAGGAGATCCGCCGCGTGATCCGGATCCTCTCCCGGAAGACGAAGAACAACCCCGTGCTCATCGGCGAGCCCGGCGTCGGCAAGACGGCGATCGTGGAGGGCCTCGCGCAGCGCATCGTGCGCGGCGACGTGCCGGAGGGGCTGAAGGACCGCACGATCTTCGCCCTCGACATGGGGAGCCTCGTCGCCGGCGCGAAGTACCGCGGCGAGTTCGAGGAGCGGCTGAAGGCCGTGCTCTCCGAGCTGAAGCAGGCCGAAGGCCGTATCCTCCTCTTCGTGGACGAACTGCACACGATCGTCGGCGCGGGGAAGACCGAAGGCTCGATGGACGCCGGGAACATGCTGAAGCCGATGCTCGCCCGCGGCGAGCTCCACTGCATCGGCGCGACGACGCTCGACGAGTACCGGAAGCACGTGGAGAAGGACGCGGCGCTCGAGCGGCGCTTCCAGCCCGTGGTCGTGGACCAGCCGACGGTCGAGGACACCATCTCGATCCTGCGCGGGCTCCGCGAGCGCTTCGAGGTGCACCACGGCGTGCGCATCCACGACGCGGCCCTGGTCGCCGCGGCGGGGATGTCGCACCGCTACATCAGCGACCGTTTCCTCCCCGACAAGGCGATCGACCTCGTGGACGAGGCGTGCGCGACGATCCGCACCGAGATCGACTCGATGCCCGCGGAGCTCGACTCCGTCACCCGCCGCACGATGCAGCTCGAGATCGAGGAGGCCGCGCTCCGGAAGGAGAAGGACGACGCGAGCCGCCGCCGCCTCGAGGACCTGCGCCGCGAGCTCGACGAGTCGAAGCGCCAGGCGGACTCGCTCCGCGCCCAGTGGCAGGCGGAGAAGGACGCGATCGCGAAGCTCCGCGGCGTGCGCGAGCAGATCGAGCAGACGCGGAAGGAGGTCGAGAAGGCCCGCCGCGCGTACGACCTGAACAAGGCGGCCGAGCTCGAGTACGGGAAGCTCCCCGCGCTCCAGCGCCAGCTCGACGCGGAGGAGAAGGCCCTCAAGTCGAAGCAGGGCGGCGCGGGCGGCATGGTCCGCGAGGAGGTCACCGAGGACGAGATCGCGGCCATCGTGGCCCGGTGGACGGGGATCCCCGTCACCCGCCTCGTCCAGGGCGAGCGCGAGAAGCTCCTGCACCTCGACGACGTGCTCCACCGCCGCGTGGTGGGGCAGGACGAGGCCGTCCGCGCGGTCGCAGACGCCGTGCTCCGCGCGCGCGCCGGGATCAAGGACCCGCGTCGCCCGATCGGCTCGTTCATCTTCCTCGGCCCCACGGGGGTCGGGAAGACGGAGCTCGCGAAGACGCTCGCCGACGCGCTGTTCGACAGCGAGCAGAACGTCGTGCGGATCGACATGTCGGAGTACATGGAGCGCCACGCGGTGAGCCGCCTCGTCGGCGCGCCCCCGGGCTACGTCGGCTACGAGGAGGGCGGCCAGCTCACGGAGGCCGTGCGGAGGAAGCCCTACTCGGTCGTGCTCTTCGACGAGATCGAGAAGGCGCACCCCGACGTCTTCAACGTGCTCCTCCAGATCCTCGACGACGGCCGCGTCACCGACAGCCAGGGCCGCACGGTGGACTTCAAGAACACCGTGGTGATCCTCACGTCGAACATCGGCTCGCCGCACCTCCTCGACGGCGTCACGCGCGACGGGCGCATCCTCGAGTCGGCCCGCGACGCCGTGATGAAGGAGATGCGCGCGCACTTCCGTCCGGAGTTCCTGAACCGGATCGACGACATCGTGCTCTTCAAGCCCCTCACGAAGCCGGAGATCCGGCGCATCGTCGAACTCCTGCTCGGCGACCTCCGGAAGCGGCTTGCCGACCGGCGGATCGCGGTGGAGGTGTCGCCGGAGGCCCTCGACCTCGTCGCGGACCAGGGCTTCGACCCCGTCTACGGCGCCCGTCCGCTGAAGCGCTACCTGCAGCGCGAGCTCGAGACCCGGATCGGCCGGGCCCTCGTGTCGGGCGAGGTGGACGAGGGTTCCCGGATCGTGGTGAGCGTCCACGAGGGCCGCCTCACGGTCCGGGCCGAGTCCCCGGAGCCCGCGACGAAGTCCGGGGCGTGACGCCGAGCCTCCGATCGGGGATGATCCCTGCGGAGGCGCCATGCCGAAGGCACCGAAGAAGCCGCGCTACAGTCCGCATCCGATGCTCGTCCGCGAACGGGCGCAGATGGAGAAGCTCCGCGACGACACGGGAAAGTCGTTCGAGCAGTGGTGCGTCGTCGCGCGGAAGTCCGGCGTCGAAAAGCCCGCGGAGCTGACGGCGTGGCTCGTCCGCGAGTACGGCATCCCGAAGATGTGCGCCGGGTGGATCGCCTGGGCGTCCCGCGGGAACGATCCCACGAACTACGGCGACCCCGAGCCGCTCGTGGACGCGCTCTACTCCGGCGCGAAGGCCGCCCTTCGTCCGGTCCACGAGGCCGCGGTGGACGCCGCCCTCGCCCTCGGCGACGACGTCGTCGTCACCGCGTGCAAGACGATGGTGCCGGTCTACCGGAAGCACGTGTTCGCGGAGCTGCGTCCGGTCGCGGCGAAGGACGGCGCGGCCGTCGAGGTGCTGCTCGCCCTGGGCGACCGCCCGGCCGGCGGCCGCGTCGTCGACGTGTCCGCGCGCACTCCGGGCGACCGCACGACCCACCGCGTGATGCTCCGGAGCATGTCCGACGTGGACGCGGAATTCCGCGCGCTCCTCGCCGAGGCGTGGAGGAACGGCGCCGCGTCGATGTCGCGCGGGAAGACCGACCTCGCGGTGCCACCCGACCTCGCGAAGCACGTGGCGAAGGGCGCGGCCGCGAAGACGTGGGAGTCGATGACTCCGGCGATGCGCCGTGACATGATCCAGTGGGTCGAACAGGCGAAGCAGGCGGAGACGCGCGCGCGCCGCGTGGCGACGTGCGCGTCGAAGCTGGCCGAGGGGAAGAAGCGCGTCTACTGAAGGGAGGTGCGGCCGTGACGAAGATCCCCGACCAGACCGGATGGGGCGCCGTGCAGGAGCCGGCGTACCACCTGGAGCGCGCGGTGCAGAAGACGCTCGGGATCGCCGTCCTCGCGGGCGCGGACCTGATTCCGCAGTGCCGCGCGCTGCTGAAGGAGGCCGGCGACTGGGTCGTCATGGCCCACAAGGACCTCGAGGCGCTCGAGGTGAAGGGCGCGAAGAAGAAGAAGGCGCGCGAGGCGGCGCTGAAGTCGCTGAAGGCGGCCGAGAAGAGCGGCGTCGCGGCCGCTGCGCTCGTCTTCCGCGAGAAGGTCGGCCCGAAGGACGTCGCGGAGATCTGCGACCTCGTCGCCGCGCAGGTCGCGTCCGAGATGGCGGCCCTCCGCGCGCTGATCGATCTGCGCTGACGCGCGCCGCCGCGTGAGACTGCGGCGATGGGACTCCGCCGCTGGTACCGCCACCTCTCCGCGTACGCGGCGGCGAAGCTCCGCGGCGACGCCGCGGCGGCGCTGCGGGAGCGGCGGGAGATCGCGCTCCTCGCGCTCGACGGGGACGCGGAGCGGCTCTCGTTCGAGCGGGACGGACTCCGGTGGACCGTCGCCGCGGTGCGGCACACGATCACGCGGAACCTCTACGTGCGCGGCGCCCATCCCGGGGCCGAGGTCGCGGCGCTCGGCGCGTGGCTCCGCGCGAAGGGGCGCCTCGGTCCGGAGCATCCGTGGTGCGCGGACGTCGGCGCGAACGTCGGCGCGCCGACGCTCTTCTTCGCCCGCGACCTCGGGCGGCGGGTGATCGCCGTCGAACCGGTCCCGGCGACGTTCGAACTGCTGCGTGCGAACGTCGCCGCGAACCGCCTGCACGATCAGGTCGAATGCGTGCAGGCCGCGGTGTCCGAGGCGGCCGGATCGGTGCGGATCTCCGTGTCGGCGAAGGACGGTCAGTCGGAGGTGGGGTCCGGCCCCGGCGCCGTGGACGTCCCGTCGCGCCCGCTCGACGAATTCGTCGCGTCGTGCGGCGCGCGTCCGGACCAGGTCTCGTTCGTCTGGAGCGACACGCAGGGCTTCGAGGCGCATGTCGTCCGCTCCGGCCGCGCGGTCTTCGCCGCGGGCGTCCCCGCGTTCCTGGAGCTCTGGCCCGAAGCGCTCGCGCGCCACGGCGGGATCGACTCCTTCGTCGCCGCGTGCGCGTCGTCGTTCACGGGGTTCATCCCGAAGCGCGACCTGCTGGCTCGCGGCCCCGCCGCCGCCGCGCAGCCCGTCTCCGGACTCGCGCCGTTCCTCGCGTCGCTCCCGAAGCAGACGGACGCGCTGTTCGTGAGCTGAGACTCAGTTCTGATCTGCGATCTCTTCGAGGTCGCCCTCGGTCCGGAACTTCAGCCTGAACCGCTTGCCCGCCCGTTCGCCCTCGGGAACCGTGCCTGAGGCGGAGATCTTCAGGTTGAAGAGCTTCTTCACTCCTCCGGTGGTCTGGGAGCCGCGGAAGGTCATCTTCGCGGCATCGACGGGCAGGTCCTGACCGAAGGCCTCGAGGCAGAGCGACCGCGCGGTTGCGATCAACTCCGGGGTGTCCTCGATCGTGTGCTTCGCCTTCTTCTGGCCCACGATGGTCGCCGTGCCCGAGAAGCTGCCGTGAGGACCGAGATCGACCGTGTAGGTGCCGCTCAGCCCGCCGATGTCGACGCTCGCCTGAACGTTGAGCGTCGCATCGACCCTTCCGCCCTTGACGAATTCGATGTTCGGCAGGCCGAAACCGTTCGCGAGCATCTCGAAGATCCCGCCCATGCCCCGCAACGTGCAGGCCGTGAGTGCAAGTGAAGAGGCGGCGACTGCCAGAGTGACCCGTCCCTTGCGCATGTGTCCCTCGTTCCGGGGCGGCTGCGACGCGCCCGCGGGTCCCAGCATAGCCCGCAGTGCTCCGCGCGGCGGCGCAGGAATCAGGGAACTCACCCCTCGGGCCTCCGGTACGGCACGTACTCCGGCTCCCACACTGCGTCGGCGATGCGGCGCCGGAGGGTCGCGTCGTCGGCGGGCGGGGCGGCGCCGTCGTCGGCCGCACGGCGGGCGACCGCGTGGGCGACCACGGACGACGCGGCGCGGATGTCGCGGAGCGGCGGGAAGAGGCGTTCGCCCTGCGCGAGGGACGCGAGCGCCTCCGCCGCGGCGCGCACCATGCCGTCGGTCACGCGCGTCGCCTCCGCCGCGATCACGCCGAGGCCGATCCCGGGGAACACGTACACGTTGTTGCACTGCGCCGTGCCCGGGAACGGGCTCCCCGTCGCGACGATCGCGCGGCCGCCGGTCCAGGCGCGCGCGTCGTCGGGCGTGCACTCGCAGCACGAGGTCGGGTTCGAGAGCGGGAAGATCATCGGCCGCTCGCCGTCCATCGCCTCGATCACCTCGCGCGTGAACGCGCCGCGCTGCCCCGTCACCCCGATCAGCACGGTGGGGCGGAAGCGGCGGGCCACGTCGGGCAGCGCGCCGCCCGGCTCGTCGGCCGCGAATTCCCTCTGCTCCTTCGTGATGTCGGTCCGCGACGCGGTGATCAGGCCGTTCACGTCGATCATGCGGATCGATGCGCCGCCCGGTCCGCGGCCGAGGGCGCGTCCGATGCCGACCCCCGCGCTCCCCGCGCCTACGATGAGCACGCGCTGGTCCTCGAGGCGCGCGCCGGTGATCCGGAGCCCCGCGAGGACGCCCGCGAGCGTCACCGCGCCCGTGCCCTGGATGTCGTCGTTGAAGCAGCAGGCGCGGTCCTTCCAGCGCTCGAGGATCGCGAGCGCGTTGGGGGTCGCGAAGTCCTCGAACTGGATCATGGCCTTCGGCCAGCGGCGCTGCACGCCGAGGATGAACGCCTCGACGAGCGCGTCGTACTCCGCGCCCCGCACGCGGCGGCTCTGCCGCCCGAGGTAGAGCGAGTCCGAGAGCAGCGCGTCGTTGTTCGTCCCCACGTCGAGGCACACGGGGAGCGTGCGTGCCGGGTGGATGCCGCCCGCGCCCACGTAGAGCGAGATCTTGCCGATCGAGATGCCCATTCCGCCGGCGCCGAGGTCGCCGAGCCCGAGCACGCGCTCGCCGTCGGTCACCACGATCACGCGCACGTCGTCCCACGGCCAGCGCCCCATGAGCTCGTCCATGCGGTGCGCCGTCTCGGGCGTGAAGTAGAGGCCGCGCCCGCGGCGGTAGAGGCGGCCGAACTGGCGGCACGCCTCGCCGACCGTGGGCGTGTAGACGATCGGGAGCATCTCGTCGAAGTGGTCGAGGAGCACCTTGTAGAAGAGCGTCTCGTTCCGGTCGGACAGCGCGACCAGCGCGGCGTAGCGCTCGAGGTCGCTCCGCTGCACGCGGTAGTTCGACATGATGCGCTGCTTCTGTTCGTCCATCGTGACGCAGCGCGGGGGAAGGAGCCCCGTCAGGCCGAACGCGTCGCGCTCCTCCTGCGTGAAGCCCGTCCCCTTGTTGAGGACCGGCGCGCTCTCGAGCTCGGCGCCGGAGAGGCTGGTCTCGATCCACCGCGCGCGGGAGATCGTGTCGCGGCAGAGGGCGAGCCCCGGGCCGATGACGTTGCGGGTGACGGGCATCCCGCGAGTATCGCGCGGCGGCGTCCGGCCTACAGCGGGATCGAGGGGTGGGCCGTGAAGCAGCGCGCGGGGAAGCGGGTCTCGGAGCCGTCCTTCCGCCGGAGGCGGAGCGAACGCTTCAGGGCGAAGTCGAAGAGGATCGGGTTGTGGTCGTAGATCTCGCGGAGCGGCGGCATGTCGCGCGGGTCGAGCACGCCGACCTCGACCAGCGTCGCCAGCCGGAAGACCACGTTGATGGCGGGAAGCGGATAGTCGCTCCCGTCGATGAAGCGGTCGTGGAGGTCGCTCCGCGCGAGGAGCTTCGGGAGGGCGCGCGCGCGGTTCGACTGCGCCACGGCCGAGAGGTCGCCGAAGAGGAGCCCGTTCCAGCGCGGCTCGTCCATCATCCGCAGGAAGAGGTCGATCGACGGCACCTTCGGGCGCCCCGGCGCGTCGAGGTCCTCGTCGTCGCCGAGGCTCGCGCAGTGCGCGAGCACCACGCGGACGCCGCGCTCCAGCGCGGCCCGCATGCGGAGCGGGTTCCCGAGCTTCTGGTCCTCCTCGGCATGGACGGCCTTCTCGCAGCCGGAGTGCGACACGATGGTGATCCCGAGGCGCGCCGCGGCGTCCAGGAACGGGATGCACCTGGGGTCCGCCGGATCGATTCCCATCGCGTTCGGGAGCCACTTGACGACGCGGACTCCGGCCGCCCGCGCGCGCTCCAGCCGCTCGACCGCGTCGGCACGGTACGGATGCACCGACGCCACGGGCACGAACAGGTCCGGATGCCGCCGCGCCACGTCGATCGAGTATGCGTCGGGGACGTGGAACTCGGTCTTCTCCGCCACGCTCCGCCCGGCCGCGTCGATGTGCTCGTCGAACGCGAACCCGAGGTACCGGCCGCCCGCCGCGCGCGCGAGCCGCACCAGCCGGTCGAGGTACTGCGCGTCGGCCTGCGCGTCGTCGCGGATCCCGCCCGCGTGGCGGTAGACGAGGAACTTCAGGCGGTGCACCGGACGGGACCACGACAGCATGCGGGCGTTCACGAAGCAGCCCGTCCCGCCCGCGCCGAGACCGACGAGGTGGCAGTGGTGGTCCACGCGCTCCGCGGGGTCGATCCCGTCGAACGCGCGGTCGAGCACGCGGCGGGCTTCGGGGCTCGCGTCGGCCGCGAGCCGCTCCGGGTCCCTGGTGGACGCCCCGGCCACGGTCGAGAGGAGCGCCGCGCAGCCGGGGAGCGACGCCGCCGCGCCCGCCAGCACCATGGCCGAGAACGCGGCGCCGCCGAGACCCGCGAACCCGCACGTGTGGAGATGGGCCATGCCTCCGATGCTACGCCCGGCCGCTGCGGGTAGCCTCCTCCGATGGCCCGGCTGGACCGCCTGCTCCGCCCCGCGCTTCACCTGATCCCGCCGATCGCGCTGGTCGCGCTCGTGGCGATGCTCTGGACCCGCGGATGCGGCGACGATCCTCCCGCGCCGCCTCCGCCGCCCCCCGTGCCGGCCGACCTCGGCGCCGACGAGCAGGCGACCGTGGCGCTCTTCGAGCGCGCGTCGCCGTCGGTGGTCCACGTCGCGGCCCTGGAACTCGTGCGCAATCCGTTCAGCGGCGACGGAAGCGCGGCGGAGGTGCCGCACGGGACGGGCACCGGGTTCATCTGGGACGCGGCGGGGCACGTCGTCACGAACTGCCACGTGGTCACGCAGTTCGACGGCCGCGGGAACGCCGTGGCGAAGTTCGACACGTGCGTGATCGCGTTCGCCGACAAGAGCACGCGCCGCGCGAAGGTCATCGGCCGCGCGCCGTCCTACGACCTCGCCGTGCTGGAGTTCACGGAGCAGGGGCCGCTCCCGCCGCCGCTCGACATCGGAACGTCCGCAGGCCTCCGCGTGGGGCAGAAGACGTTCGTGATCGGGAACCCGTTCGCCCTCGACCAGACGCTGACGACCGGGATCATCTCCGGCCTCAACCGCCAGATCACGTCGCTCACGGGGCGTCCGATCTTCGACGTGATCCAGACCGACGCCGCGATCAACCTCGGGAACAGCGGCGGGCCGGTGCTCTCGTCGCAGGGGAAGGTGATCGGGATCGCGACGCAGATCCTCTCGCCGAGCGGCGGGTCCGCGGGCATCGCGTTCGCGATCCCCGCGGACCTCGCGCGGAGGATCGTGCCCGACATGATCCGGCGCGGAGGCGACTACGAGCGGCCGATGGTGGGCGTGCGCCTCGCGCCGGACGACATGGCCGAGCGGAACGGGATCGACGGGCTCCTCGTGGGGTCGGTGGTGCCCGGTTCGCCCGCCGCGGAGGCGGGGATGACCGGAGTGCAGATCACGCGCGACGGGGCGATGGTCCCCGGCGACGTGATCCTCTCGGCCGACGGCGTGCGGTTCCGCATGGCCGACGACCTGCACCGCTTCCTCGACACGAGGGACGCGGGCGCCGACATCGTCCTCCGCGTGCGCCGCGGAGAAGACGAGCGCGACGTGAGGATCCGGCTCGGCGCAGGATGGTGAAGGGGGCCGTGACGACATGAACGAGGAACACGCGCGCGACGTTCGCCTCGACACGCTGGCGGCCCACGGGCTCCGCGCCCCGGGTCCGGAGACCCTTCCCGACGGCGAGCGCTCCACGCCCGCCGCCGAGCCGATCTACCAGACGGCCACGTTCGACTTCCCGTCGATCGGCGCGTCGGAGGGCCCGCTCGCGGTGCGCGGCGGGTACGCCTACGCGCGCTATGGACATCCGAACGCCCGCAGCCTCGAACTCACGATCGCGGCGCTTGAGCGCTGCGACGACGCCGTCGCCACGTCCACCGGCACGTCGGCCGTGCTCGGCGCGATCCTCGCCGTCGCCGGCGCGGGGGATTCGATCGCGGTGCAGCGCGACGCCTACGGAGGCACGCTGTCGCTCGTGCGGACGGACCTCGCGCGGCTCGGGATCCGCGCGGTCGAGGTGGACGCGTACGACCCGGCCGCGCTCGCCGCGGCGATGGACGCGAGGCCGAAGGCGCTCCTCGTGGAGTCGCTCTCGAACCCGCTCGTCCGCGAGGTGGACGTGGCCCTCTGCGCGCGGATCGCGCACGACCGCGGCGCGGCGCTGATCGTGGACAACACGTTCCCGACGCCGATCCTCCGACGTCCCGCGGAGCAGGGCGCGGACCTCGTCGTCCACTCCGCGACCAAGTTCCTCGGAGGGCACCACGACGTCTGCCTCGGACTCGCCGCAGGGCGCGCCGACCTGATCGCCGCGCTGCGGGGCTCCGCGCGGCGGATGGGCTACACCGCGCCGCCGTTCGACGCCTGGCTCTGCCTCCGCGGCATGAAGACGCTCGCGATCCGCATGGAGCGCGGGTCGTCGAACGCGTCGGCGATCGCCGCGTGGCTCCGCGCGCGGTCGGCCGAGGGTCGGATCGGCGCGGTGCACCATCCCGGGTGGGGCGCGCTCGTCTCCTTCGACGCGGGGACCCGCGAACAGGCGGAGCGCGTCGTCGGCCGCGCGCGGCTGATCGCGCTCGCGCCGAGCCTCGGCGGGGTCGCCACGACCATGAGCCACTCGGCCACGGCGTCGCACCGCGCCCTGGACCCCGCCGCGCGCCGCGCGATGGGCATCTCCGACGGACTCCTCCGGATCAGCGCCGGCATCGAGGCGGCCGAAGACCTGATCGCCGACCTCGCGGCCGCGATCGGCTAAGGCGTCGTCCCGAAACAAGTGGCACACTTCGCCGCGATGCAGCGAGTCGGCTGCAAGGCGGGCGAGCGGCGCCAACTCGACGGAGGGAGTTGCGGCGCGAGCCCAACGCCGCAGACAATTGAGATGACTGCCCGTTGCATCGCAGTGCAGCTTGCTGGCGCGCGGCTTGCGCGTCCGGACCGCTGTATCCGCACGAACGGACCGCCGCAAGCCGCGTGACGAAGTGTGTCAGTTGTTTCGGGACGATGCCTAAGGCGTCAGGCGTCGTCGGTGTCCGCGTCGCCGTCGGCGTCGTCGTCCGCGATGTCGGGACGCACGGCCTCGGGGGCCGCCGCCCTCTTCCGGCTGCGGCGCCACGGCACGCGCTTGCAGTCGCCCCAGAGGTTCTCGAGGTCGTAGAACGCGCGGGCCTTCGCGCTCATCGCGTGGAGCACCACCGGGCCGTAGTCGAGGAGCACCCAGCTCTCGTCGTCCATCGACGAGCCGCCCATGCGGTAGATGCCCTCCTTCTTGAGCTCGCGGGCGACGTGCTCCGCGATCACGTGGAGGTGCTTCCGGTTCTGGCCTTCGGCGACGACGAAGTAGTCGGCGACCTGGATCGCCTGGGCGACGTCCATGATGACCACGCGCTCGCCCTGCTTCTCGTCCGCCAGCCTCGCGATCGCCGCGGCGAGCTTCCGGCTGGTCCAGCGCGCGGACTTCCTGCCCGGCGCCGGCTTCTTCGCCCCCGCCGCTTTCGTCACCGTCTTCTTCGTCGTCGCCAACGGGGTCCGCCGATCAGTAGCTGAAGAGCGGGAGGAAGATGAGCGACACCACCGTCATCAGCTTGATGAGGATGTTGATGCTCGGTCCCGCAGTGTCCTTGAAGGGGTCGCCGACCGTGTCGCCGGTGACCGCGGCCTTGTGCGTCGGCGAACCCTTGCCGCCGTGCACGCCGCCCTCGATGTACTTCTTCGCGTTGTCCCAGGCGCCGCCGGCGTTCGACATGAAGATCGCCATCATGACGCCCGCGACCGTGGCGCCGGCGAGGAGGCCGCCGAGCGCGCGCGCGCCGAGGAGCGAGCCGACCGCGAGCGGCGCGGCGATGGCGAGGAGGCCGGGCACGATCATCTGCCTGAGCGCGCCCTGCGTGGCGATCGCCACGCACTTGCTGTAGTCGGGCTCCGCCGTGCCTTCCATCAGGCCCTTGATCTCGCGGAACTGGCGGCGGACCTCCTCGACCATGTGCCCGGCGGCGCGGCCGACCGCGCGCATGGCGAACGACGAGAAGAGGAACGGGAGCATCGCGCCGAGGAAGAGGCCCATCGTGACGCGCACGTCGATGATGTCGAGCTGGAACTTGAAGCTCGGGTGGGCGCGGTCGAACGTCTGCTGGAACGCGACGAAGAGCGCGAGGGCCGTGAGGGCCGCCGAGCCGATCGCGAAGCCCTTGCCGATGGCGGCCGTCGTGTTGCCCGCCGCGTCGAGCGAGTCCGTGATGCGGCGCGTGCTCGGCGGGAGGTGCGCCATCTCGGCCACGCCGCCCGCGTTGTCGGCGACCGGGCCGTACGCGTCCACGGCGAGCGAGATGCCCAGCGTCGAGAGCATGCCCACCGCGGCGCAGGCGATCCCGACCACCCCGGCGCAGTAGAAGGCGACGCCGATCGCGAGCACGATCCCGAGCGTCGGGAGCGCGGTGGAGAGCATGCCGACCGCGAGGCCCTCGATCACGTTCGTCGCGGCGCCGGTCTTGCTGGCGTCGGAGATGGCCTTGACGTGCTTGAACTCCGACGACGTGTACATGTCGGTGATCTTGCCGATCGCCACGCCCACGAAGAGCCCGGCCGCGACCGCGATGAGGACTCCCATCGGCCCCCCGTACTTGAACGAGTTGTCCGCGCCGCCCTCGACGAAGCCCGTCAGGGCGCGGGTCACCTCGGGCGAGTTGAGGCCGAACATGTTCGAGAGCACCGCGGCGCCGATCGCGAAGACGATCGAGGCGACCACGATCCCGCGGAAGAGGGCCGACGTGACCTTGCGCTCGTCGTCGGTGCGGACCACGAAGAAGCCGGCCATCGAGGCCAGGATGCCGATGGCGCAGAGCGCGACCGGGTAGAGCACCAGCGTCTCGTGCCCGTAGGCGAGCCCGTCGAGGACCTTCTTCGACGCCTCGCCTGCGAGGAAGTACGCGCCGAGGCCGAGCGACATGGCGGAGATCGTCGCGCCGACGTAGCTCTCGAAGAGGTCGGCGCCCATGCCCGCGACGTCGCCCACGTTGTCGCCCACGTTGTCGGCCACGACGGCCGGGTTGCGCGGGTCGTCCTCGGGGATGCCCGCCTCGACCTTGCCGACCAGGTCGGCGCCGACGTCGGCGGCCTTCGTGTAGATGCCGCCGCCCACGCGGGCGAAGAGCGCGATCGACGACGCGCCGAGGGAGAAGCCGAAGATCGCGTCGGGGTTCTGCTGCCACATGTAGAGGCCGGCGATGCCCACCACGCCCCAGCCGACGACCATGAAGCCCATCACCGAGCCCGAGCTGAACGCCGCGCGGAGGGCGGCGCCGAGGCCGGACGTGGCCGCCGCCTGCGCCGTGCGCATGTTGGCCGCGGTCGCGGTGCGCATGCCGAGGATGCCCGACAGCGCGGAGGCGACGCATCCGGCGAGGAAGCACGCCGCCGTGACGACGCCCTCGTTCCGGTCGGCAGTGGCCTTGTCGTCGAGGAAGAGCGCGATCACGCCGGCCATGACGACCGCGAAGACCGCGAGGATCGAGTACTGGGTCTTCAGGTACGCCATGGCGCCGGTGCGGATCGCCCCGCCGACCTTCTGCATGCGCTCGTCGCCCGGGTCCATCCCGAGGAGGCGCTTGTGCAGCCCGAGGCTCACGAGCAGCGAGAGCACGCCCGTGCCCATGCAGATCAGCATCCAGGTGTTCATCGCGGTCTCCGTGAACGAGTCGAAGAAGTCGATCACCCGGTCCATGGGCACGACCTCCGTTCCTGATTCCGACGAACCTAGCGCGGGGGGGAGGGGCGGTCCCGGAAAACCCCCGGAACCAGGCGGTCCGGAGCCCGGCAGGGGCCGGATTCACACCCCGGCGGCGGAGGGGTGGGGAGCGGGCGGGACCTTCACGCTCGTGCCGGCGGCGATGCGGCGGCGCGGAGGCGCGCGTCGGCGGCGAGCAGCGACTTCGCCCAGGCGATGAAGACCCCGGTCAGGAGCAGGTTCAGGGCCAGGCTGAACGTCGCCACGGTGACCATGGGTCCTCCGATGCCGTACCCGATCGACACCACGAGCACCCCCGCGCCGACCTCCCCGCGGGGCCACATGCCGACGCAGAGCGCGAGGCGCTCCCGCCACGACGCCTCCGAGCGGTAGCAGAAGAGGGGGAACATCTTCCCCAGGTTCGAGAGCACGGTGACCACGGCCACGTGGGCGGCGATGGCGCCCCAGCCCATCTCCTCCGACGCGCCGAGGCGCGGCATCGAGAGGCCGACGAGCACCATGAACGCGGCGGAGACGATCGTGGCGACCCGCTGCTCCTCGGGCGTCTCCGGGCCCTCCTGGTGGCCCTCGCGGGCGTCGTCGGAGTGCGGGTCCGCGCCGGCGGGGCGGGCCATCACGCAGCCGAGCACGAACGCCGGGAGGAGGATCTCGATGTGGATCGGCACCGCGTCGTCGAGGAGCTTGCTGCCGCGGTACACCGTCTCGCACGCCGCGGTGAGCGCGACGGAGTACCCGATGACCCAAGGCCAGCCCACGGGCAGCCGCAACGCGTGGAGCCAGCGCCACGCGATCCACACGAGCACCGCCATCGCCGCCACCACGACGCCGAGCTGCCACCTCCAGCCGACGATCAGCACCTTCAGCGGGATCATGAGGAGGACGGTGTCGAGGTCGTCGAAGATCGCGAGGATCCGCGCCTTCCGGAAGAGCCACGTCGCCGAGAGCCCCGCGGCCGCGAGCATGGCGAAGAGCACGCCCGCCGACGTCGGCGCCGCGAACCGGGCCGTGAGCAGCGCGCTCTCCCACGACTCCGCGCCCATCGCCCACACGAACCACCCTGCCGCGAAGAGCCACGGGAACGCGGCGGCCGTCGCCGCGATGCCGTAGTCGGCCACGTAGGCGCGGAGGTTCCGCTTGTCGATGTCGAACTCGTAGCCCACGTGGATCATCACGAACCCGAGGCACGCGGTCGTGAGGAGGCGGACGGTCTCGCGGACGGCCGGCTCGGCCCCGCCGAGCGAGGACAGGAACTGCGACCCCGCGAGGCCGAGCACGAGGAGGACGGAGAAGAGGAGCACCTTCCTCATGGCGCGGCCCTTCCGTTCCCGCGCCGGAACGCGAGGAACACGGACACCGCGATCCCGGCCACCACGGCGGGGATCACGAACGTCGTCATCACGCGGCCGTAGTCGGGCACCGCGTGGTGGCGCTTCGCGTCGAGGACCAGGAAGCCGGTCCAGGCGACGTAGAGGCCCACGAGCACGGCCCCCTCGCGGCGTCCGATGCGGAAGCCGGTCCACGCGAGCGGGAGGCAGGCGGCGACGACCGCGAGCATCACCGGGAAGTCGAACGCGAGCGCGGTGCGCGTCACGGCGACGCCGTCGCCGGTCGCGACCGCAGCCGCGCCGAGCACGCCGAGCACGTTGAAGATGTTGCTGCCCACGACGTTCCCGACGGCGATGTCCCGCTGTCCGCGGGCCGACGCGAGGATCGACGTGGCGACCTCGGGCATCGACGTGCCCGCGGCGACGAGCGTGAGGCCGATGGTCAGTTCGTCCACGCCGAACGCGCGCGCGAGGTCCGACGCGCCGCCGACGAACCACTTCGAACCGGCGACGAGCAGCGCGAGCCCGCCGAGCACGAAGACGGCGTCCACGGCCGCGTGGCGGCGCGGGGCCTCGGCGGGGGGCTCGTCCCGCGCCGGCGCGTCGCCGCGCGCGAGCCGGATCGCGGCCCAGGTGAAGACGACGAGCAGGGCGAGCATCACCGCGCCCTCGACGCGGGAGACCACGCCGTCCGACGCGAGCCACGCGGCGAGCATCGCCGTGCCGATCATGACGGGGATGTCCACCTGCACGAGCTTCCGCGCGACCGCGAGCGGGGCGACCAGCGCGGAGAGGCCGAGGATCAGGAGCACGTTGAACGTGTTGCTGCCGACGACGTTCCCGACGCACACGTCGTCCCGCCCGTCCAGGGCCGCCTCCACGCTCACGCCGATCTCGGGCGCGCTCGTCCCGAACGCCACGACCGTGAGCCCGACCACGAGCGGCGGGACGCCGAACCGCATCGCGAGCGCGGACGCGCCCCGCACCAGGATCTCCGCGCCCGCGACGAGCAGGGCGAGCCCGCCGAGGACGGCGACGGCGATGGCGAGCGTCATGAGCGGCCCGCTCGTGCCGCGTGAATCGGGAGGCTCCTGCGCATGGACGGGATCGTACGGAGCCTGACGTTTCCAGCAAGACGATGATTCCGCATCGTCGATGCGTGAAAACCGCACTGTACGGGCTCACGCCCGGCGGTCACGCGGCCGGGTTCGGTCCGAACAGGCCCTTCCGCGCACCGGCGAGCAGCGCCTCCACGGCGGGGTGGCGGATCCGGCGGTCGGTCGTGATGACGTAGAACCGCTCGGCGAGGCCCGGCGCCTCGCCCGCGACGGCGAGCCCGTGCCGCCGCGCGACGTCGCGCGCCACGGCC
>JAJVHW010000128.1 GCA_022072415.1 Planctomycetota bacterium
GCGCGCCGCGCGGCCTGGATCGCCCGCTCCCGCGCGCCGTGCTCCGATGCGATCTCGGCGAGCGCGAGCGACGCCGCCGCGTCGTTCGGGAAGCGCGATGCGGCGTCCTCCGCCGCGGCCAGGGCGCCCTTCCCGTCGCCGGTGCCCGCGAGCGCGAGGGCGAGCGCGATCCTCGCCGGCGCGTAGCCGGGATCGGCCTCGGCGACGGCGCGGTACTCGGGGATCGCCTCGGCGACGCGTCCCGTCGCGGCCGTCAGACGGGCGCGGAGCCAGCGCACCCGCACGTCCGCGCCGAGGTCCAGCGCCTGCCCGTACGCGTCGATCGCCTGCTGCGCGATGCCGTGCACGTCGTAGAGCATCCCGAGCTCCGCGCGGGGACGAGGGGCCCGCGGGTCCGCCGCGACGGCCGCGAGCGCCGCGTCGAGCGCCCGCGCGAAGTCCGGATCGTCGCGTTCCGCGGCCGGGATCGAAGGCGGCTCGGGCGGACTCGCGAACCGCGGAGCGAGCGCGAAGCCGCCCGCGACGAGCGCCGCCGCGCCGGCCGCGATCCATGCCGTCCTCTTCATCGCGTCAGGCCCCGCACGCCGCGGCGAGCCGCGCCAGGTGGTCCGACTCCGCGCGGCGGAGCGCCTCGGCGACCGTCCCCGCGAGGAACATCGCGAAGCCCTCCCCCTCGACCGTCACGTCGAGGGCGACCTTCGTGCCCGCGCCGTCGGCCGCGAGCGTCCAGCGCCACGTCGCCGTGATGCCCTGCGCGCCGCCGGAGATCTCGAGCTCCTTCCCGGGGCGGAAGCAGAGGACCTCGTACTCGGCGTCCACCGTGTGCCCCTCGACGGAGCGGACGCGGCGGAGACGCGCGCCGGCCTTCACGGGGCCGCCGCCGGCGACCTCGCTCCGCGTCGTCCCCGCGTGGAGCCTCACTCCGTTCGCAGGGTCGGCGAGCGCGGCGAAGACCGCGTCCGGGGGGGCGGCGATCACTGCGTCCATGCGGAATCCGGGCATCGCTGGAGGCTATCGCACGGCGTGCGGTATGCTCCATCCGTCGCAACCCCGAAGAGAGGTGCCGTGATGTTCCGCGTGCTCGCCGTCACAGCCGCACTCGCGCTCGGCGCGGCGCACCCGCGCGCCCATGCTCCGGCCCACGCGCAGGACGAGGAGGCGCAGAAGCCGTTCACGGAGAACGTCGCCGACGCGGCGGCGAAGTCCGCCGTGGACAAGTTCAAGGCGGACATGAAGCAGGAGGGCGAGAGCCTCCGCGCCATGGCGGTCCGCACGGTCGGGCGGGTGGCGCACCCGTCCGTCGTGGACGCGCTCTTCGAGGTCGCGACCCGGAGCGGCGACAAGGCGGAGACGGTGAAGGTCCGCACGGAGGCGTTCAAGGCGCTCCAGCGGCAGAAGCCGAGCGCGAAGACCCTCGGCCCGCGGATGACGAAGTACCTGGTGGAGGCGGCCGAGGAAAACCGGAAGCGGAAGGCGAAGGGCGACTACGGCGTGCTCGTGGACCCGAAGACCGGGAAGACGGACTACACGTCGCCCGAAGGCAAGGCCGCGCTCGAGACGAAGCGCCTCCGCGGCGCCATGACCGCCGAGGCGCTGAAGATCCTCGACACGCTCGAGCACCGGGACGACGACGCGGTGGACGCGCTCCGGGAGTTCCTGCTCGACGGGAACGACGAACTCGTCGCCTGCGCGCTGACCCTGCTCGCGAAGTGGAAGGTCTGGGCCGCGCTGCCCGACATGCAGGACCTCTACGAGATGTACCCGAGCGAGGACCAGCACAACACCGGCAGCACGGCGGTGGACACCGGCGCCGCGGGCAGCGGCGACGCGCAGGCGGCGAAGCGCGCGTGGATGTCGAAGTACGGCGACCCCGACCGGCGCCGCGCGCGGCCGGTGCTGGTCCGCGCGCTCCGGGCCGCGCTGACGGAGATCACGGGCGAGAAGTTCGAGACGCTCGACGCGCTCAACGACTTCCTGAAGCGGCCCGACGTGAAGAAGAAGGTCAAGGCGAAGTAGCGTTTGACGAGCGGCGTGCGCGGCGCGTTCAATGCGCCGCGAACATGGCCGAAGAGAACCCGGGCACGAACGCGAGGCGGCGCCTGCGCATCTGCGCCCTCGCGCCGTCGTACGAGCAGTCGAACTCCGACTTCAAGGAGTGGGACGGGGTCGTGGACCCCACGCGGCACCTCCCCGGCCACGACGTGGAGGTCCACGCGATCCACAAGGCGACCGCCTCCGCGCAGGTGCGGGACCTCGTGCAGAAGGGCTTCGACGTCTTCGTGAACCTCTGCGACGGCGCGTGGGACGAGGACCGCGCGGGCATCGAGGTCGTCCACACGCTGGACCGGCTCGGCGCGGCGTACACCGGAGCCGACGCCGCGTACTACGACCCCACGCGCGAGGCGATGAAGCTCGCCTGTCACTATGCGGGTGTGGACACGCCTGCCTTCGTGATGGCCCGGACGGCCGCCGACATCGGCCGCGCGGCCGAGGGCCTCCGCTATCCGCTCATCGTGAAGCACCCGCAGAGCTACGGCAGCATCGGGCTCACGAAGGCCTCGCGCGTCACGGACGCTCCGTCGCTGCGCGCGCAGGCGACGGCCGCCGTCGCCCGCTGGGGCGCCGCGCTGATCGAGGAGTTCATCGAGGGGCGCGAGTTCACGTGCCTCGTCGCCGAGGGCGCGCGCGAGGGCGACCCGCCCCGCACGTGGGCGCCGCTCGAGGTGCAGTTCCCCGAAGGCGAGACGTTCAAGCACTTCGACATGAAGTGGGTGAACTTCTACGACATGAAGTGGCTGCCCGTCGCCGACGAGGCGCTCGCGGCGCGGATCATGGACGCGACGGCGAAGACCTTCACGGCGCTCCGCGGCGTGTCGTACGGGCGCTGCGACCTCCGCGCGGACCGCGACGGGCGCGTGTACGTCCTCGAGATCAACCCGCAGTGCGAGGTGTTCCTCCCCGACGACCAGTTCGGCAGCGCCGACGAGATCCTCTCCCGCGCGCCGGGCGGCGTCGCCGCGTTCGCGGAGCACATCGTGGAGTGCGCGCTCCGCCGGCGCGAGCGCCTCCGTCCGCGGTGCGAGGTGCGGTTCGAGCCGGGCCGAGGATGGTCCCTCCACGCCGCTCGCGGCATCGCCCCGGGCGAGACCGTCGAACGCCACGAGGAGCGCCCGGCGCACCTCGTCACGAGGCGGCACGTGGAGCGGACGTGGAACGACGTCCAGCGCCGCTGGTTCGCCGAGTACGCGTGGCCCGTGAGCGACGAGGTCCACGTGATGTGGAGCGAGCGGCCCGAGGAGTGGCGGCCCATCGACCACTCGTGCGACCCGAACTCGTGGCTCGACGGGCTCGACCTCGTCGCCCGGCGCGCCATCGCCGAGGGCGAGCGCATCACCATGGACTACGCGACCTTCTGCGGGCCCGACATGCAGCCCTTCGAGTGCCGCTGCGGCGCGCCGGCGTGCCGTCGCACGATCCGCGCGACCGACCACGCCGACCCCGCAATCGCGGCCCGCTACGGCGGCCACGTCTCCGACTACGTCCGGCACAGGCTCGCTGCCCGCGCCTGACGCAATCGTCATCTCCGCGACAGGCGGGCGCAATGGAGGGATGCGAGGGTGGCCCCCATGCGCACACCGTCCACCGCTCCGTTGCCCGGGCTTCTCTCCGCCACGCCGAGTAGCATCCGTCCCGGCATGAAGATCCTCCTCGTCGAGGACGACCCGAAGACCTCGGCCTACCTGCACAAGGGGCTCGCCGAGCAGGGATTCTCCGTGGACGCGGCCGCCGACGGCGACGAGGGGCTCCACCTCGCGAAGACCGGCGAGTACGACGCGATCGTGCTCGACATCATGCTCCCGCGCCGCGACGGGATCTCGGTGCTGTCCGAGCTCCGCCGCGCGGGGCGGCAGACGCCCGTCATCATGCTCACGGCGCGGGACCAGCTCCACGACAAGGTGCGCGGGCTCGAGGCCGGGGCCGACGACTACCTCGTCAAGCCGTTCTCGTTCACGGAGCTCCTCGCCCGCGTCCGCGCGCTGCTCCGCCGCGGACCGGCGCGGCAGCCGGAGACGCTCCGCATCGCCGACCTGGAGCTCGACCTCATCCGCCGGCACGCGGTCCGCGGCGGGAAGCGGCTCGACCTCACGCCGAAGGAGTTCGGCCTGCTCTCGCTCCTCGCGCGCCACGCCGGCGACGTGGTCACGCGCACCGTGATCGCGGAGGAGGTGTGGGACATGAACTTCGACGGCGACTCGAACGTCGTGGACGTGCACGTGCGTCGCCTCCGCGTGAAGCTCGACGAGCCCTTCGAGAAGAAGCTGATCCACACCGTGCGCGGCTCCGGATACGTGCTCGAGGACCGTGGCTGAGGGCGGGCCGCTCTTCCGCACGCTCGCCGCGCGGCTGACGTTCTGGTACGCGGCCACGTCGTCGCTCCTCCTCCTCGCGCTCGCGTCGGTGATCCACGTGAGCCTCGTCCGCGGCCTCGCGCACGAGAACGACGAGCTCATCGAGGACCGCATGACGCACCTCCGCGCCCTGCTCGCGGACGCCGTCGTGGACGAGGGGGACGTGCGCCGGTACGTGGACAGCGCCGGCGTCGCGCGGAAGGCCGACGTGCTGTTCGTGCGCATCCTCGGCGCCGACGGGCGTCCGCGGATGGAGACCGCGGGGATGCCCGAGTTCCTCGGCGCGGAGGCGTTCCCGCCTCCCGGAGCGCGGGACACGTGGGACGGCCCCCGGCCGAGGGGCGTGCCCACGTGGCGCGTCGGATCGGACCGCCTCAGGTGGGGCGCCGCGGGGCCGTTCGTCACCGCGCAGATCGCGGTGGACCGGCACGACGACGAGGCGATGCTCGACCGCTTCCTCCGGCGGGTGGGGCTCGTGCTCGCCGTCGCCGTGGCCGCGAGCGTCCTCGTGGGCCAGGTCATCGCCCGCCGCGGGCTCGCGCCGCTCCGCGAGATCGGCGAGGCCGCGTCGCGCGTGCGGGCGACGAAGCTCGGCGAGCGCCTCGACGCGTCTCGATGGCCCGACGAGATCGCCACGCTCGCGGGGCGGTTCAACGACATGCTCGGAAACCTCGAGGAGTCCTTCGCGCGCCTCTCCCAGTTCTCCGGCGATCTCGCGCACGAACTGCGGACGCCGCTCCAGGCCCTCCGCAGCCAGCTCGACGTGGCCCTGTCCCAGCCCCGCTCCGCCGACGAGTACCGCGAGACGATCCACTCCGGACTCGAGGACTGCGTCCGCCTCGCCGAGATCGTGGACCGCCTGCTCTTCCTCGCCCGCGCGGAGGACCCGCGCACGCAGGTCGTGAAGGAGCCCCTCGACGTCGCGCGGGAGTTCGAGGCGATCCGCGAGTTCTGGGAGGCGGCGGCGGGCGACAAGGGCGTCGCCATCTCCGCCGACGCGCCGCCCGGGGCCGTCGTCCACGCCGACCGCGCGCTCTTCCAGCGTGCCGTCGGGAACCTCGTTTCGAACGCGATCACGCACACGCCGCGCGGCGGCAGCGTGACCGTGTCCGCCGTGCGCCGCGACGGCGCATGCGTCGTCGCCGTGTCCGACACCGGTCCCGGCATCCCGCCGGAAGCGCAGGCCCGCGTCTTCGACCGCTTCTTCCGCGTGGACGCCGCCCGCACCGCTCCCGGAACCGAGGGCGGCCCGCTCCACGTCGGCCTCGGCCTTGCGATCGTCAAATCGATCGTGACCCTCCACGGCGGCACGGTCCGTCTCCGCAGCGCGCCGGGCGCGGGAACGAGCGTGGAGCTCGCGTTCCCCTCGTGATCCGTTCGCGGCACGCGCCGCGCGCCACGGTTCGCGCGGCCCGGGTTGACCCCGGTCACAGCGCCGGTCCGCGTCCCGGGAGTAGAGTCCCGCCAGTTCCGGATCCGGAGGAGACCATGACGGGACCGCGAAAGTCGGATGCGACGCCGAAGCTGCTCCAGGCGCCGGCCACCTGGTGTCCGCGCGTGCAGCGCGACCTCTCCCACGAGGAGCACAAGGCGTGCCCCTACTGCTTCGGAGAGGACGCGGACGTGAAGAAGGGCGACCTGGAGTCGTTCTGCGACTTCAAGCCGGGGAAGGACCCCGTCAACTTCGGCTTCCCGCGGAACTGACGCGTCGCGCCGCGTTCAGCCGCGGCCCGTCCAGCTCTGGAGCAGTCGCACGTAGTTCCCGCGCTCGTACGCCGCGGGATCGGGGCAGCGCGCATGGTTCATGCTGCCGCGGAGCTGCGCGACGGACTCGTACTCGTGCTCCGCGAGCCAGTCGGAGAGGCCGCGGATCATCCCGGTCATCGCCTCCGGCCCGCGACGCAGCAGCGACGCCGTGAGCTGCACCGCGCTCGCCCCCACCATGAGCGCCTTCACCGCGTCCAGGGGCGAGTGCACGCCGCCGCTCGCCGCGAGCGGCATCCTCGTCTGCCACGAGAGGATCGCGAGCCAGCGCACGCGGAGGAGCAGCTCGGACGGATCGGAGAGCGCGAGCGTGCGCGACACCTCGAGGCGCTCGGGGTCGATGTCCGGCTGGTAGAAGCGGTTGAAGAGCACCACTCCGTCGGCGCCCGCGACCTCGATCCGCCGCACGAGGTGGGGGAGCGACGAGTAGTACGGCGAGAGCTTCACCGCGAACGGGATGCGGAGCTCCGCGCGGACGGCGCGGACGACGTCGATCACGCGGTCCTCCACCGCCGCCGCGCCGCACTCCGGGTCCGTCGGGATCGAGTAGAGGTTCAGCTCGAGGGCGTGGGCGCCCGCCTGCTCCATCAGCTTCGCGTACTCGATCCAGCCGCCGGTCGTCGTGCCGTTCAGCGACGCGATGACCGGCACCGCCACCGCGGCGCGGATGCGCGCGATCTGCTCGAGGTACGTCTCCGGGCCGAGCGCGAAGACGGACGCGTGGGGGAAGTACGACGTCGCCTCGGCGCTGCTCTCCGACATCTCCTCGATCGCGAGGTGCGACGCGAGCTGCCCCTGCGTGATCTGCTCCTCGAAGAGCGAGTGCATCACGATCGCCGCGGCGCCCGCGTCCTCGAGCCGCCGGACCATGCCGAGGTCGTCCACGAGCGGCGACGCGCCGGGCATCAGCGGATGCGCGAGGGGGATGCCGAGCCACGTGGTCGCGAGGTTCACGGGAAGGTTCATCGCGCCCCTCCTTCCTGCGATGCCGCGGGATCGGCCGTCGCCATGCGCTCGTACGCGGCGCGGCGCTCGCGCACCGACGCGTCCGCCTCGGCGACGATCCGCGCGTACCGTTCGGGGTCCTTCAGCTCCACGACGCGGAAGCGCCCCTCGTTCCGCATGTACTCCGCGACCGACGCCTTCGGAGGCCCGGAGTCGAGCCTGAGGCGAGGCTCCGCGGTGCCCGCGCGGCGCGGGTCGAAGCGGTAGAGGGGCCACACGCCCGACTCGACCGCGAGCCGCTGCTGCTCCGGGCTCCGCCACATGTCGTAGCCGTGCGCGATGCAGGGACTGTGGGCGATCACGAGCGACGGGCCGCGGTACGAGTCCGCCTCCGCGAACGCCCTGACCGTCTGCGCGTCCTTCGCGGTGAACGCCACGCCGGCGACGTAGACGTGTCCGTACGTCATCGCGATCCGGCCGAGATTCTTCTTCCCCGTCTCCTTCCCGGCCGACGCGAACTTCGCCGACGCGCCGGCCGGCGTCGCCTTGGACTGCTGTCCGCCGGTGTTCGAGTAGACCTCGGTGTCGAGCACGAGCACGTTCACGTCGTGGCGGGTCGAGAGCACGTGGTCGAGCCCGCCGAAGCCGATGTCGTACGCCCATCCGTCGCCGCCGACGATCCAGAGGCTCTTCCGCACGAGCCAGTCGGCGAAGAGCGCGAGCCGCGCCGCGTCGGGCCCGCCGACTGCCGCGAGACGCTCCTTCAGCGCGGCGATGCGCCGGCGCTGCTCCGCGATCCCGCGTTCGTCGTCCTGGGGCGCCTCGAGGACCGGCACGGCGAGCTCGTCGCCGAGGGACCCCGCGAGCCGGCGGACGAGATCCCGCGCGTGGTCGGAGTGCGCGTCGAGGGCGAGACGGATGCCGAGTCCGAACTCCGCGTTGTCCTCGAACAGCGAGTTCGCCCATGCCGGACCGCGGCCGTCGGCGCCCGCGCGCCACGGCGTGGTGGGGAGGTTCCCTCCGTAGATCGACGAGCATCCCGTCGCGTTCGCGACGACCAGCCGGTCGCCGAAGAGCTGGGAGAGCAGCTTCACGTACGGCGTCTCCCCGCATCCCGCGCACGCGCCGGAGAACTCGAAGAGCGGCTCCACGAGCTGGGAGCCCTTCACGTCCTGCGTGACCTCGTCGCGGGCTCGGGCCGGGATCGTCTCGAACCACGAGAAGCTCTCGCGCTCGGCGTCGCGATGCGCCGCGAACGGCATCATGTCGATCGCCTTGTGGCGCGGGTTCGACTTGTCCTTCGCCGGGCAGACGGTCACGCAGAGCGAGCAGCCCGTGCAGTCCTCCGGCGCGACCTGGATCGTGTAACGCTCGCGGGCGGCGTCGCCGGCCTTCCACGCCGCCGACTTGAAGGTCGCGGGGGCGCCGTCGAGCCGGTCCGCGCCGTAGGCCTTGGCGCGGATCGCCGCGTGCGGGCACACGAACGCGCACTTCCCGCACTGGATGCAGAGCGACGCGTCCCACACGGGGATGTCCTGCGCGATCGCGCGCTTCTCCCACCGCGTCGTGCCGACCGGCCACGCCCCGTCCACGGGGAAGGCCGACACGGGCAGGTCGTCGCCGCGGCCCGCGAGGATCGCGCCGGTGACGCGCTGCACGAAGTCGGGGGCCTCCGCGGGCACGGCCGGCGGGCGGCGGCGGAGCGCGGTGGCCGCGCCGGGCACGGTCGCCTCGCGAAGCCCGGTGATCGCCTCGTCCACCGCCGCGTAGTTCCGGCGGAGGACCTCGATGCCGCGCTTCCCGTAGGCCTTGTCGATGGCCTTTCGCATCGCCGCGACCGCCGCGTCGCGCGGCAGCACGCCGGAGAGCCCGAAGAAGCAGGCCTGCATGATCGTGCTGATGTGGCGCCCGAGGCCGATCCGCTTCGCGAGCGCGTGTGCATCGATCACGAAGAACCGGAGCCGTTTCGAGACGATCGCCTCCTGCACCTCGCGCGGGAGCGAGTCGAACGCCTGCTCCGGCGGGGCGGGCGTGTTGAGCAGGAACACCGCCTCCGGCGCCGCGGCACCGAGCACGTCGAGGCGCTCGATCAGCTGCGTCTGGTGGCACGCGACGAAGTTCGCGCGGCGGATCCGGTACGTGGACCGGATCGGTCGCGGGCCGAACCGGAGGTTCGACACGGTGACCGCGCCGGCCTTCTTCGAGTCGTAGACGAAGTAGCCCTGCGCGTGGAGCGGCGTCGCCTCGCCGATGATCTTGATCGTGTTCTTGTTGCTGCCGACCGTGCCGTCGGAGCCGAGGCCGAAGAAGAGCGCGCGCACGACGTCGTCGGGCTCGATGTCGAATTCCGCGTCGAACGGGAGCGAGAGACGGGACACGTCGTCGTGGATGCCGACCGTGAAGCGGCGCGGCGCCGCCTCCGACGCGAGCGCGTCGAAGACCGCCTTCACCATCGCCGGCGTGAACTCCTTCCCGGAGAGGCCGTAGCGGCCCGCGATCACGCGCGGCTCGGTGTCGAACGGGAGCCGGCCCTCCGCGCGTGCTTCCGCGAGCGCGGCGACGACGTCGAGGTGGAGCGGTTCGCCGGGCGCGCCGGGCTCCTTCGTGCGGTCGAGGACGGCGACGCTCCTCGCGGTGCGCGGCATCGCGGCGAGGAACGCATCGGCCGCGAACGGGCGGTAGAGCCGGACCTTCAGCACGCCGACCCGCTCGCCCCGCGCGACGAGCCACGCGACCGTCTCCGCCGCGCATTCGGCGCCGGAGCCCATCATCACGATCACGCGCTCGGCTTCGGGGTGTCCCTCGTAGTCGAAGAGGCGATAGCGACGGCCCGTGCGCGCGGCGAACCGGTCCATCACGGAGCGGACCACCTCCGGACACCGTTCGTGGAAGGGGTTCGCGGCCTCGGCGGACTGGAACCACGTGTCGGGGTTCGCGGCGGTGCCGCGGATCTGCGGGCGGTCGGGCGTGAGCGCCCGGCGGCGATGCGCGGCGATCGCCTCCGCGTCGTAGAGCGCGAGGAGGTCCGCGTCGTCGAGCGTCTCGTACCGTCCGATCTCGTGCGACGTGCGGAACCCGTCGAAGAAGTGGATGAACGGCACGCGCGACTCGAGCGTCGCCGCGGTCGAGATCGCCGCGAAATCCTGCGCCTCCTGCGCGTTCCCCGCGCAGAGCATCGCGAAGCCCGTCTGCCGGCAGGCCATCACGTCGGAGTGGTCGCCGAAGATCGAAAGCGAGTGCGTGGCAATCGTGCGCGCCGCGACGTGGAGCACGAACGGAAGGAGCTCCCCGGCGATCTTGTACATGTTGGGGATCATCAGGAGCAGGCCCTGCGACGCCGTGAACGTCGTCGTGAGCGCCCCCGCGAGCAGCGCCCCGTGCACTGCGCCGGCGACCCCGCCCTCCGACTGCATCTGCACGATCCGCGGCACCGCGCCCCACAGGTTTCCGCGCCCCGCCGCCGACCACTCGTCGCACGACTCCGCCATCGGCGACGACGGCGTGATCGGGTAGATCGCGATCACCTCCGCGCTCCTGTGCGCCACCGACGCCGCCGCCTCGTTGGCGTCGGCCGTGACGACACGGCGCGCGCTCCCGTGGCTTCCCGGGATTGCGGGGATCTGAGCTGCGGGCGCTTCGGGCGCACCTCCGGTGTCGGCCATCCGCGGAGCCTACGCCGTGCCCCGCACGTGACGCTGTGACGGGAGTCATGGCCCGCGGACGGAGGCGACGCCCTCGGACGAACCCAGGCTCGGCGCGCGGCGACCGACGCGAGCGAGACGGACGACACGGCGGCTTCCGCAGGGCGCGCTTGGGCGTCCGGAGCGAGTGAGCGGGTCCGAGCCGAGGCATCCTCTCGTCAAGCCGCCCCGGCGCCCCGCGGGGCATGGAGGTGCGTCGAGCCACCGAGGGTCAGCGGCACGCATTGCGAAGATCGTTCGCCGTGCGCAGGTCGGCGGCCCCGCCGGGCCCGCGGATGCCCTCGCCCGCGACTCTATGGATGACCGGGCCGCGGAATCACCATCCCGACCCAGGGAGGCTTCGACATGGACAGCGCATTCGGACGTCGGAGCGTGGTCGCCCAGATCGGCGAGGAGGTGCCCGCGCCGGCGGCCGAGGCCGTCGCGAACACGTTTGCGCCGGGCCAGGACAAGTACGCCGTCGTCGCGCCGCTCGGGTCAGGCGGCATGGGCGAGGTGATGCTCGTGCAGGACCGCGATCTCCGCCGCGACGTCGCGATGAAGGTGCTGCGGAGCGAGTTCGCGGTCGCGGAGGCGATGAAACGGAAGTTCATCGCGGAGGCGCAGGCGACGAGCCAGCTCGAGCATCCGGGCATCCCGCCCGTCCACGACATCGGGGTGGACGCGGAGGGGAAGGTCTGGTTCACGATGAAGGTCGTGCGGGGGCGGACGCTCACGGAGCTGCTCCGGGAACTCCTCCTCGGCCGGAAGGAGACGCGCACCGAGTACACGCTGCACAAGCTGATCACGGTCCTCGAGCGGATCGCCGAGGCGGTGCACTTCGCCCACGAGAAGGGCGTGATCCACCGCGACCTCAAGCCCGACAACGTGATGCTGGGCGAGTTCGGCGAAGTGCACGTGATGGACTGGGGCATCGCGAAGGTCGCCGAGTCCGACGCCGAGGTCGAGGACACGTCCGTCGGTGTGCGCACGGTCGAGAGCGACCAGGCGATGATGACGCAGGTGGGGACGATCAAGGGGACGATCCCCTACATGAGCCCGGAGCAGGCGCGCGGCGAGCAGCTCGACCGGCGGAGCGACGTGTACGCGCTCGGCGCGATCCTCTACGAGATGCTCACGCTGATGCCGGCCTTCGAGGGCGGCGGCGTCGCGCTGCTGCTCAGGGTCCGGAGCGGTGAGTATCCCGCGGTCGAGACGCGGAATCCGCGCCGCGTCGTGCCGGAGCCTCTCGCGGCGCTCCAGCGGCGCGCCATGGCGATGGATCCGGCCGCGCGGCCGCAGTCGGCGCACGAGTTTGCCGTCGCCCTGCGAACGTTCCTCGACGGACGCGCGGAACGGGAGCGGCGTCACCGCGAGGCCGAGGCCCTCGCCGTCCAGGGCCGCGAGGCCATGGCGCGGTACGCGGCGGCGGTCGATGCCGGCGCAGCCGCCCAGGCTGCGGAGAAGGCGGAGGCCGCCAAGGTGAAGCCTTGGTGGCCGGTCGAGAAGAAGACGGCGCTCGTCGCGGCGCGCCGAAGCGCGGAGGCGATGCAGCAGGCGACGGCGCTCGCC
This sequence comes from Planctomycetota bacterium, assembly GCA_022072415.1. Lineage (GTDB taxonomy): Bacteria > Planctomycetota > JAJSAM01 > JAJSAM01 > JAJVHW01 > JAJVHW01. Next base: position 12,371 of record JAJVHW010000128.1, read on the forward strand.
TTCGCCGAGGTGACGCGGCTCCTCGACGCGGCTCTCGTCACGGAGGAGGGGAACGCGAACGCCCGGGCGGCGTTCGCCGATCTCTGGCGCGGGCGGCTCGTCGACGCCGAGTGGCGTGGCCATCGTGCCGACACCGCGCACGCGCTGACCATGATCCGGCGGTACGACGACGGGAGACTTGCGTCGCTGCTCGCCGGCGACGGTTCCCTGGAGCTGGCCAGCGACCCGCCCGGCGCGCAAGTGACGCTGACGCGTCTCGAGGACCACGACGGCGTCCTGAAGTCGGGCGCGGAGACGGACCTGGGTGCGACGCCGATCGGACCGGCGCCGCTTCCGATGGGCAGCTACCTCTGCGTGCTGCGGCACCCGGGCTTCCGCGACGTGCGCTATCCCGTCCACATCACGCGCAATCGAGCGTGGGCCGGCCGCGTGAAGATGCGGACGGATCGGGAGATCGGCGACGGCTTCGTCTTCGTGCCGGGCGGTCCGTTCGTGTACGGCGAAGGAACCGAGACGACCATCGCGGAACTGCCGGACTTCGCGATCTCCGCGAGGCCGGTGAGCTACGCGGACTGGGCGCTGTTCCTCGAAGCCGTCGAACGCGAGAGCGGCATCGAGGCGGCGAGGACGTTCGTGCCCGGCACGTCCGGCGAGGGGCTCTTCATGGAGAGCGCGGGGAACGGAACCTGGCGGCTCGTGGACGGCATCCTGAGCGGCCCTGTGGGCGAGATCCTGGCGGCGCGGCACGGACCGGACCTCGTGCTGCGGAGTCCGGTCGTGGGCATCCCGTGGTTCGCCGCCGCCGAGTACTGCGCGTGGAAGTCACGATCCACGGGCATCGAATGGCGCCTTCCGACGGAGCAGGAGCGCGAGAAGGCCGCGCGCGGCGTCGACGGTCGCACGTTCCCCTGGGGCGAGCTCGCCGACGCGTCTCTCGGAAAGTGCGGCGAGTCCAGGGAGGAGGCGCCGCAACCCGAGCCCACCGGTTCGTTCCCCGCAGCGACGTCCATCTACGGGATGCTGGACGCCTCCGGAAACACGTGGGACTGGACCGGATCGGAATCGGACGAGCGAAGTCAGCGCAAGGTCGTGCGCGGCGGGTGCTGGAGCATCGCGATCGGCCACCTCCGATGCGCGAACCGCACGTGGAACGCACCCGCCCACGGCTTCTCCCACATCGGGTTCCGCCCCGCGCGGACGCTGGAGCCGTGAAGGGCACAGGAGCCGGCAACTGCCCAGCGCCGGCTCCAACGCGATTCGCGCGGAACCCGCCGCCGCCCCTCCCACGATTGTTGTGGGAGATGTTGTGGGTCCAAGGCCCCGCGCGGCAGGGACACAGGTGACCGGCGCAGCCTTCAAGTCCTTGTTTCACAAGGGCTTGCGGCGCTGGGGCGGGTGAACGGATTCGAACCGTCGACATCCACCTTGGCAACCAGTCCCAAGTGATTTCAGGATAAGGAGTTACGTCGAGTCACCGAGAGTCACTGCCACGTACTGCGGGGATTGTACGGCGACCGCCGCGGGGCGCAAGAGGGGCACCGAGAATCCCCGCGAGGCCCCCAAAGTCACGTTCCCGTGAGATCCACGTGGGCGGACGTCGACGACCACGTTACCAGCCCGGCGTTCGGCGCACCCCCCTCCGGCCACGCGCGTTCTGGGAGCGGCAGTGCGGGCGTGCGCCGACCACAATACAAACGTAGTGGTGAGCGCCCGGACACGTGCTCGGTGTGGGTCTCGGCGCAGCGCAGATTCTCATGGCGAAGCGCCCGGCGCAACGGACGTGTCGGACGTGGCGGCAACTCACCCTACGGTCCGCGCGGGCTTCCTGCGTGCCGGCGCGAGTTCGGCGATCACGCGCCTGAGGACATCGCGTTGGCTTCCGGGCCAGCCGGGCGTTCGGCGTGATGTGCGTCGCAGTGCCATCGCCCAACTCAGTCCCGGTCGATTGCAGGTGCGCGATGAACAACTCCGTGGTCCACGTCACCCTTGCGTCGTCCATCCTCAGTGATCCCCGGGACTGTAGCTCTCCCGGTGGTGCCGTCGGCGGGGGGGGCAGGGTGCTGTCGAACCGGATGCCGTGCATCGACAACGCGAGTACGAGTGTATCCCTGCACATCGGGACCGCGGCCGCGACCCACGTCGTGTATCACGAGCGGCCGCCCGTCGCGCGACGTACGCCGCCCGTCCGTCCCATGCGCGAGACTGCGCGCATGGCCGAGATGCACCCGAGCACGTACCAAGGAAAGCCGCAGTCCGGCGAGGAGCGGGTCTTCGACCGCCTCCGCGACGGACTCAAGCCGGATGCCGACTGGGTCGTCGCGCACGAGCCTGCGATCGACGGCCACAGTCCTGACTTCGTCGTGTACGGGAGGAAGCTCGGGATCGTCGTCCTCGAGGTCAAAGACTGGTCGCTCAGCACGGTCGCCCCAGGCTCGACGGGTCGGACCTGGCTCATCGAGGAACGCGGCGAGCCGAAATCGCGAACCGCGCCGAACCGGCAGGCAGCGGGCTACATGTACGCGGTGAAGGAGCGGATCGAGGGAATCCCCGAGCTCACGTGGCCGACGGGCGAGTACGTCGGGAAGTCACGCGTCCCCCTCGCGAGCCTCGTCGTGTTCGTGAACATTCGACGCGCGGACTTCGTGAAGAGCGACGTGGCCGACGTGCTCTCCGCGGACGGGGCACTCTTCGCCGAGGATCTCGACCTCTTGACCGGTGTGTTCAATGCGGCCACGCCCAGCCGGTTCGAGGCGCTCGTGCGCTCTCGCAAGATGCTCCCCTTCCAGCTCGGGCCGATGACGCCTGCGCAGGACGCCGCGATCGTCGATGTCGTGGCCCCCGTTGTCCGCCGCTCATGGCGATCCGCGAGCGGTCCTAGGACGCACGACCGCCTCCGTTGGGAGATGACGCGCCTCGACCGCGAGCAGGCCCGGATCTCGTTCCGGCTGGGTCGCGGGCACCACATCCTGCGCGGGCCGCCGGGCAGCGGAAAGACTCTCGTCCTCCTCCACCGCGCGGTGGTGACCGCGAAGCGCACCACCTCGCGGTCGCGCGTCCTGCTCCTCTGCTTCAACCTCGCGCTCGCCAGTCAGTTGAAGCGCCTCGTCCTCGAACAGCGCATCGGCGTCGGACCCCAAGGCGTCGAGGTCTACTCGTTCAATGACTTCGTCGCACACGTGCTGGGTGAGCGCGTGGATCACGCCGGGCAGAACAAGGACTACTACGAGGGCGTCCATCGCCGCGCCCTCGCCGCGCTCAGCGCCGGCGCGAGCAAGGTTGCTCAGTACGACACGGTGCTCGTCGACGAAGGTCAGGACTTCTCCACTGAGATGTTGAGGATCGTTCTCGGCCACCTCAAGCCCGATGGAAACCTGCTCATCGCGCTCGACCCAGGTCAGGCGCTCTACGCCCGCGTCGCCGCGTGGTCGGACGCCGGCGTGAACGCCGTCGGCCGCACCCACACACTCAGCCGCCGGTACCGCGGGACCCGCCAGATCACGCATCTCGCCCACCGCCTGGCGGGAACCCCCACGGATGAGATCGCCGAGCCCGAGCTCTTCGCCGAAAACCCCAACTTCGACGGCCCCGCCCCCGACGTCCGCGTCGAGCCCGGCGACGCCGCCCGTACGTTCGTCACCGCCGACATCGCCGCCCGCGTTACGGATGGAGAGTACGAGCCGCGCGAGATCGCGGTGCACTACGACGACAAGATCCGCCTCAAGGACGACTTCGTCTACGGCGCCTCACACCTTCCCGAGCAGATCGTGGCCGAACTCGCCGCTGCCGGCATCGCCGCTCGCTGGATCTCCGAGGACGTCCGCGCCAAGCAGCTCTACGACCCCACGACCGACTCGGTCGCCGTCATCAGCGTCCACAGCGCAAAGGGCCTCGAATGGGACCTCGTCTACCTGCTCGGCATCGAGAATCTCCCCTGGACCGGCAACGAGGTGAAGCAGAGCGTGAGTGCCCTCCAAGTCGCGGTGACACGCGCCTGCCACCGGCTCATTGTCGTTGCGGGGAAGGACTCACCCGTCGTCGGGATACTGCGCGCGGCGATCGCTCCGGGGTGACGCGGCGCGCCTCGACGAACAGAGGCTGCGGCGTTCCGCTCATTTGCGCCTCCGCGGAGCGCGTACCCTCCACGAGCGCTCGCGGGACTCCATCCGCGTGAGCAGGGACTGCGCTTCCTCGGGCATTCGATCAGGCTCGGTGATGCAGTCGACCGCGGCTTGGCTCGGCGCGACGTTAGCGATGCCGTCGGCCACGGCGGTGCGCTCGAACTCGACCGGGTCCGATGGCGTGATCAGGAGGACGTTGCCCGCCGCGTCCGCCGGGATGACCCCGATCCGGAGCGCGAGTTCGAGCGCACCGGTCGCGTAGACGCAGAGCCGGGTCGTCTGCGCGGCGGGCGCCGGGCATGCGGCGGCCGAGGCCGACCCGTCCTCGGCCGGCAGCGCGCCGCCGGGTCGGCGGCTCTCCGGCCTTCAAGTGACGAGCGGCGCCAGCGGCGGCGGCTGGCGGGCACGTCGCAGCGCGCGCATGCGCAAAGCGCATCGACGCCGGCGGGGGCCGGACCGCTAGCATCCATGGGCCGGCTGGTGGTCGATCTCAGGAGGTAGGCGTGGCTAGACAGGATGGTCCGGGCGCATCTCTCGTGTACGACGCTGCGCACAAGTGGGGGGAGCTGTGTCTTCGGGACCAGAAGTCGCTCTTCACTCCGGAGAGCGCGATCTGGTCGTCCGACGTGGCGGCGGATCTGCACGCGCGCTTCGTCGAGCACCCGGACGAGTCGAACCGGGACTTCCTCACGAAGCTCAAGGAACAGCTCGCCGGAGCGCCGGCAGCGACCGTGCAGCTCGCCGGCGAGATTCTGTACGTGCACCTCGTCATCCTCCGTTCGGTCGGAGGCAAGCGGAAGCGCGAGCTGATCAACACCGTCCTGAGCTGGTCTTCGGCCCCCGTCGCGGTCCCCGCCGATCTCGATGCGGCGCTCGACCACGGTCTGCTCCGTGGCGGGACGGGCTTCGCCACGTACCGTCCGTTTCTGATCGCGTTCATCGTGAGGCTTGTGCGCGCGTGGACCGCGCTACGCCCGGACGCTCGAAGTGCTGCGCTGGGAGATCCGTGGGAGTTCAAGCGGTTCGTGTTCTCGATGACGGGGCGGGCATCGCTTCTCCAGCAACACGCGATGCTCCACCTCGTGTTCCCCGACACTTTCGAGGACATCGTCTCCGACGACATGAAGCGGAAGTTCGCCGCGGACCCGGTGTACTCAAGCTACGTAACCGACCCCGCAGCGGACGTGGACCGAAGGCTGCTGCAGATTCGTGAAGGGGTGCTGAACGCGACCGGGCAGCCGCCCAGGTTCTTCGGCGCACAGGACAACGCGGCTGCTGCGGACGATGCGCCTGACGATGTGCCAGAGCCCGGCGACAGTGTGCAGTACTGGAAGATCGCCCCCGGCAAGGGGGCATGGCAGTGGAACGAGTGCCGACAGGACGGGTTCATCGGGATCGGATGGGGATCCCTCGGTGACCTCTCCGGTCTCACGCACACGGAGTTCGCGGCGAGGAAGGCGCAGTACTTGAAGGACCGCAACGCGAAGGGCGCAGGGGTGGAGCAGGCGTGGAGGTTCTCCCGCATCCCCGTCGGGGCTCGAGTCCTCGCCAACCAAGGGAAGAGCATCGTCCTGGGATTCGGCACGGTGACCGGCGCCTACTACTACGAGCCCGGTGCGATGCAGCCGCACCGTCTGCGGGTCCGCTGGGACGACGTCGAGCCGAGGCGTGTCAAGGACTCCAGCTGGATCGGCACGCTGCGACCGCTGACGCGCGAGAAGTTCGAGGAGTACCTCCTGGCTCCGAAGCTCGACCCATCCGAGATCCAGCTCGCGCCACCACCTGCGGACGACGCGCAGGACGAGATCGACTCGCCCGACCTCGAGCCCGTGGACGCGGACCCGTCTCCGCTCCCCGCGTACTCGATCGAGGACTGCGCCGCCGACCTGCACCTCGAGGCGGAAGCCGTCAGGCGCTGGGTCTCCGCCCTGCACCGCAAGGGTCAGGCGGTCCTCTATGGACCGCCGGGCACCGGCAAGACGTATGTGGCGACGCGTATCGCAAGGCACGTGGTCGGAGGCGCCGACGGCTTCGTCCGCACAGTGCAGTTCCATCCGTCGTACTCCTACGAGGACTTCGTCGAGGGCATCCGTCCCTCGACCGCCCCCACCGGAGCCCTGTCCTTCTCCATCGTCCCCGGACGGTTCGTCGAGTTCTGCGAGGAGGCGCGCAGTCGCACCGGGCCGTGCGTACTCATCCTCGACGAGATCAATCGTGCCAACCTCTCCCGGGTGTTCGGCGAGCTGATGTACCTCCTGGAGTACCGCGACCAGTCCGTCGCTCTTGCGGGAGGACGTCAGTTTTCGGTGCCCCGGAATGTACGGATCATCGGCACGATGAACACTGCCGACCGGTCCGTGGCCCTCGTGGATCACGCGCTCCGACGCCGCTTCGCGTTCCTCGCTCTCCATCCCGAGTTCGGCGTGTTGCAGAAGTTCCACGGGAAAGAGGATACGGATCTGATCGTGCGCCTCATCGGTGAGCTCGAGACCCTGAACAAGCAGATCGGGAACCGACACTACGAGATCGGCGTCTCGTTCTTCCTGCAGCGGGACCTGCGAACGCACATCGAAGACATCTGGCGCATGGAGATCGAGCCCTACCTCGAGGAGTACTTCTTCGATCAACCGAATCGCGTCGATGCCGTCAGGTGGGATTGCATGCGGAAGAAGCTCGAGTTGTGAGCGTGGTGCCGAAGCGGCTGCTCGTCCACGAGTACAAGGCGACTTCGTTCGCGACGTCGGACGTCACCGAAGAGGCGGCGCTGGCGATCCTCCAGCACCACTCCGACAAGCTCTCGATCGAGTGGCCGTCGCCGACGACGAGCGAGAGGTGGCGCATCACTTCGGCCGGATGGGTCGGCTACTTGCCCGTCGACGACACGCATCTCGTGGAGCTGAAGCCGCGAGCCACACTGTCCAGTCTCTTCGGAATGTTGGAGTACGCGTACCGTCTGAAGTCGCTCCAGTGGCCGGGTGGATCAGCCGACTGCGACTCACTGGCGGAGTTCTACGAGCGACTGGCAGCCGTCCTTGCGAAGCTCGTCATGGACCGACTGCGTCGTGGCCTCCAGCGCTCCTACGTCGGCATCCACGAGGAACTCGCCTGCGTTCGGGGGCGCATCGACATCCCGGTACTCTCGCGCGCGCCCTGGCGACCGGAACTACCGTGTCAGTTCGAGGAACACACGACGGACATCCCGGACAACGCCATCGTTCTCTGGACGCTGGACCGCATCCTCCGGAGCGGACTCTGCACCGAGAAGGCGCTGCCGATTGTGCGCACGGCACATCGGCGGCTCAGCGGATGTGTCGCGGTCCGCCCGTTCACCGGCGAGGACTGCCGCGACAGGGAGTACTCGCGCCTCAACAGCGACTACGAGGCGATGCACTGGCTCTGCCGGTTCTTTCTCGAGAACAGCGGACCCGCGCACACCCGTGGGGATCACCGGATGCTCCCCTTCCTTGTCCACATGCCGGGCCTGTTCGAAACGTTCGTCGCCGCCTGGCTGGCGCAGCATGCTGCGGACCGGTACCGGGTGGATCGGCAGTACCGCCTGCTCCTGCCGGGCTCCGCAGAGCTCAGGATGGTCGTGGACATCGTGCTGCGCGACCCCAGGACCGACCGCGTGCTCGCCGTGCTGGACACGAAGTACAAACTGCACGAGTCGCCCGCGCCCGCCGACGCTGCGCAGGTCGTGGCGTACGCTCAGGCGCTGCACTGCAGAGCCGCGCTGCTCGTCTATCCGAACGATGTGAAGTCCCTGCACGCCGACTTCGCGGACATCAGCGTGCGGTCCGTGAGCTTCGACATCGCACGCCCGCTCGACGAAAGCGGTTGGGAGTTCCTCGCCTCGATCGAGCGCGCCGTCGCCGCGGCACGGGCGAACTGACTCGCGCCGGGCGCATCTCGCGCGAGGTCACTCACTCGAAGCACCCCACGCCTTCGGGATACCGTCCAAGGCGCATCCGCCCGCGGCCTGCACGCACCGTCCCGCACGGGCGGATCGCGACCCGTCTCGAAGTTTCGCTCGGGCCGGGTTCTGCCGGGCCCCACAAGCGCTCGCATGCCTCCGCACCCCGGGCGCCGGACCGGCCTCAGTTCGCGTCCTGCAGACCGCTGCTTCGACGCGTGTTCAACGGAATCCGTACCAAGGGGACTCGTGCGGCTCGAGCCTCGCGGTGCTCCGCGAGTGCCTACTCCGCCGGTCTTCGGGGTGCCAGGTACACGATGCGCGAACCGGCTCCGTCCGGACCGCCCTGATGGCGGTCTCGGAGACCCCTCCAGTACGGCCACTCCGACTCGGGGATGCCCTGCTCGCGGAGGTACCGTTCGAACGCAGCCTCTTCCTCGGCGGTGTGCTCGAACCCTCTGGGCGCACGGTTGTCGTCACTCATGCGGAGATGTTAGGCAGCAACCCCGACATGGGGTCGTTGGCTGCCGACGAGGCCGACGAGAATCGGACGTCGTGAGCTCATCGGCCGGCGCTACGATCCCACCCCATGGGACGCGCGACCGCCGACCGACCGCCGCGGATCTACAGCTACATCGTCACGCACGATTCGGGCTACGCGCCGAATCCGTTCCACGGGTACTGCACCCTCGCATGCTGCAAGCCCGCGATCCGTAAGGCCGCCAAGAAGGGCGACTGGGTCGTCGGGATCACGTCCGCTACCCGAGGGCGACCGCAGCGCCTCGTCTATGCGATGCGCGTGGATGAGGTGCTCACGTTCGCCAGGTACTGGGCAGACGGTCGATTCCGCGCGAAGCGGCCGGTCTGGGCGCCACGTGACCAGGTGACCGTCGCGAGCGTCGGCGACAACTGCTACGAGCCGGTCCGCCGGGGGCGCCCGCGCCAGATCCCGTGTCGGCATTCGCGTAGAGACGGCAGCCCCAACGGCGGCACCCGGCGTCGCGACCTCAGCGGGAAGCACGTGCTGGTCTCGTGGACCTATGCCTACTTCGGATCGAAGCCGCGGGCACTGCCGGACGGCATCCCGATCCCGGGGATCGGTCATCGCGTGGTCGACGTGGACACGCGCGCCGCTCGGAAGGTGGTCGAGTCGCTCGAAGAACTGCCGCGCGGCCGGCACGGGCGACCGCAGCTCTTCGCAGAGAACGGCGTTCGCTGCACGCGTTCCCGATGCGGCTGATCCTCAGCCGCAAGGGCTTCGACTCCTCGGCCGGCGGCTGTCCGAGTCCGATCTTCCCGGACGGCTCGATGCTCTCGCTGCCGATCCCCGACAAGCGCTCGCCGATCCGATACGAGGACCTCTGCTGGCGCAGGCGGAACCTGGGTGAACTCGTCGAGCGGATCACGAAGGGGAGACATCGCCGAGACCACCGCGCCCACCTCGACCCCGACCTGCGGCGCGGCCTGCTTCCGCGCCCGCGAGGCTGGCGTCCGTCGCTCGGCCAGGTCGGCGCCGCGCAGGGGCACCTCCGCAAGCAGGGCGTCGCGGCGGGCGACGTGTTCCTCTTCTTCGGACTGTTCCGTCCCGTGGACGCCGAGTTGCGATGGTCCGGACCGCCGGCCCATCACATCTGGGGATGGCTGCAGGTCGACGACGTCCTCTCCGTAGACGACGACGTGCGACGCGGCGGCGCGAAGTGGAAGTGGACGGCCCGGCACCCGCACCTCGCCTTCGAGCCGGACGCCAGGAACACGCTCTACGTGGCCGCCCGCCGCCTCTCGCTCCCGCGACTCCGACGCAGTGTGCCCGGCGCCGGCGTGTTCGACTTCGCGACGCCGACGCGCCGCCTGACCGCCGCGGACGCGAAGAGCCCGACCGACTGGGCACTGCCGATCGAGTTCATGCCACGGCGAGGCCGCCGACCCCTCAGCTACCACGGCGACCGGAGTCGATGGCGCAGGTCCGGCGGCCAAGCCCGACTCCGGGCCGTCGCGAAGGGGCAGGAGTTCGTGCTCGACCTCGACGAGTACCCGGAACTCCTCCCGTGGCTCGCCGCGCTGCTGCGAGACGGGACGTGAGCGTGCTGGCTGCGGAGTCCCGAGCGACGCACGGGCGCTCTCAGGGCCTGCCGCAAGCAGGGAGTACCGCGGGCGAAGGCCCGTCTAGCCCAGACGGCGAACATCGGCCCCAGTTGCTGCGCGCCGGGCCGTTCGGGGGCCACCGACCCGCCACTCCTGAGTCTGCGATGCCACAAGAGCAGGCCCCAGGTGTCAGCGTAGTTGTCGCATCCCCGTCGAGGAGGGGTGCAGCGGAGGCCGAGCGTAGCGAGGCCTCCGCTGCACCCCTCCTCGACGCACGACCACCATACCCCGGGGCGGGATGCAGGAG
>JAJVHW010000023.1 GCA_022072415.1 Planctomycetota bacterium
GTCCGCGTCCTCGGCCACGAGCGGGTCGAGGCTCCCCTGGGGGGCTCCGGCGAGCCAGAGCGACGTGGACACGCGCTCGCGCAGTCCCAGGGCCTCGTCCGCGGCCGCCGCGAGCTCATGCGCCTTCCGGCGGCGGACGACCCACCCGGCGAGCGGGACCACCGCACCGGCGGCCACACCGCCGAGGAGCGGCCACGCGGCGTCCATCTCCGGCAGGAGGAACCTCCGGGCCGCGACGAGCGCGAGCGCCGCCCCGGCGCCCGCCGCGAGGCCCACCTGCCCGTCCTCGAGCGCCGAACGGAGCGCCAGGCGGCGGCGGACGCGCGTCAGCAGGTCGTTCGTAGCGGTCATTTCGCCTCCCTGGAGCCGCGGAGAGTGTACCGGAACCGTCCACGGTTCACCCGCGCGGCTCTCTTGGACGACCGGCACCCGCCCGGGGTTCCCGTTCATTCGCCGAGGCGCTGGTCGAGGACGTGGACGGTCCGCCGGAGCATCGCCAGGGCGCCGAGGACCGTCAGGACCGCCCAGACGCAGCCGCAGGCGAATCCGTACGCCTCCCCGGTGTTCCACGAGTTCTCGAGGGGCATGATCGTCAGGAACGAGTATCCGGCTGGCGGCACGGGGAGGAAGACCGTGAACGCGAGCTCCTCCTCGACGCGCCCGACCGCATCCACGAGCATCAGGATCGCGCCCCAGAGGAGTCCCCAGCCGGCCATCGGGACGAACAGCGCGAACGCGACCGAGCGGATCGCCGTGCCGGACGACGCCGCGACCGACGACCGCCACAGTCCGAGCGCGATCGCGAGGAGGACGAGCACCGGAGTGCCGACGCACCAGGCGGCGAACCCGCCGGAGTTCCGCTCGTCGGGAGAGTCGATCACGAGCAGGGCCCCGCAGAAGAGCGCCGGGAGGAGCAGCCGGAGCGCGTGCACGGCGCAGGCCGCCGCGTGCGCGCGCACCAGCCGCGTCGCCTCGCCGGCGGGGGTGACGAGGAGGAGCCCGAGCGCGCCGGACTGGCGCTCCGGGGCGAAGGCCTGGGACGACCGCACGAGCGTCACGAGGAACGTGACCCACGTGGCGACGTGCATGCCCGAGAACGTCGCGTCGCGGCTCCAGTCGTCGGCGAACGGAGGGGCGATCGCGGCGCCCCAGACGAGCGCCGTCGTGAGCCACGCACCGGCGCCCGAAGGCAGGAAGAACCACCGGGGCGCCGCCCGGTGGAGGACGCCGTCGTCGAAGCGGATCGGCCGCGGCGACCGCACGCGCCTCGACTTCCCGGCCGCGACGCGGAACTCGCGCGACACGCGCCACGCGGCGAGCAGCATCGCGGCCGCGGTGCACACGCCCACGGCCGCGGCGAAGTCGAGGAGGGGGGAGGCGAGGACCGACGCGCCGCGTCCGGCGACCGTCGCCCATGCGCAGACGTAGGGGTTGTGCGCCATCGCGGTCAGGAACGACGAGTTCGGGAGGATGCCCAACCGGTCGTTCACCCAGGCGCAGATCCCGAGTTCCAGGGCGGGCACCACGAGCGCGAGGAAGTAGGCGAGGAGCGTCGCGCGGGCGACGGACGCCGAGAACGCCGACGCGACGACGCCCGCGGCGACGGCGAGGCACGCGGTCAGGACGAGGAACCCCGCGTAGTCGCCGAGCGCCCCGGCGCGGACGCCGCCGTACGCGAGTCCGAGGGCCGCGACGGGGATCACAGCGATCATCGGCACGAGCAGCACGACGACGCGCGACGCGAACTTCGCGAACACGAACCCGAACGGCCGCATGGGAGCGGCGAGCGTGATGGGAAGCGTCTCGAGCACCCGCTCGCCGGCGATCGAGTCCGAGGTCATCGCCGGGCCGAGGAGCGCGGCGAGCACGACCGACCCGACGGCGGGCCCCGTGAAGAGCACCGTGCCGAGGTTCCGGAGGAGCCAGCGGTCCCCTTCGACCTCCGCGACGCAGATGATCCAGAGCGCGGAGATGGCCGCGAGCGCGACGATCACCGACCGCAGCGCGACGTAGCGGCGCCGCGACGTCGCCACGAGGAGGTCCCGCTCGAAGACGGCGAACCCGCCGCCGCCGATCCGCGCGAGAAGTCCGGTCCGTCGGCTCGCCGCGGAGATCGGCTGCGCCGGATCGGTCACGCCACCTGGCCCTTGGTGACGTGGAGGAACACGTCCTCGAGCGAGAACTCCGTCTCGGAGAAGTGCAGCAGCGAGAGCCCCGTGCGGACCACGTCGCGGGAGAGGAACGACGGATCGGCCGCGCCGTCGCGGAGCTTCACGAGGACCTCGCCCGGGCCGCCCTCCTTCATGGCGGCGACGTCGGGATGCCCGCGGAACTGCTCCATCACCGCGTTCGCGTTCCGGCGGTCCTCGCCCTCCTCGGCCACGCGGATGCGGAACACGCGCCCCTGCTGCGCGCCGAGCCGCCGCTTCGCCTCGCCGATGGACCCGGCGAAGAGGAGCTTCCCGCGCTCGATGATCCCGATCGTGTCGCACATCTCCCCGATCTCGGAGAGGATGTGCGACGAGATCACGAGCGTCTTCCCCTGCCGCCGGAGCTGGTGGACGAGTTCCTTGAACTCGATCCGCGCGCGGGGGTCGAGGCCCGCCGCCGGCTCGTCGAGGAGCAGCACCTGCGGGTCGTGGAGGAGGCATCGCGCGAGCCCGAGGCGCTGCCCCATGCCGCGGGAGAGGCCCTTCACCGGCTGCTCGCGCTTCTGCACGAGGTCGGTGAGCTCGAGCACCTCGTCGATCTTCCTCGCGCGTGCCTCGCCGCGGATCCGGTACGCCGCCGCGAAGAACTCGAGGTACTCGACGACGAGCATGTCGTCGTAGACGCCGAGCACGTCGGGCATGTAGCCGACGAGGGGCTTCACGCGCTCCGCGTGGCGCGTGACGGAGACGCCGCAGACCGCCGCGTGCCCGCCTGTGGGGCGGATCAGCGTGGCGAGGATCTTGATGGTCGTGGACTTCCCGGCGCCGTTCGGACCGATGAAGCCGAAGGCGCTCCCCGCCTCGATGCGGAGGTCGAGGTCCTGCAGCGCGACGACGCCGCGGTACATCTTCGTGAGGCCCTGGATCTCGATGGCGGGCGTGCCGCCGGCGCTCGGGTTCGTGTCGTTCATCGGAGCGGAATCTCCCTCGTGAGGACCACGTAGGTGGCGCCGGGACCGGCCGCCGAGAGCGGGAACGGCGACTCCCGGGCGAACGCCACGAGGACGGCGCCGCTCGCCGACCCCGGCGGGACGCGCGCGATCCCGGCGCGGAGGAGCCCCTCGAACTCCGGCCCCCCGGAGTCCAGGCCCCAGGGGATCGCGGCGCGCGCGAGGACCTGGCGCCACCGCGCGCCGCCTTCGCCGAGGTCGTCGCGTTCGAGCTGCGACCTCAGGCCGGACGTGCCGACCGGCGCCGCGCCCGTCGCGCTGCCGCCCGCCGCCACCGGTCCGAACCGCACCGCGCGTCCGCCCGCGAGGAGGAGCCACGCGTCCGACAGCGCGACGGGGAGTCCGTTCTCGACGGTCCACAGGGAACCCTCGCGGCGCGCGTCGATGGCCCGTCCCGTGGGGAGCACCTGCTCGATCACCGCGACGCGCTGGCTGCGGAATCCGACAGTGACCTCGGCGCGCTGCGCCGCCGCGTCGGGCGTCTCCACCCGGATCGCGTCGGGCGTGCCGACGCCGCCCACCTGTCCGATGCCGGGGAGCGCGCCGCCCAGGATCGCGGCCGGGCCGCCGGGCTTGAGCTCCCGCGTCCCCCGCACCGGCTGGTACGCGCCGACAACCTCGTGGACCCGCGCGACGAGCCGCCCGTCGGCCGCGCCGTCCTCGATCGACGCGAAGACGATCCGGTTCGTCTGCGCGTCGGCCCCGAAGAGCAGGAAGGACGCGCCGTACGCGACGACGGAGAAGACGAGCACCGCGACGGTGAACGTCACGGTGGTGAGGCGCTCCTTCTTCATCCTCCGGAGGATGAACCAGTCGAGCGGTCCGACCACGAGGAGGTACGCGACCAGTCCGAGGAAGACGAGGAAGCGCGACGGCGGACGGAACGCGTCGCCGCGGAGGAGTTCCGAGAGCGGTTCACGGAGGTCCGTCCGGCCCATCGGCATCCCGCCGGCGGGCGGCTGTCGGTCCCACGCGTCGAGGTCGGCCAGATGCGCGACGATCGGACGCGTCGCCTTGAGCTCGCCGGGGAGGAGCACCGCGAGCGCGCGGAGGTCCGCGCCGAGCAGGATGACCCGTCCGCGGCCGATGCGTCGCTCCGCGAACAGGGCGTCGCGCCATGCCGATCGCGGCGGCGCGGCGCCGTCGCGGGGCGCGAGCCGCACGAGCCGCCCGGGCGCCGCGCCGCGTGGACGCTGCTTGCCGAAGTCCGCGCCGAGCGATTCCGCCGCGAGCACGAGGTCTCCCGGCTCGCTTCCTGACCACGTCGCCGGGAGGTGCGGCGCGAGAGGGGACGACGCGAACCGCTGGGCGTTGTCGCCGAGCGAAATGACCAACCGCCCGCCGAGCGCCACCCAGTCGAGGAGTGCGTCGGTCTCGGCGGGGGACCCCGTCGTCTCCGAGTCGGGATCGCAGAGGAGCACGGTCTCGACGCCGTCCAGCGCGAGGGGTCCGAGGCGCAGCGTCTCCGGCGCCAACGGGAGCCACCGGAGCGTGTCGATCTCGGGGATGCCGCCGAGCGCGTCGGTCCGGGACGCGGAGGAGAGGCGCGAGGCGAGCGCCTTCCGGCTGTCGCCGACCACCGCGATCGTGTGCGACGACGGGAGCACGACATCGATCCCGGGCCCCGCGACCGTGAGCTCTCCGCGGTCGCCGCGCCGGGTCTGGTGGATCACGGTGGTGCGCGGCGACGTGGAGACGCGGCAGTCGATCGTCGCGCCCGCGGAATCCGGCCCGGGATAGAGGAACACCTCGCGCCGCTCCGCGCCCGGAGGGAGGCGCACGGTGCGGCGGTGGACCACGTCCGCCGCGCCCGCGAAGCGGTTCTCGCGGAGTTCCACTGTGACGTCGATCGCCGCGGAGTCCCGGCTCTTCAGCGTGACGGAGACCGGCGTCGCGGAGCCGCGCACGGCCACTCCGCCGTGCCCGGCCTGCACCTCGAACTCGACGTCCGCGCGCGCCGGGGCGGCTGTCGCCGCGACGCACGCGAACAGAAGCGCGGCGAACGCGCGCGGCACGCGGCGGAGGGCGTCACCGACCCGCGACCCCGCGCGGGGAAACCTCAGCGCGCCGTCCACGCGATCGCCGCCTCGGGGATCCGCACGACGCGGTGGTTTCCCATGTCGGCAACATACACGAAGCCCGCATGCCACGCGATGTCCCAGGGTTCGCGGAGGGGGCGCTCCGGCGCGTCGGCGGCCGCGAACGTGCCGAGCGGCGACCCGTCGGGCGCGTAGCGGCGGATCTCGGAGCGCTGCAGGTCCACGCAGAGGACGTCGCCCGCGCGCTCGCCCTCCGGGACGAGGCACGCGCCCTGCACGACCGCGCGGTCCGGCATCGCCGCGAAGGGTCCGACGTACGCGCCCGCCGCGTCGAACACCGCGAGACCCGCACGCTGGTCGGCCACGATGCACCGCCCGTCGGCGAGCGGCAGGGCGGCCATGGGGCGTCCGAGACCGCCGTGCTCGGGCTCCGGCCCGCCGAAGATGCGGACAGGCGTCCCGTCCGGTTCGAGCACCTGCACGCGGCGGACGGAGAGGAACCCGTGGTCGCACACCCAGAGGCGTCCGTCGGCGGCGACGGTCACGCGCTGCGGCATCAGGAACTCGCCGGGCCGCGTCCCTTCCTTCCCGAAGCCGGACACCGCGTGGCCCTCGTCGTCGAAGAAGACGATCCGGCTCTCGTGCGTGTGGGCGACGGCCAGGACTCCGCCGGGCCGCCACGCGCAGCCGATCGGAAGTCCGCGGCGCACCTCGGAAGGGACGACGCGGACGGTGCGCGTCCAGCGGCCGTCGAGGTCGAAGACCTGCGCGCGTCCGCTCCGGTCGAGGACGGCGAGCCCGTCCGCCGAGACGGCGATCCCGCGGGGCTCGGTGAACTCGCCGTCGCCGAGCCCCGCCCGGCCGATGACCTTCGGCGCATCGCCGCATCCGGCGGCGACCAGCGCCGCGGCGCACGCGAGGAAGGCGCGGGCGAACCTCACGCCTTCTTCCGCCGGAAGAGGTCGAGGAACCCGCGCCGCTTCTTCCGGAGGACGAGGACGAGATCGCCCGGCCCGTCTCCGTGGTCCGGCCGCCCGCCGTCCTCGAGCTCGATCGTGAACGACGACGCGTCCGTCCCGATCTCACTCGGATCGATCTCGGCCTCCCACGGCTCGTCGCCGTCGAAGGCGGGCTCGATGGGGACGCGGAGCCCCTCGCGCGACGCGCGGTCCCACTCGTCCGGCGAGAGCGTCCGTTCGACGAACACATCCGCGCCCACGGCCCAGCGCCCGCCGAGCTGCGAGGGGAGCACCTCGCCGCCGCGCCAGAACTCCGGCCGATGGTCGAGCCCCGCCCGGCGGCGCTCGTTCTGGTCCTGCAGCCAGTCCTCGTCGCGGAGCTTCGGCGCGCCGACCTGATCCTCCACGTGGTGCTGCACCTCGTGCCGCACGGTCTCCACGATCTCCGCCTCCCAGTCGAAGCCCGGAGAGACGCGCGACGCCTCGCGGAAGGAGCCGTAGTAGAGGAACACGGTCGAGTGGAGCTCGGGGCTCCCGGCGAAGTCCGGCGCGTGGACGCACTCCCCGAGCGTCAGCATGCGCGGGCCGTCCTTCTGCCGCTTCGTCCGCTCGACGCACACGGGGCCGAGGACCCGCTCGCGAAACTCGCGCGGGATCGCGTCGAACGCTTCCTGCGCCCGCCTGCGGAACTCCTCGAAGTCCATGGACGGAAGCTACGCACCCCGCGTGCCGCGGGGCCAAGTTCGGCGAGGCGCGCTCAGCGGGGGGACGCGCGGAACACGGCGAAGCGGTTCCGCGGGAGCTCGATCCGTTCGACGACGCGATGCGGGTGACGTTCCGACATCTCGCGGAGGAACCTGCCCGGTTGACCGGTCACGACGATCACCGGGGACGTGCCGCCGAGCGCGTCCGCGGCGCGCTCCGGGCGGAGGCACGCGATCCCGGAGAGCCGGAGGTACGCCGCGACGGCCACCCGGTCGAGGTCGTGCGCGAGGACGACGTCGCCTTCCTGCCGGGCGACTGCGACCGCGCTGCGCACGCCGTGCATGTCGAACGACGGGGCGAGGAAGTAGGCGCCGCGGAGGTCCTGGCGGACGGCGTCGCGGTCGATGTCGGCCGCGATGGACCGCTGGACGGCGACGTGCGATGCGACTCCCCATGCGCCCATGACGAGCACCGCCGCGACGAGACGTCCCGCCGAGAGGAACGGCGCCGCTCCGATCCCCGCGGCGGCAGCCGCGACGACGACGAGGTTCTGGAACACCCGTTCGACGGGGTGGTCCGCGCGGACGAAGCTGAGGACGAACGGGAGGAGCAGCGTCGCGCCGAACAGCAGGGCCCGGCGTCGCGCGTCGCGCGCTGCGTCTCCGGGCCCCCGGGCCGTGCGGATCCAGATCCACGCCGAGAGGAGCAGCGCGGGAGCCGTGTCGAGGGCGAACTGGAGCAGTACGCCGGGCATCACGGAGTAGAGGGTCTTCCAGCGGAAGGCTCCGTGCGACTGCACGATCGGGTTCCCGAAGAGGCCGTCCCACATCGGCGCGTAGAGGAGGAGCCCCGAGCCGAGCGCGAGCGCCGCCGTGAGCGACGCGAGGAGATCGCGCCTCCCGCGGAACGCGACCCATGCGAGTCCGTGCGCACCGCCGAGTGCGCCGAGGAAGTAGAGGTTCGACGGAAGGGCGTAGAACGAGAGCGCGCCGGCGACCACGGCGAATGCCGCGTGCCGCCGCCTGCCGCCGTCGGCGAACGAGGCGAGGTGATGCAGCGTCGCCGTGCAGCAGAGAGCGGACACGGCGTAGCCCCGGATCTGCGCCGCGAACGACGTGAAGCAGAGGCTTGCGCCGAGGGTGGCCACCGCGAGCGCGGCCGCGCGTTCCCCGGCGATGCGCCGGACGAGCAGCCACGCATACCAGAGCGTCCCCGCCGACGCCGCGATCGAGATCCACCGCAGCAGGAACGGCTCCGCCGCGACCGATCCGAACGTCTTGAATCCGGTCAGCGTGAGCCACGCGTTCGCGAGCAGGTTCGAGAGGACGTGGTGGTTCGTGTAGGGGTACCACGTCGCCGCCTTCGACAGCGGGATCACGACGAACTGGTCCACCGACGCGACCTCGTCGAACCAGAGGTCCCGTCGTCCGTGGAACGCGAGCACGTACGCGATCGACGCCACCGCGGCGGCGGCCGCGACGAGTCGGGCGAACCGGTCGGGCGCGGTCATCGCGGGTTCAGCTCGATCAGGCGGTAGCGAGGGCCGCGTAGCCCCTCGATCGGCTCGTGGACGGTCGGCCCGGCCTCGCGCACGGCGGCGTGCCATCGCGCGCACGGATAGTCGGCGGGCGGGAGCTTCCCGAACACGTCGCGGGCGTCGTCGGACACGAGCGCGAACACGCGCTCCGGCATCGCGCGGATCGCGGCGAAGTCGTCGGCGCGAATCTCCGTGCCGGGGATCTTCGCGGGCGGGTCCTGGAAGTAGTCGTAGACGCGGACCAGCGTCCATGCCGGGCGGAGCTTCGCGGCGATCTCCGGCCGCACGCGCCCTTCGAACTCGGCGCGGAGGCGGATGTCGAAGAGCCACGGGGCGGAGAGGTCGGTGAGGACGATCGCGCCGTCGGGGACACTCGCGCGCATCCAAGCCGAGGTCTCGGCGCGCGACGAGGGAACGCCGGACACGCTCCGCGCCTTCGCGCCGCCGGCCACGAGGAGCGCACATGCAATCGTCACGGCCGCCGGGGGAGCGAACCGGAAGAACGAGCGCGCCCCGCCCGCCGCACCCACGAGCCGAGGTTCCGACGTCCACGTCGCGGCGATCGCGGCGCACGCGAAGGCGAGGACGCACGGCAGCGCGGGCAGCAGGTAGCGTCCGTAGGCGAGCGTCGGATGGGAGAGCAGCAGGATCGCAAGCGAGACCGGCCCGGCGGCCGCGGTCGCGATCCGCGCGCGGATGTCGTGTCGGCCCATCGCGGCGAGGCGGATCGCGAGCGCGATCCCGAGTCCGGCGACGGGCGCGCCGAAGGTCCCGAGACCTTCGTCCAGCAACGACCCGGCGTACCTGGAGAGCGCATCGTCGCCGCCGGAACGGTCGATGAGTCCCGCCTGGTTCGCGACGTGCGCGCGGAAGGTCTCGGCATCGAGCACGGCCCACGGGCAGACGACGAGGAACGCCGCGATGCACGCGAGCCCGGCGCCCGTGAGTCGCACGAGGCGGTCCTTCCACCGGAGGTCCGACGCGCAGAGGAACGCCGTTGCGGCTCCCGCTGCCGCGGCGACGCACGTGTACTTCGTCCCCGTGGCGATGCCGGTCATCGCTCCGGCGGCCAGCGCCGCGCGCCAGGTCGGCCGGCGTGCGGCGATCACGGCCGCGTGAACCGCGAACTGCATCGCGAGCACGGCGAAGATCTCGTTCGTCGCTTGTGCCGACTTCTCGGCATGGAGGGGCGACAGGGCGGCGCCGGCAACCGCCGCCACGCCCATCCATCGCACGGCCGGAGCGTCGGTCCCCGCGATCACCCGCACGAGCCGCCCGACGTGCAAGAGCGACACCATCCCCGCGAGCAGCGCCATCAGCCGCGCCGCGAGGAACGCCGACTCCGGCTCCACGAGGTATCGCGCCTTGTACTCGAGCGCCGACGCGACGGTGCCGGTCGCGCGCGCCACGGCGTAGTCCGCGCCGATCGCGCCGAACATCAGGTAGCTCGCGAGCGGCGGGTTGTGGAAGTAGTGCGGGTTCAGGTCGCCGCCGCCGTAGCGCACGGCTTTCGGGACGTACGAGAGTTCGTCGCGGAAGGATGCGGGGTCCTCGGCGAGCCCCGGAAGCCGGAACCAGAGCGCGAGCAGGAGCACCGCCGCGAGGGCGATGCGCGCCCAGCGCCGATGACGTGCCTCGCCGGGCGTGCCCTCGCTCACGCCGCGCATCGTCGTCTCGCCGCGCGGCGGCGACCTCGCAGAATCGCGGCGGCGTGCTACGTTCGGCGCGTGAACCGCGCGGTCCCCCTCGCCCTGGCCGTCCTCCTCGCCGGAGGCGCGGTGTGGCTCCTCGCGCGCGGCGACGCGGTGCGGACCGACGAGATCCTCTTCCGGATCGAGCGGTCCATCGGCGCCAACCGCCAGGCGGAGGCGCGGGACGCGCTCGAACGCCATCGCGACGCGCTCGGTCCGGGGCGCGCGGCCTACGCGGAATCGCTCATGGCGTTCGCGTCGGGCGACGCGGAGAAGACCGCGGCGCTCGCGGCAGAGGCCGCGGCGCTCCTCCCCGGCGACTGGCGTCCCGTGTCGATCGTCTACTACGCGCACCAGCTCGCGGGGCGCCCCGGCGTCGGCCGCGCGACGGTCGAGGCGCACCTCGCCGCGCATCCCGGAGACGAACGGGCGATGACCGTCCTCGCCGAGGACTGCACGATGCCCGGCGGATCCGACGTGGACCCGTCCCGCGCCCTGGCGCTCCTCGACCGGATCGACGCGCTGCCCGCGCGCGCCGCGCCGCCGGGGGATCCGACGGCGGTCCCCGTCGAACGCCTCGAGAAGATCCGCATGCAGGCGTCCGCCCTCCTCGACCGCCGCCAGGGCGCGGTCGCCGCCGCCGAGCGGCGCGTGCGCGAGGCGCCTGCGTCCCTCGAGGCGCGGATGCAACTCGCGAATGCGCTCCGCGAAGCGCGGGACCTCGGCCGCGCCCGCGCGGCGGCGCGCGAAGCCGTCGCCATGGCGCCGGACGCCGCCGATCCGCTCGAGTTCCTGATCCTCCTCCTCCTCGAGACCGACGACACCGGCGACGACGCGCTGCCGCTGGCCGAGACGCTGCTCCGGCTCCGCGGCCCGAAGGACCCGAACGCCCGCATCGTCCTCGCCCGGTCGCTCGTCCGGTCGAAGAAGGTCCCGCCGGAGGGCGGTGCGCCCGTGGACCGGATCGACGAGGCCATCGACGTCTACCGCGGCCTCCTGGCGGAGCCCCTCCCGAAGGAGGTCCGCGCCGTCGTCCTAAGGAACTGCGCCGTCGCCCTTTACGACTGGAAACAGGGGGGCAGGCCGGGGGACTACCTCGACCAGGCCCACCGCATGCTCTCCGAGTACGTCAAGCTCGGGGGTGCCGTCGACGCCACGCTCGCCGACACCTGGTCGAAGCTCCAGGCGCACGCCCGGGCGAAGACCGGGGACGGGGAATCGCCGAAATAGCTGCCGGGCGTCCGCCCGAGGTCGGGCAGGATCGGGACGCGGAGGACAGGCAGCGCGATGGCGACCCGGCGGACCCAGCGAAAGGCGGCGGCGAAGAGCGGGGCGCCCGCGATCCGCCCGTCCCGCGCGACGCCGGTCCCTACCCCGGCCCGTGACGCGCGCGCGGAGTTCTCGGAGGACGGCTGCCGCGCCCGCACGGGGCGCTCCAGCGCCGCGTGGTACGAGATCCTCGACGCGTTCAACGCGCGGCAGAAGGGGCACACCCGCGCCGCGGCGCACCTCCACGCCGAGCACGGCGTGCCCGCGTGGTGGGCCCAGGCGATCACCGTCCAGTACGCGCGGGACCTCGGCCTCCGCGCCTACGGGCAGCGGCACGACGGGTTCGCCGTGTCCGTCCAGCGCGCGATGGCCGCGCCCGTCGAGACGATCTGGCGCGCGCTCTGCGAGTCGTCGGAGATCTCGAAGTGGTACCGCCCGCGCCGGCGGCAGGGCTTCTATCCCGGCGGCCGATGGTCGAACTCCGGCGGCGACCGCGGGCAGTTCCGGAAGATCGTCCCGGGACGCCTCGTCCGCTTCACGTGGGAGAACCCGCGCCACACCGCGGGGAGCGCCGTGCAGATCGAGGTGTTCGACAAGGGCGACCGCTGCACGCTGCAGGTGACGCACCGCCGCATCGCGAACGCCGAGGAGCGCGAGGAACTCCGCCTCCTTTGGTCCCGGGCGATGGACTCGCTGAAGAGCTGGGTCGAGGCCGGCGTCCCCGTGTGCGAGTCCGAGTGGGCGGCGACCCACGTCGGACCTCAGTCGTAGTCTTCGTCCCCTTCATGAACCCGACCGGGCCGCAGGGCGGATCCCGCCCGCCGTTCCAGCCGTCCCGTGCGCCCGCGTCCCTGCCGCCCGCGCACGCCTTCACCCGCGCCTCCGCAGCGTCCCGCGACCCGCTCGCGTCGCTGAACCCCGAGCAGCGCCGGGCCGTCGAGACGATCGAAGGCCCGCTCCTCGTGCTCGCCGGCGCGGGGACGGGGAAGACGAAGGTCATCACGTCGCGGATCGGGAACATGGTCCGCCGCGGGTTCCAGCCCGAGCACATCCTCGCCGTCACGTTCACCAACAAGGCGGCGGGGGAGATGCGCGAGCGCGTCGCCCTCGTGGTCGGCGAGGAGCAGGCGAAGCGGCTCACGGTGGGCACGTTCCACGCGTTCTGCGTGAAGGTCCTCCGGAGGCACGCCGAGGCGATCGGCTGGCCGCGGGACTTCACGATCTGCGACGACTCCGACCAGACCTCCGCCGTGAAGGGCGCGCTCCGGGAACTCCGCGTGGGCGAGGCGGTCGCCCAGCCGGCGTGGGTGAAGCAGAAGATCTCGCTCTGGAAGAACCGGATGGCGACCTACGACGCCGCGGCGGCCGAGGGCGGGGACCGCGACGAACTCGTCGCCCGCGCGTGGCGCCGCTACGACGAACAGCTCCGCCGCACGCGCATGATGGACTTCGACGATCTCCTCCTGAAGACCATCGAGCTCCTCCGCACGTCCGCGCACGTGGCGGGACTCCTCCGCGACCGGCACCGGTACGTCCTCGTGGACGAGTACCAGGACACGAACGCGCCGCAGTTCGAGATCCTCCGCGAGATCGCGGGCGCGCACCGGAACCTCTGCGTGGTCGGCGACGACGACCAGTCGATCTACGGGTTCCGCGGGGCCGACGTGCGGAAGATCCTCGACTTCGAGCGCCACTTCCCCGGCGCGGCCGTCGTGCGCCTCGAGACGAACTACCGGAGCACGCAGCCGATCCTCGACGCGGCGAACGCGGTGATCCGCTGCAACCCCGACCGCCACGAGAAGTCGCTGCGCTCCCACGCCGGGCCGGGCGCGCCGGTCGAGGTCGTGGAGCTCGGCGACGAGGAGGAGGAGGCCGAGCACGTCGCGAAGGAGATCCAGAACGCCGTCGCGCGGAGCGCCGTGCCGGGGAGCGGCGCGCGGTGGAGCGACCACGCGGTGCTGATCCGGAGCGCGGTCCAGGCCCGCGCGTTCGAGACGGCCTTCCGCGGGAAGGCGATCCCCTATGTACTGATCGGCGGGATGTCCTTCTTCGACCGGAAGGAGGTGCGGGACGTCCTCGCGTTCGTGCGACTCGCCGCGAACAAGGATGACGAGCCGTCGCTCCTCCGCATCGTCAACACGCCGCCGCGCGGCGTCGGGGACTCGACCGTGGACAAGGTGCTCGCGTTCGCCACGGAGCACGGCATCGGCGCCGCCGACGCGTTCGACCGCGCGGCCGAGATCCCCGGCGTGCCGGAGGCGGCGGTGAACGCGGTGAAGGCGCTCCGGGAGAAGCTCGCCGCGGCGGGGGCGACGGACCCGGGCCGGGACCTCGTCGCCTGGCTCCGCGGACTCGTGCGCGCGGTGAACTACGTGGCGGAGATCGAGCGCTGCTACCCGGAGCCGAAGGACCGCGACCTCCGCTGGAACGCGGTGCAGGAACTCTTCAACGTGGCGGAGAACCACGTGAGGCGCACGGCCGCGCCGACGATCGGGAGCTTCCTCGAGGAGATCACGCTCACCGGTTCGGACGACCGGGCGTCGCGCGAGGAGAAACGCCGCGACTCGGTCACGCTGATGACGCTCCACGCCGCGAAGGGCCTCGAGTTCCCGACGGTCTTCCTCGTCGGCTGCGAGGAGGGGATGCTCCCGCACCACAAGTGCGTCGCCGACGGGCAGGTGGAGGAGGAGCGCCGCCTCATGTACGTGGGCATCACGCGCGCCCGCCGCCGGCTCGTGATCACGCGCGCCGCGAGCCGGGCCCGGTTCGGGCGCCGCGCCGACGCGATGCCGTCGCGCTTCCTCTTCGAGATGAAGGGCGAGACGCCGCCCGCCGGATGGTCCGCCGCGGGACCGAAGGACCGCGAGGACGGCCCCGCGCCCGCGCTGCGCCCCGCGTCGCGCGCCGGAATCGAAGGGGCCCGCCGGAAGGGCGGGCCCGTGAAGCGTCGGAACTCGGCGACGTCTCCGCGTACGCGGAAGCGGCGGTGAACTACATGGAGTCGGCCACCCGGCCGACCATCTGAGGTCCGGGGGTCAGCGTCTTGTCGCCCTCGTCCTTCCACTTGGAGGGGCAGCCCTCCTTCGGGTGCTTCGAGAGGTAGAGGTTCGCCTTGAACTTCCGGAGCAGCTCGTCCACGTTGCGGCCGGCGTTGTAGAACGCGACCTCCGCGGACATGAGCTTCCCCTCGGGGCTCACGATGAACGTGCCGCGGAGCGGCAGGCCGTTGTCCTCGTTGTAGACCCCGAAGAGGCGCGACACGACCGTGTTGCGGTCGGCGCCCATGGGGTACCGGACGTCCTTCAGCGCCTTCTCCTCGCGGTGCCATGCGAGGTGGACGAACTGGGTGTCCGTGCTGATCGTGACCAGCTCGCCTCCGAGCTTCTGGATGCGTTCGTACTGCTCTGCCAGAGCAGCGAATTCAGTCGCTCAGACGAACGTGAAGTCGGCGGGGTAGAAGAACAGGATCGACCACTTGCCCGCCGCCTTCTGCGCGGCCAGGCTGAACTCGCCGAATCCGCCCGTCTTCGGGTCGAACGTCGGCAGTTTGAAGTCGGGAACCATCTGCCCGACCTGGATGCCATGCGACATGCGTTGCCTCCTTCGGTGGGGCCCACCGGGCCCCGTCCGTCCATTTCACCGGGCGCCGCACGCCCGGGCGAGCATTGGCGCGGCGTTCCCGTCCCGGCACCGGGACGTCACCGCCGCGCCGCGGATGCATGGGATTCGTGTCCGCCGCGAGACGAATCGCAGGCTCGCTCCGAGCCCGTCGAGTGGTACGTTCGTTGCGCTTGTGGGGTGCGGCGCGTGCCGCGCCCGGCTCGGAGACCCCGCACGATGAACCAGACCCTTCGCCTCGCTTGCGCAACCGCGTCGCTCCTGCTCGCGCTGCCCGCCTGCACGTCGGACACGTCCGGCGGAGCGGTCGAGCGGCCGGCCGTCGTCGTACGCGACTCCCACGGCGATCCGGACGGTCTCCACCGCTACAAGCAGTGGAACGAGAAGGTCGGAGTCGGGGCGCAGCCCGAGGGCGAGGTCGCGTTCGCGAACCTCGCGGCGATGGGATACAAGACCGTCGTCAGCGTGGACGGGGCGAAGCCGGAGGCGGATCTCGCCGCGAAGTACGGGCTCCGTTACGTCCACGTCCCGATCGGCTACGACAAGGTGGGTCAGGACGCCGCGGCGCACGTCGCGAAGGCGATCGAGACGAGCGACGGCCCGACCTATGTCCACTGCCACCACGGGAAGCACCGGGGCCCTGCTGCGGCGGCGTCCGCGTGCGTCGCGCTCGGGCTCATGGACCCCGCGAAGACCGAGGAGACGCTGAAGGCCGCCGGCACCGATCCCAAGTACGCGGGGCTCTACCGCACGACGGCGGCGACGAAGCGCCTCTCGGGCGAGGAACTCGCGGCCGTGCCCGTCAACCCCGCGTACGTGTCGCCCGGCGATCTCGCGGCCGCCATGGCCGACCTCGACTTCCGCTGGGAGTACCTGAAGGCGTCGAAGGAGCGCGCCTGGGGGCTCCTGCCCGACCATCCCGACGTCAGCCCGCCGCACGAGGCGCGCATGGCGTGGGAGGGGCTCCGCGAGATGGCGCGCATGAAGGACGCCACCTCCCAGGGCGGCGAGTTCATGAAGATGCTCGCCGACTCCGAGGCCGCCGTGGCGAAGCTCGAAGCGGCGCTCCGCGCGGGGGATCCCGCCGCCGCGACCGCGTCCTTCGACGCCGCCGCGAAGCTCTGCGGAAGCTGCCACAAGAAGTTCCGCGACAACTGACCCCCCGACGGGCGCGCCTCGCGTTTCGGGACGACGCCGCACGGCCGCGTTCCCGCTACACTGCGCGGGGAGGCGTCGATGCCGTTTCTCGGGTCCACCGTCCGTCACGCGCTCGCGATCGTGTTTCTCGCTGCGGCGATGTTCCGGCACGGCGCTCCCGCCGCGGCCGAGGACGGCGCGGAGGAGTCCGGCGGCGAGCACGAGTCCGTCCGGGTCCAGTCGTGGCGGTTCGCGTCGGTCTCGCCCGGCGCCGCCGACGCGCGCGGCGTGGACGCGGCGAAGGTCGGCGCGGAGATCCGCGCGATCTGCGCGAAGCATGCGGGCGACCCGGTCGCCGCCGCGGCCGAGGTGTTCGCGGCTCATGACTTCAAGGTGATCGAGGCGGTCGCAAAGGCGAAGGCCGTCGGGATCGACGACGCGATGCTCCTCGCCGACGGGCGGCGGGAGATGATCCGCCGCGCGATGGAGCGCGCCGTCGCCCGCGCGGCGCCGGGCGGCGAGTTCCGGATCGGCGCGATGGACTCGGGGAACAAGACGAGCGGCATCGCGAGCGACATCGACCAGACGCTCTTCCTGATCCACGACGAGGATCCGAAGCTCCGCCCGGCGGAGATGTCGGAGAAGGTCGCGAAGGTCATCGAGATCTTCAATGCGGAGTTCCGCGCGGGCGACATCGGCGGCGCGGACCCCGAGCGGTACGGCATCGAGACGATGAACGGCGCGGACTTCTACCCGGACTGGAAGGCGCGCCAGCACACCGACCGCCTGCGGATGGAGGCGAAGCGGATCTGGAAGCTGAAGAGCGCGAACTCGGCCGCGTACCGGTCCGAGGGCGAATTGATGATCCAGGCGCTGAAGCGCGGCGTCGATGCGCTCGAGGCGTTCAAGGAGAAGGCCGCGGAGGCCGATCGGGCGGAGCGCGCGGTGCTCGACGCCCGTGCGTCGGGGGACGCGGCGCGCGTCGCCGACGCCGAGTCCGCGCTGGCGAAGATCCAGGCGGAGTGCGCGCGCATGTCGCCCTGGATCGAGGCGGGGAAGGGGCCCGACGGGAGGCCCCGCGCCACGTGGACCGCGCGCCCGTCGGCGCCGATCCCTTCGTCGGTCGAGATCGTGACCCGGTACGCGTTCGACGGCACGTGGGACAACATGATCATGTTCGCGTCGCACGAGGAGAACCGTCCGAAGTACCTCCTCCGGAGCGTGGCGGAAGGGCCGGGCCTCGTCTTCCGGAAGGGCGAATCGGACGGCCGGGCGCTGCTCCGCCCGTTCGACTACGACTCGGTGTACCTGAAGCAGGCGAACGACCCGGAGGCGAAGGCGGAGGACCTGACGAAGCGGTTCGTGGAGACGGTCTACGCGCACCTGCCGCCCGAGAAGCGGGGCGACGCGAAGCTCGCGCTCGACACGGCCGCGCTGCTCCGTCTCCAGCACCGGAACGAGAAGATCGGCGGGAAGCCGATCACCGAGGCCGACGTCTACCGCCGCTACGTCAGCTACCTCGAGGTGGAGGCGTTCACCGACCGGAAGGTGACGCGGCAGCAGATGGTCGACCGCTGCGGCGGCGAGCAGCAGTTCCTGAAGACGATGATCGAGGCCGCGAAGCAGCGGTGGGCGTCGCACGCGCGGGAGCTGATGATCGAGAACCTGCTCCTCACGGCGAGGGAGACGGGGAAGTCGCTCTCCCTCGATGTCTCCGACGCCGAGGCGCGGCGCGCGGGCTGGCCCGACCGCGCGAACGCCCTCCGCGAGGTGACGCGGCGGCAGTTCCGCCACGCCTTCCACGACCTCATCTCCGAGGCGCACGTCCGCTCCGTCACGGAGGCGGACGAGAAGGAGCGCGCGAAGCATGCGAACCGCTCCCCGGACCTCGTGGACCGGATCATCGCGGCGGCGCCGCCGGAGATGCAGCAGGAGCTCCGGCGGATCGCGCGGCTCGCGGCGTACGACCGGCGGATCCTCGGCTGGCCGAAGGACGGCACGACCACGCAGGCCGTCTGGGAGTTCGTGAAGGCGTCGCTCGACGAGCATCTGAAGCTCGATCTCTCCGAGAAGGCGAAGGCGGTCCGCGCGCAGTGGAACGCCGGGGAGTATGCGCCGCGGAAGATCGGCGTCCGCGTGCTCGACGTGGCGAGGAACAACCTGATCGCGTGGGGGGGCGACACGGCCGGGAAGCTCGGATTCGTCGCCGACCTCGCCCGCTGGCCCCCGGCGGAGGTCGGGAAGCTCGGCGAAGTGAAGGTCAGCGGCTTCCGGTGGGACGCCGGGTCCGCGGTGATGAACTTCGCCACGGCCGGAGACCTCGACTCGGCGCTGAACATCGTCCGCGCGTACCAGACCGACGGTCCCGCGGCGGCCTTCTCGACCGCCGCACGCGAGGCGTGGATGCGGGTCCCCGGGGTGTCGCAGGGAACCGCGATCTACGATCTCCTCGCGGGGAACGACTGGCAGGCCGCGTGGATCCTCGGCACCGCCGCGGTGGTGCCCGGGCTCGGGCACGTCTGGGTGTGCAAGTCGATCGCGGTGAACGCCGTCTGGATCGCGCGGGACTTCGTCATGAAGCCTCTCGAGGACGACCGCGCGGACAAGGCGTACCAGGGGTTCCTCGGGAAGGAGAACGGGTTCACGCGGGACGTCCCCTCGCAGCGGGCGGGGATCCTCTCCGTGGTGCCGATCCGCGTCGCGCCCGTGGTGCGTCCGGAGGGCACGTTCTGGGCGTTCGGCCCCTACACCGACGAGGAGGCGATCGACGCCCGGATCGTCGAGTCCGCGGCGGAGGCGGCGGCCGCCCGTGCGGCGGGACTGCTCGGCGGCGGAGCCGAGTTCGACGAGGCGCGCGCGCAGAGCGGCGACGATCCCCGCCTCGACTTCGACGCCCGGCGCGCGAGCCTCTACCCGGCGCACCGGACGCGCGCACTCGCCTACTTCGCCCGGGCCGGCGTGGAGCCCGAGTGGGACCGGCCCGACGCGGTGCTGCCCACTCTCCGGGAGATGTACCGGATCCACGTGAACCAGTGGCTCACGGGGACCGGCGAGTACCAGGGCAAGGTGGACGTCGAGGTGCAGGAACTCCTCGGCGAGTTCCCGGAGGACATGCGCAACCGCATCGCGGGCCGGATGGCGCAGGACTTCCTCGAGAGCTTCACGCTGGTCGCGGGATCCCTGCCGGAGCACGGCATCCCGGAGCCGAGCGAGAAGGAGTCGATGGGGTGGACGCTCTCCTTCGAGAACAACGCCCGCCGCGCCATGCGGCAGATCCGTGAGGAGGGCTCCCGTCAGGATGCGACGGGACTCTCCTTCGCCGCGCGGGACGCGACGGCGCCGGAGGCGGAGACCGAGGAGCGCGCGCAGCGGCTGTCCGAGATCCTCTCGGAGCGCCGCGCCGTGTCGCCGCCGAACGCCCGCGTGCGCGTCCGCCCCCTGATCCTCCGCGAGAACGGCGAGGACGTCGTCGATCTCTCGGTGTCGGTGACCGCGCCGCCCGGCGAGTTCGAGCCGCCCTACGCCTGCGAGGCGCAGTGGCGCGTGACGGAGGACGACCGGATCTTCGCCCGCGTGCGCGTCCGCGACGCGAAGGGGAGGCAGGTCGCGGCGCCGGAGACGACCGAGGTGGAGATCGGCCGCGCGACTGCGTCGTACGAGAGCGTCGCGACGGACCTCTCGCTCGCGTACACGAAGGAGGGCGCGGCGCTCGGCGTCCGCATCCCCGCGCCGAAGGTCGAGAAGACGATGTTCTGGGACATCTACCGGTCGCGCGGGGCGGACGGCCCGTGGCTCCTCGTCGCGGAGGCCTCGGGCTACGCTCCTGAGTTCATCGACGGCTTCCCCCTCAAGTTCGCGGGAACGCAGACCTGGAGGTACGTCACGGTCCCGAAGGCGTACGACGACCGCGCGAAGCCGCCGAAGTCGTTCGACACGACGAAGGCGCGGACCGCGGTGGTCGCGATCGAGATGCCCCCGCTCCAGGGCCTCGCGGACGACGGGAAGATCGACGTGAAATGGGATCCGTGGACCGTTCCCCCGCAACTCCGGAACACGCCGGTCCACGTGCAGCACTTCGCCAGCGAGGCGCCCGGGGATCCGTTCGTGTACCAGGGAATCTCCGACGTCGGCCGCGGTTGGGCGAGGGCCTCTCGCGGACGCCTGCCGGGCGCGTCGTCGCGGCACCTCCTCCGCGTGGTCACGCAGCACGGCGCGGCGTCCGATTGGGCGACCGTCGAGGTGAAGACGCCGCCGAAGTCCCAGAAGCAGCTCTCGTACAACGTGCCGATCGCGGCGGGGATGACCGCGAGCATGCGCGTGCTGAAGGGCGCATGGCACCCCTCGCAGGGCGGCTGGAGCCAGTTCATCTCGAAGCACGGCGCCGACGGCGTGGACGAGGGCGAGTACCAGCGCAAATGGAGCGAGTACGCGGCGCGGGCGACGCCGGCCAACCTGGCGAAGCGCGAGAAGCTCGCATTCCCCTGGGCGCGGGCGAACGCTCCGGTGGCGGGAGCGCGCCTCGGCGCGCTGGTGGGGCTGTTCGTCCCCGGCGATCAGGTGGACCTCTACGACAAGGCGCACGCGGGGAAGATGCTGCCCGTGCCCGCGGGATCCTCGTGGTTCGCGATCGGGTCGAAGGGCGCGTCGTTCTCCGCGCCGTCGGACGGCGCGATCCACTTCTTCACGAACTGGTGGATCGACGGTTCGGCAATCGGGTCCGAAGGCTCGCAGACTTCGGAATTCGAGATGGAGTCGACGCTCTCCGGGGTCGTGTCCGCCTCGCCGGCGGAGCCCGTGGCCGAACTCGCCGCGGACCCGGCGAGGCCGAACACCGTGACGCTGAAGGTCCGCGCCGTGGAGCGCGTCCCGGGCACGGTCCAGACGTCGGTCTTCCTGCGCGACGCCGACGGACACGGTTGGCACCCGTGGTCCGCCTTCCGGCCCTCGGACCCGATGGTGAGCTTCGGCGAGCGGATGCGCCCGGTCTTCGGCGGGCTCCGGTCCCGTCTCTTCAGCGTGAGTCCGCAGGGCGGACTCCGCGGAGCGCGGTGGGGCGCGGAGGTCCCGGTCGGCGAGGACGC
The DNA here is from genome assembly GCA_022072415.1 of Planctomycetota bacterium. GTDB lineage: Bacteria > Planctomycetota > JAJSAM01 > JAJSAM01 > JAJVHW01 > JAJVHW01. The sequence goes on from JAJVHW010000023.1 coordinate 21,197, forward strand.
GACGTCGTTGCGGTTCATCGTGCGCGAGCGACCCCTGGTCGAACGGCCCATCGTGTGGGGGCGCCGCGGCGACACGCTCTCCGTCCGCGCGACCGGGCAGTGGACGCCCGTGGCATGGGAGGGGACGAAGCCCTACGGCCCGGACGGGATCGGCGCCGACGAGTTCCGCGCGATGTGCGCCGCGGCGCGGAAGGAGGAGATCCGGTCGTCCGTGTTCGCCGGCGTGCACTACAACTTCGAGGGGATGCACTCCTTCCCCGCACGGAGTCTCCGCCCCGGTTCGCTCGTGGCCACGTTCCTGACGGAGACGCTGCGCGGTCCGATTCCCCGTTCGTTCGCGGAGACGCCGCACCCGGGCTCGCCTGCGTCGTGGCCGATGCCGGTCGGCTCGGAGTGGACGTTCGTGTTCCCGGAGGACGGCGCCGTCGTGTTCGAGGCGAACGCGACGCGCGGCTGGACGGGTTCCGACCGGCTGCGCGGGCCGGGCGAACTGGTCCTCGACGTGACGATCGCGCGCGGCTCCGCGCCGGCGCGCATGCCGGACCCCTGGGACACCAAGGACACGGACTCCTCCGGGTTCGGAGGGTCCCCCGAACCGGCCGGACGGGACGCACCGGACCGTGCGGATGTCCCTCCTGCGCCGCCGCCCGTGTCCACCGGCGGGCCGGTTCCGCCGCGCCCGGACGAGCCGACGCCGCCGCGGGTTCCCTCCGGAGTCCCGGATGCACCGCCGCCGCCGTCGCCATCGGCGCCCGACTCCGGCGCGCGCGTTCCGGACCCTCCCCCTCCGGACGCTCCTCCACGTCCGCCGGCTCCTCCCGTTCCGCTCCCGGAGAGTTCCGGAGGGACTCCGCCTGCGCCGGTTCGGCCGCCGCAGCGGTCGGCTGCGGAGGAGGTCGCCGCCGCGGAGGGCGCCGCCGCCCGGGGCGATGTCGCCGCGGCGGCGGGCGCGTTCGACCGTGCGATCGCCGCGGACCCGACG
>JAJVHW010000037.1 GCA_022072415.1 Planctomycetota bacterium
GTGGGCGGTCGCCGCGGCGGAGGCGTCGCTCGGCCAGGCCGAGGCCGACCTCGCGCGGTCGAAGGCGCCCGCGTGGGCCCCGGACGTCGCGGAAGCACGGGCCGCCGTCGCGCGGGCCGAGTCCGCGCTCCGCGAGAACGAGGAGCTCACCGCGCGCGCCGTCGTCCGCGCGCCCGCCGACGGCACGATCCTCGAGCTGAACGTCCACGCGGGCGAAGTCGCGCCGAGCGGCCGCGACGCGCTCATCGTGTTCGGCGACGTCTCGAGGCTGAGGATCCGCGTGGACGTGGACGAGGAGTCGGCGCCGCTCGTCCGCGGCACGCCGAAGGCCGTGGCCGTGCAGCGGGGGTTCCCGTCGAAGCCCGTCGAGCTCTCGTTCGTGCGCGTCGAACCGTGGGTGCGCCCGAAGCGGTCGCTGACCGGCGCGTCCACCGAGCGCGTGGACACCCGGGTGCTCCAGGTGATCTTCGACGTCGGGCCGTCGGACCTTCCTCTCTATGCGGGGCAGCAGGTGGACGTGTACATGGAAGGGGCGCCGCGGGACGGAACCGCCGCCGAGGAGACGACGAAGTGAACCGCAGACCCTTCAGAGCCGCATCCGCCCGGTGCCTCGCCGGGGCCCTCGCCCTCGCCGCGGCGGGATGCCGGGTGGTCGGTCCCGAGTACGAGCGGCCCGCGGTCGCAGCGCCCGCCGCGTTTCCCGGCGCGCGCGCGACGGGCGAGCCCGTGTCCCGCTGGTGGACTTCCTTCGGCGACCCCGAGCTCGACGCGCTGGTGAACGTCGCCGTCGAGCGGAACCTCGACCTCCGCGCGGCGGCGGAGCGGATCCGCGTCGCGCGCATCGCCGTGCGGCAGGCCGGCATCTCGATGGAGCCCCGCCTCGACGGCTCCGGCTCCTTCACGCGCAGCCGCACCGAGGAGATGGACGCCGGCGGCGGCCCGTTCGGCCCGTCGAAGGTCGGAGGCGACCCCGACGACCGCACGTCGCTCACGGCCGGCGCGTCGTGGGAGCTCGACCTCTGGGGCCGCGTGCGCCGGCTCACGGAGGCCGCGGAGGCCGACGTCGCGGCGCTCGAGGACGACCGCCTCGCGGTGCAGGTGATGCTCGTCGCCGACCTCGTCGAGGCGTGGCTCGACGCGTCCGAGGCGGAGGCCGAGGCCGCCGTGCAGCGCGAGACGGTGGACCTCCTCGCGAAGACGCTCTCGCTCGTCCGCTCGCGCGTGGACGCGGGTCTCGCGTCGGAGATCGACCTCCGCCGGACGGAGGGCGACATCGCGACCGCCGAGGCGCGGATCCCCGCGGCCGCGCGCCGCCGCGCCGCCGCCGAGCACCGCATCGCGCTGCTCCTCGGCGAGGCGCCGGGACGGAAGGTCGCGCCGCGCGCGCCTTCCGCCTTCCGCGAGCCGTCCGACGTGCCGACGGGACTCCCCGCGGCGCTCCTCGACCGGAGGCCGGACCTCCGCGCCGCCGAACGCCGCATCGCCGCGTCGAGCGCGCGGATCGGCGTCGCCGTCGCCGACTTCTATCCGCGGGTGACGCTGCTCGGCTCCGCCGGATGGGCGAGCAACACGCCGGCGACGTTCGGCGAGTGGTCGTCGCGCGTGTGGTCGATCGGGCCCGCCGTGTCGCTCCCGCTCCTCGACGGAGGGCGCCGCGAGTACGAGGTGCTCCGACGCGAGGCGGAGCGCGACGCCGCGGCGGCCGAGTGGCTCTCCGCGTTCCACCGCGCGCTGGCCGAGGTCGCCGACGGGATCTCGTCCCTCGACACGACCCGGGCGGAGAGAGCCGCGCTCCGCCGCGCGGTGGACGCGTCCCGTCGCTCCGTGGAACTCGCCGACGTCCGCTACCGCGAGGGCCTCACCGGCTACCTCGAGGTGCTCGACGCGCAGCGGGCGCTCGCGCAGTCGAAGCTCGGCGTCCTCGCCGCCGACCGCGCAGTGCTCTCGTCGGTCGTCCGCCTCTGCCGCGCCCTCGGCGGCGGATGGGAGCCGGCCGCGGCGCGTACTTCCGTCGCGCCCGCTCCCGTCGCACTCCCGCCTGTCGCGCTCCCGGCGCCTGCGTCGAAGTGATCACGCGCCGAACCGAAGCGACTCCGCGCACCGCGGTCGATCCGACCGCTTGGCACCCCGGGATGCGTCCGCTACGATCCCGCGAGGAGGAAACGCCATGCTCCGGATCGCGCCCCTGATCCTCGCTGCCGCACTGTTCCTCGTCGGATGCCCCGAGGCCGCCGCATTGCAGGGCCTCCAGAGCCCCGCCCTCGACAACATCCTCGGAACCGTGGTCGGCACCGAGAACCCGACCCGCGCGCAGCGAAAGGCGATCGCCAAGGTCAACAGGATCACGGACAAGGCGTTCCGCGGCAACGGCCGGCCGCTCCACAAGTGCATCAAGGACGTGCGGAAGCTCTTCCTCGCCGTGAAGGACGAGTTCGGCGAGGCGCTCGGCGGGGCCGACATCGCGTTCGAGGACGTGATGATCGGGATCGCATCCGGCGTCGGAAGCGACCTCGAGGAGATCGAGGCCGTGAAGGATCCGTCCGCGGCTGTGTCGATCCTGGCCCAGAAGGCGCGAAAGGGGTTCGACGCCTTCTCGGAGACGAGTCCGTCCGCCCCGATCGACAAGTCCCTCGACAAGCTCTCCGATGTCGCGCGGGACATCGCCCGCGCGCAGGCGCTGCTGAAGTAGGCAGCCGCCTCGAACGACCGGCGCGATCCATCGCGACGGAACGCACCGGGTGCACGGCCGGCGTTTCAATACGGTGCTCGCCCCGGCGGCGCCGCCGTGCGGCGGTGTGCGGGGCCGCCGCTACCAACGCCGCCTCACCGAGCGCCGCGGCGGCGGGCCCGTCCTGCCGCCCGGACGCGAGCGACTGCACGAGGGCGGACACGCGGGCAGCGAGCCGCCCGCGTTGCCGGGTCCGCACGCGAACTTCGCGGGCGCGTCGCGTCGGTCCGACCGTCGCCGGTGAGACTGGACGCATTCCGCGCCGCCCGTACGACGTGCAGCGACCTCGTCGGGATTCGGCGCTTCCCTCGGTACCCCGATTCCGCGAGACTCCGGCCGCAGCACGCATACAGGAGTTGTGTCGCATGAAGCTCTCGTTCGTCATTCCGGCCGTGCCGCTCGTGATTGCGCTCGCCTCGGGAGCCGCCATGCCGCGAGCGTCGGCAGGCGGTGCCTCCAGCCGCATCCACACCTCGGCCGACGCCGAGGCGTTGACGCTCATCCGCAACCCTGGATTGCCGGCGTTCGAAGCGGTGAGGACTCTCGACCAGTTGCCAAGGCCGGGTGGAATCGATCCGACGCTGCTGGACGCACTGCTCGACGTGATCGACGAGGCGGGCGGGAAGCTCGACGACGCGATCGAGGTCCTCGATGCGTCCATCGCCGACGCCTCGCTGTCGGTGCAGGACCCGGGCGTGTTGCTCCCGCGAGGGGTCGCTTCGTCGGATTGGGTGCGGGAGCTTCGCGAGAAGCTCGCGGGTGCGAGGTCCGCGCTGGCGCGCGCGCTCGAATTCGGCGACTCGAAGCTTTCGTCGGGCCTGACCGCGAAAGAGCGGGTGCGGTTCGAACGTGACGTCGCCCGTGCGGCAGCGTGCATCCTGATCGCACGCGCGGGAGTCCTGGGCGAGCCGCTCGGCGACGTGGATGCGATCAACAGCGTCCTGGGGACCGCCGACCCGGAGCTGTTGCTGGACCCCTGCGGCGCGCGCAGCCGTCGCGGCCCGCCGTCCACTTCCCGAAGCCGCGACGTGCTCCGCGCGAAGTTGAAGAAGGCGCGGCGGAAGGCGGACTCCCCCGGCGGAAAGCGCGCGGAGACCGACGAGTACGGCGCCGTGCAGTCGGTCGGCAAGGAGTCGGGCGGGTTCTACGTCACCACGACCCTGTTCGAACTGGTCGGCGACGTGGACGCCTCCGTGGAGGTCGGGCGCTTCTCGCCGAAGGCGAAGGTCGCCGCCGCATCGGGCGACGGCGAGTTCCAGTGCATCGAGGTCGCGACCGTCGGGTCCGAGTCCGGTGCCGCATTCGTCTCCGCCTGCGCGCGCTACGTCGTGAGCGGCCCGTCGGCAGGTTTCCAGGGGTTCATCTCCACGCCGAGCGGGAACACCGGAAACCTGTTCCTCCCGGGCGTCACCCGCGCCGAACTCCGGATCGAACTCCGGTCGGGGACGCTGACGGCATTCCTCCGCGAGGCGGACGTCGGCGCGGCGTTCCAGCAGATCGGCTCGGTCCAGGCACCCGCGGGGCCCCTGACGTTCTCTCTCGGCGCCGCCGGTCTCGGACCTCGCGACGAGGTCGGCTTCGACGACCTCTCCCTCGAAGCGCTGCCCGACGCCGACTGATCCGAACACACCGGTCCGCCGCTGCGCGCACGTCGGAGAACATCCAGCGCGGGTGCACGTCGCCGGAGGCTTCGACGCCGATCCGGACGGCGATGTTCGCCACGGCGGCTTGCGCCGGAATCTCGACAGCGCTGTCAGGGTCCGGTGCGCCACGACTGGACGGTGAACGTCCCGTCCGTGACGGACTCGTGCCCGTTGAACGAGAATGTCCCCGAGATTCGTCCGCCGCCGGCGTCGTAGTGGGTGATCGTCACCCGCACGTTGCCGGCCACGGTCTGCAGGCACTCGAAGCAATCGGCCGAGGTCGCGGACACGGTCGGGTGGGTCCCCTGCGTCATCTCGAGGTCGAGCGTCGGATTCGCGGGGAACGTGAACTCGAGGTCGAGTTCCGGCGAGCACTGGAACCCGCCGACGAGGATCGTGTTCGCCAGGAAGGGGTGGATCGTTGCGACGAGGCTGTCCGCCGAGAACTGCGACGTTCCCACCGTGGCGGTCATGCTCTCGCCCTGGCCTCGGACGCGCAGCAGAGACACCGGATCGCGGTAGAACTGGGGCCCGCAGAGAGTGCCCCCGCCGCCGCCGAGGATCCTGTCCACCACGGACTGGCCCTTGACCGTCTTCAGCAGGGCCGCGATCAGGTTCGCCAGCGCGGCCTTTGCGTTCTGGGCGCTGCCCGCCTTCGCGAGTTTCGCCCGTGCGGCGTCCAGCAGACCCTGCGCGAGCGCCGGGACCGGCTTCGCCGCCGTGACTTCGTCCACGCCCGCGGCAAGGTCGTCGATCGCGGCCTGGACGAGCGCCGTGTAGGCGTCGGTCGCGTCCTCGATCAGTCCGAGCATCTCGGCATCGGCGGCGAACTTCTTCTCCAGACCGCCGAGGATGCCCTTCGCCAGCTTGAGTTCCGCGAGAAGCGTCTCGCGCGTCTTCGAGAGCTTGGCGAGGTTCGCCGCCAGCAGCTTCGCGAGCTTCTTGTCGTCTCCGCCGTTCTCGGCGTCGCGCGCGGCGAGCTCGGCTTCAAGCGCATCCAGCACGTCGGTGGCCCGGTCGGCCGAAGCGGGGACGATCAGCGAGACTGCGGCGACGGCCGTGAGGAACCAGCGACGAAGGATCGACATCGTTGCTCCGGGTCGAGGTGGCGCGGCATCCTGCCGCAGCGCGAATCCTAGCGGGACCGCGCCGCAGCGGAGTGCGGAACTTCGCGAACCTTGCGTGAGAGCAGCCACAGCGCCGCCGCGATCAGTGCCGCGCCTGCCAGTCCCGGCGCGAGCGTCGAGGTGCCGAGCCAGGTGGCGACGGTCGGCTTGCCGAAGGTGAGCGGCTTCACGAGCGCCGGTTCCAGCACGGGCCAGAGCGCGGCGAACGCGCCCGTTCCCGCAAGACCGCCGGCCACGGTCGCCATCGCGTCGCGGCGTCCCTGCGCCGACGCGGCGAGCGCGCTCCCCGGGCAGTAGCCGGTCAGCGCGAAGCCGAGGCCGAACACGATCCCGCCGGTCCCGACCGCGAGGACGTGGAGCGTCTTCACGGAGAGGTGCGCGAGCCCCGCGGCGTCGAGCAGCGCGACGCCGGCCATCCCGGCCGCGAGGGCGGCGAAGATCGCCTTCATCAGCGACACGTCGCGGAGGCGGAGCATGTCGAAGATCCGCCGCGCGTCGGCGAGGCCGGACACGACGAGGACCGCGCCGAACGCGGCGCCGATCAGGAGACCCCAGAGGAGCATCACGAGCGCACTTCCTTCGCGAGTCGCGGGTAGAGCATCCGGGCCGCGAGCAGCGCGGATCCGAACGCCGTGGCCATGAACAGGTTCGAGCTGACGGCGAGCTGCGACACGCCCGAGAGGACGTGCCCGCTGGTGCACCCGCCGGCGAGGCGGGCGCCGAAGAGGAGGAGGAAGCCCCCGGCGAACGCGCCGAGCATCCGCTTCGCTCCGGACGGTCCGAACCGGGCCGTCCACGCGTCCGGCGCGGCGCCGCGCCCGAGCCGCCCGGTCGCGAGCGACACGAGGAACGCGCCGAGAGGCACGCCGAGGACGACCATCTCGCCGTACCCGAAGACGAGCTTCTCCTTCGTGAAGTACGCGTTCGCGTCGGCGGCGTCCGGGCAGACGGCCGCGCACGCGCCGCCGACGGCGCGCACGTACTGCGTGGTCACGCCGAGCGGCTGCGCGACCGCCACCGCGACGAGCAGCACGCCGGCGAGCATGAACCCTCCGGCGAGCCAGTGGACCGGTTTCCTGTCCTTCATGGGCGAACCTCCGCCATCCCCTTGGCAAGCCCCGTGCCGACGGCGCGCGAGCCCGGGCGGGGCCGGGCGTTGTTTCACGACGTTTCATCGTGTAACCTCTGTTGCGCAACATGAAACACCCGCCTCCCTGGACGGACGCGCTCGCGCCCGCCGAACTCCTCGACCTGCTCACCGACGGTGTCTGCGCCGTGGACGCCGACGGGCGCGTGGTCGTCTGGAACCGGGCGGCCGAGGAGATCACCGGGCATCCCGCGTCGGAGACCCTCGGGCGGCCGCCGGACTTCCTCGAGGGCGTCGGCTGCGAGGGATTCCGGAAGCTCGGCGAGCTCGCGACCGGGCGCCGGAAGGGGCCGTCGGAGATGCGGGGGATGGAGTGCCGCGTCCTCGTCCGCGACGGCCGCGTCGCGCGCCTCGTCGGGAACGCGCGGGCCGTGACCGACGCCGCGGGACGCCGCCGCGGGGCCGTCGCGTGCTTCATGGACGCCACTGCGCTCCACGCCGCGATCGAGCGGGCCGAGGCCCTCGGCGGCGACCTCGACGCCGAGCGCGGCTTCGGCCGCATGGTTGGCCGGTCCCCCGCCATGCGCGAGCTCGCGCGGAAGATCCGGGTCGCCGCGGCGAGCGACGTCACGGTGGTGCTCCTCGGCGAGACCGGCACCGGGAAGGACCTCGCCGCGCGCACGATCCACGACGCGGGCCCGCGCGCCGCGGGGCCGTTCGTCGCCGTGAACTGCTCCGCGATCCCGGAGACGCTCCTCGAGAGCGAGCTCTTCGGCCACGCGAAGGGCGCGTTCACCGGAGCCGTCGCCGACGCGCCGGGCCGGTTCGAGCTCGCCGACGGAGGCACGCTCTTCCTCGACGAGGTCGGCGAGATCTCGCCGCTCGTGCAGGTGAAGCTCCTCCGCGCCCTCGAGTCGCGGGAGATCGAGCGGATCGGCGACGGACGCACGCGGCGCGTGGACGTGCGTCTCGTCGCCGCGACCCACCGCGACCTCGCGTCGCTCGTCGCCGAGGGGCGGATGCGCGAGGACTTCTACTACCGCCTCCGCGTCTTCCCTCTCCGCCTTCCGCCGCTCCGCGACCGGCGCGAGGACATCCCCGCCCTCGCCGCGCACCTGCTCGACCAGCTACGCGAACGAAGCCGGCGCGCGCCCTCCGGATTCACCCGCGACGCGATGCGGGCGCTCGCCGACGCGCCGTGGCCGGGAAACGTCCGGCAGCTCCGGAACGCCGTCGAGTACGCCGCCGCGGTCGCCGAGGGACCGCGCATCGACGCGGGCGACCTGCCTCCGGACCTCGCCGGGGCCGGTCCGGCGCTCGCGGCGCCGTCCGCCGCGCCCTCGTCGCGCACCCGCGACGAACTGCTCGCGAACGAAGCCGCCCGGGCGCTCGCCGCGACCGGCGGACGCGTGTCCGACGCCGCGGCGCGCCTGGGCATCAGCCGCGTCACGCTGTGGCGGCGGCTCGGACGACGCGGGCGGGCCTGACGGGACTCGCCGCGGAGCGCGTCACGGCGCGACCGCGAGCGACAGCATCCGGGCATTCTCGCGCACGCGTTCGTCGAGGCTGACGACCGTCAGCGACGGCAGCCGCCGCGCCGCCTTGCGCGCGGTCGCGAGGTGGATCGCGTCGAGCGTCCGCACGGGCTCCTTCGGGAAGCGGATCCGCGCGTCGCGCAGGATGTCGTCCGTCACGTCGAACACGGTCCACGCATCGGTCAGGTCCGCCAGCGCGGCGCGGAACGCGGCAGCCTCGTCGGCCGACAGGTCGCCGAGCGCCTCGCCGCGGGCGATCGCGCGCTCCGCCTCCGTCATCGTCAGCGCCGACGTGAGCAGAGCCGACGCGACCTCGAAGCACTCGTCCACGGGATCGGCGCGCGCCTCGCCGAAGAGCCACGACAGCAGCGCGCTCGTCTCGACGTAGGTCGGGCCGGTCGGTCGGCGGGCGGTCACCCCGTCGCTCCCGACGGGGGCTCGGGCGGCCGGGATCCCGCATCGTCGGCACCGGTGGAGACGCTCCGCTCCGCGCGGTCCGCGTCGAGCAGGCGCTCCGCCGTCCCGTCCGGCAGCCGACGCGTCGGGCGGCGCCTGACGCGTCCGGACAGCCTGCCGGCGCCGCCCCGATGCAGGCTCCCGAGACGCACGCCGCCCTGCTGCCCGAGTTCCCAGAGGCCGCGGAGTTCCGCAGGCACGGTCTCGGGCGCCGCGTGCGGACGCAGTTCCGCGATCACCGTCCCCCGATCGGTGACGAGGACCACCTCGCCCTCCCGGGCCATCCGGAGATAGCGGGAGAGCCGCGCCTTCAGTTCGCGGACGCCGATCGCCTGCATGGCGATATGTGACCACATGTAGTCATGTGCGTCAAGCCGACGTCCCTCTGTCGAGTTGGCGCCGCTCGCCCGCCTGGCAGCCGCATCGCGGCGAAGCGTGCAGCTTGCTTCGGGACGACGCCTATCTTCCGGTCGTGCTCGCCGCGGAGCGCGCCAGGAACAGCAGCGCGAAGCACGTGCTGGATTCCTCGGAGAATCCGGCGGCCCAGCTTCCGTCCGCCCTCTGTCGCTCGAGAATCTCGACCGCGCCGTCGAAGTACCAGTCCTTGCCGCCGACGGTTCTCACGTCGTCGAGGTCTGCGGCGCGCTCGAGCGACCAGAGCGAATAGAGCGTCCATCCCGGTCCCTCGTCGCCGAGGAACGCACACCGATCCACGGTCCAGTGCCGATCCATCCAGCTCCACGCGGACTGGATCGACGCGTCGATCGATGCGCGGTCGGGACCGCCGCCGCCGAAGTCGCGCAGCACGATCATGCTGGAGATGGCGGCCGACGTCATCGATCCCGTCGGACGCCAGTCGCTGCCCGACCGCACGGGGTCGGGCTGGAAGTACGAGTACCCGGCGGGGACGAATGCGCGCGCGGCTTCGCGCGTCGCGCCCTTCCCTGCGGCACCGCCCGTCCTGCCGCGGACGAGGGCGACCTTCACCTCCGGCGGCTCGCGCGTCGCATGGGACTCCACGTACGTCCTGACTCCGCTCCAGACCTTGGCCGGAACGAGGAACCCCATGCGCACGCCGGCCCGAAGGCCGAGCAGCGCCATCTGCGTGTTGGACAGGTCGGTGTACGACGCATCCGGGGACGCTCCGCCATAGCCCCATCCGCCCGATGCCGACTGGAGCGAGATCAGGCGGTCGTGCAGCGTTCGCGCCAGAGCAGACGACGAGGACGCCCCCGGCAATGGCTTGCCGCGCACGGCGACCACGCCCTCCGCGCGTTCGAGCAGCATCAGAGAGATGGAAAGCTCGTACGTCGTTCGAATGTCGCGGGACTCGATCCAGGACAGCGCCTTGCGGATACGAGCATCCCCCGGCGACGCGCCGGATGCGAGGAGGGTGTAGGCGCAGAGTGCCGCCTGCCCGGCCGACATGTCTCCGACGCGATGGAACGAGTACGGGCCGAACGAACCGTCTTCCTTCTGCCGGAGGCTCAGCCACGCTCGGCCGCGATCGATCGCCGCATTCACCTGGCCCCCGAACTCTGCAGGCCGGCAGGATCTGCGGTCAGCCAGTTCGAGCTCCCAAGTCTCCTCCTGCGACGTCGCGGGGTCTCCGGTCCCGGATGCGGGGCCCAGCGATACGACAGCCCGGGAGACCACGCCCCCGGCGGATGTGATGACGGTCGCCCGGCACATCCGCGCGGTCATCCCCGCGCCGTCGACGCGCCACGTCGCTCGAAACCGGGTCTCGCCCGACTCGGTGTCGCGCTGCGTCGGCTCCGGCTTGCCCGAGACTTCGATTCGCTCCCCGGACGCGATACGCACGGACCAGCCCGTTCCGGCGCTCGGTGTCCGGAACGCGACGAGCGCTGCAAGATCCTCGAGACGGGGCGCTGCCGGCAGATATGCCGCCCCCGCGTCCCTGAACTCGTAACCGTGGACGAGCAGTATCGGGGCGGCGCGCCGGCCTCGGTCACCGACAGTGCGATGGACGCGATATCGGAGCACGTCCGACACTCCGAGCGGCGACGACTCCGGACCGGAACGGGGCTCGTCCCCTGCCCGGACGCCCGGCCCGACGGAAATCCAAACCAGCGGCAGCGCGAAAGCTGCGGCAACGACGGTCCGAGCGGCGCGTGTCCAAGCTTGCACGCAGGGGACTACACCACACGCCCCGCGACGGAGTCAAACTGCCCCACCTCCCCCCGGAACCGCCGAACCGTCCGCCCGAGGGCTGGTTACACTCCGCAGCCCGGCCGGGCAGCCCGGCGGGCGTCAGAGAAGGACGGCAGGCAAGGACAGACGGGCACGGAGGAACGCATGGGTCTCTTCGAGAAGCTCCGCAACGAACTGATCGACATCATCGAGTGGCTGGACGACGACCGGCACACGCTGGTCTGGCGGTTCCCGCGGTACCAGAACGAGATCAAGAACGGCGCGCAGCTCATCGTGCGCCCGGGGCAGGTGGCGGTCTTCGTCCACGAGGGCAAGCTCGCCGACGTGTTCCAGCCCGGGCGGCACCAGCTCTCGACGAACAACCTCCCCATCCTCAGCACGATCATGGGCTGGAAGTACGGCTTCGACAGCCCGTTCCGCTGCGAGGTCTACTTCGTCCGCACCACGCAGGTCACCGACCTCAAGTGGGGCACGCCGAACCCGATCATGCTCCGCGACCCGGACTTCGGGCCGGTCCGCCTCCGCGCGTTCGGCACGTACGCGATGCAGTGCCGCGACGCCCGCGCGCTGATCCAGCAGCTCGTCGGCACCGACGGGAAGTTCGAGGCGGAGGAGGTCGGCGAGCTCATGCGCGCGCTGATCACCCAGTCCTTCGCCGAGGTGCTCGGGCAGTCGCAGATCGCGGCGCTCGACCTCGCCGCGAACTACCGCTCCATGTCGGATGCCGTCCGGAAGGCCACGCTCGAGAAGGTGGACGACGAGTACGGGCTCGACGTTCCGGTGCTCACGATCGTGAACATCTCGCTCCCCGAAGAGGTCGAGAAGGCCCTCGACACGCGGAGCTCCATGGGCGTGATCGGCGACATGGGCCGCTTCCAGCAGTTCCAGATGGGCCACGCGATGCTCGAGGCCGCGAAGAACCCGGCCGGCGGCATCGCCGGCGCCGGGATCGGCGTGGGCATGGGGATCGGCATGGTCCAGCAGATGGGACAGGGCGGGTTCGGGATGTCGGCCGGAGGCATGGCGCCTCCTCCGCCTCCCGGCTCCGCGTTCCACGTGGCGGTGAACGGGCAGACGTCCGGCCCCTACTCCGTCCAGCAGCTCCTCGCCGCGGGGCTGACGCCGCAGACGCTCGTCTGGGCGCCGAACCTCGGCAACTGGACGCCGGCCGGCCAGGTCCCCGAGCTCGCGGCCGCGTTCCGCGCGAACGTGCCGCCGCCTCCGCCCCCGCCCGCGCCGCCGGTGAAGTGAGGAAGCCGGTCCGCCGCTCCGGGAACCGATGAGCGAGGCCCCTCCTCCGCCTCCCGTCCCGCCGCCGCCCGCTCCCCCGCCGCCCCGCCCCGAAGCCGCCCCCGGACCGCAAGGCCCGGGGACGACGCGGGGCGCGGGCCGGCTGGTGGACGACGGCAAGGGCCGCACGTTCCCCTGCGAGCAGTGCGGCGCCGACGTCGAATTCGACATCCGCAGCCAGCGGATGAAGTGCCCGTTCTGCTCGCACGAGAAGGACCTGACCCGCGACCCGGAGAAGACCGTCGCGGAGCAGGACTACGAGGCGCGCCTGCGCCGTCTCGCGGAGATCCGCGGATCGAAGCGGCGCGACGACCGCCCGGAGCCCGAACTGCACGAGGTGCGCTGCGACGCCTGCGGCGCGAACGTGCAGTTCCACGGCACGCTCACGGCCACCGACTGCGCCTTCTGCGGCGCCCCGGTCGCGCGGGAGAAGGTCCACGACTGCCCCGAGCGGGTCCCGGTGGACGGAGTGCTGCCGTTCATGGTGGAGCAGCGCCGCGCGAAGGAGTCCCTCGCCGCCTGGATCCGCTCCCGATGGTTCGCGCCGAACGAGTTCAAGCGGCGCGGGATCGAGGGCCGGTTCTCCGGCGTGTACGTGCCGTACTGGACGTTCGATTCCGACACATTCAGCCGCTACCGCGGGGAGCGCGGCGAGCACTACTACGTGACCGTCCAGTCCGGCAACACGACGCGCCAGGAGCGCCGCACGCGGTGGTATCCCGCGGCCGGGTCGTTCCGGCTGTTCTTCGACGACGTGATGGTCGTCGCCGCGGGGAAACTCCCGACGGAGCTCCTCCAGAACCTCGAGCCGTGGCCGCTCGCGAAGCTCGTCCCGTTCAATCCGGAGGTGCTCTCGGGCTTCCTCGCGCAGACGTACGACGTGGAGCTCGAGCCGGGCTTCTCCGCCGCGAAGGTCCGCATGGACGCCGGCATCCGCGCGGAGACGTGCCGGCAGATCGGCGGCGACGACCAGCGCATCCACTCGATCGACTCCGTCTACGACCAGATCACCTACAAGCACGTGCTCCTGCCGGTCTGGCTGCTCTCGTACAAGTACGGCGACAAGACCCACCGCGTCGTCGTCAACGCGTGCACCGGCGAGGTCCAGGGCACCCGCCCGTGGAGCGCGTGGAAGATCTTCTTCTTCGTGGTGACGCTGCTCACGCTCGCCGTCGTGGTGCTTGCCGCGGCCAACTCCTGAGGACGTAACCTCGGAAGGTGCCCGCCGCGGAGCGGGTTCATCCCACGGAGGAACCCCCATGCACGACACCCGCAACTCCCTCGCCCTGAAGACCCGGACCAAGGTCATCGACGTCCTCGCCGCCCGCCTCGCCGACGCGGCCGACCTCGCGACCCACGCGAAGCAGGCGCACTGGAACGTCCGCGGTCCGGTGTTCCAGCAGCTCCACGAGCTCTTCGACTCGGTGAACGCCCACGCGCTCGCGTGGACCGACGAGCTGGCCGAGCGCATCGCCCAGCTCGGCGGATCGCCGCGCGGGACGTCGGCCGCGACGGCGAAGGCATCGTCGCTTCCCGCCTTCCCGCTCGACCAGAGCGACGCCGCGAAGCTCCTCGGCGCCCTGTCCGCGTCACTCGCGGCGTTCGCGAACGCCGCGCGGGCCGGCATCGACGCCACCGACGCGCTCGGCGACGCCGTGACCGCCGACCTCCTCACCCGCCTCGCGGGCGAGGCCGACAAGGACCTCTGGTTCCTCGAAGCCCACGGCGGCTGAACGCGGCGACCCGGCTTGCGTCTTCGGGCGGCGGATGAAGTCCACCGCCCGAAACCGGGCTCCCGCGGAGGCGATGCGGCCGACCGGCGAGGGCGGCGGCCGCTACCGCGCGTCGAGACCCGGGATCACGGGCAGCACGAACGGCACGAGCAGCTCGCAGCACCCGTCGTCGTAGACGACGAGGAGCCCGAACGACACGCCCGGCGCGAGCCCGACGGCCTCGACATGCCAGAGCCCCTCGCCCGGTTCGACGACCGTGAGCGGAACTCCCGGCCCCGAGGGCGGCATCACCCACGCGTCGGGCACCCCGCGGAGCGGATCGAAGTGTCCGCTCGCCCACATGCCGGTCGTGGTCCCTCCGTCGACGTGCGTGTAGCCGGTCAGCAGGTCGAGCCCGAGTGGGGGCGCCGGGTCCTCGGGGAGGACGCCGACGTTCGGCGCATGGTGCTGCGGGATCGCGGGCGGCGGGAGCTGGAAGACGAACGAGAACCCGTCGCCGCCGAGTCCCGTCGCCTTGTCCGACGCGGCGGCGGCCTTGGAGAGCCCCGACGCCAGTTGCGCGTTCCCGTACTCCAGCTCGACCTTCACCGCCGTCCGCCCGAGGTCCCAGGAGCCGAGCCCGCCGAGGGTCCAGCGCTTGTCCACCTCGCCTTCCTCGACGGCTCCCTCCTCGAGCAGGCCGATCCCCTGCTGACGGAACTGGCCGAGCCAGTTGTCGGCGACGGTCCGCTCGTCCACGATCGCCTGATGTGCCCGCACGTGGACGTTCGCGAACCCGGTCGCCGCAGGCGTCATGCCCTTCAGGACATCCGCGACCTCGGACGCGATGTCTCCGTTCGCGGCCTTCGACTCCGTCCGCACGGCCGTCTTCAGCGTCTTCGCGCCGCTCTTCGCCTGGGCCGCGTGGAGCTTCTGGAGTTCGTCCTGGTTCGCGACGACGCGGACCACGAGCTTGTTGCGGGTCTGCTCGAGGCAGTCCATCCCGCCGGTCCCGACGTCCTCGCCCGTCACCGTGATGATCGCCGTCGTCGTGCCCACCTCGACTCCGCGGATGTCGATCTCCTGGGTGATGACGGGGTCCGACTGCGAATTCTTCACCTTGAGGACGGCCGCCCCCCCGGTGACCGTCTCGTCGAGCACGGGGATCGCCGCCCGGCACGTCCCGCGATCCCGGATGATCAGCTTGATCCGCTGCCCGACGATGACCGCGACCTCGTAGACGTCGGTCACGCCCGCCATCGCCTCGCCCACGTCGGGCGCGCGGTGCGCCGCCTCGCGCTCCGCCCGCCTTCCGACGCGGATCCAGTCGTGCGCGAACGCCGCCTCCGCCGCCGCCGCCAGCGCGACGCAAGCCGCCGCGAGTCCGAACCAGTGCTTCGCCATGTCGATCTCCTCCCGTGCTGCGGGCGACATGGTGCCCGGGCGGCGGCCGCAGCGCAACGGTGCGGATCGAAGAGCCGCGCGGGCCCGGCGACCGGACTTCCGGTCGGCGCCCGCGCCACGCCCCCGTCCCCCCTCCGACGTAACGTCTCCGGGTGACGCGCGAGGCCGACAGGACGCGGGAACGGGCGACGGAGCCTCCGATCCGGCTGCGCGGGGTGCGGCAGCACAACCTGCGCGGGGTGGACGTGGACTTCCCGTACGACCGGATGACGGTCGTGACGGGGGTGTCGGGGAGCGGGAAGTCGTCGCTCGTGTTCGACACGCTCTACGCGGAGGGGCAGCGGCGGTACGTCGAGAGCTTCAGCGCGTACGCGCGGCAGTTCCTGGAACGCATGCCGAGGCCGCGGGCGGACGCGATCGACGACCTGCCGCCGGCGGTCGCGGTGGAGCAGGCGAACCCCGTCCGCACCACGCGGTCCACCGTCGGCACGATGACGGAGCTCACCGACCACCTGAAGCTGCTCTTCGCGAAGGCGGCGACGCTCCACTGCCCGGGGTGCGGGCGGGCGGTCGTCGAGGAGGGGCCGTCGCACGTGGCCGACCACGTGGCGGCGCTGCCGGACGGGACGCGGCTCCTCGTCACGTTCCCCTGGCCCCCGGCCGGCGGGCTCCCGTTCGACGAGCAGGTGCGCGGGCTCGCCGCCGCGGGGTTCGTGCGGGTGGTGGACGGTTCGGGCCGCGCCACGGACCTCGCCACGCTCCGCGACCCCGCCGACGACGAGCCGCGGCCGGAGATCGTCGCCGACCGGTTCGTCGCCGGGCGCGTCGAGCGGTCGCGCGTGCTGGAGGCGGCGGAGGCGGCGCTTCGTCACGGACGCGGGCGGTGCGCGGTGCGGCCGGCGGACGGGAGCGGCGGAGGCGCGAGCGGCGCCGGCACGGGAGGCGTCGCCTCGCCCCCCGCGGCGCGCGCGTTCTCGTCGTCGCTCCACTGCGCCGCGTGCGACCGCGCGTTCAAGCCGGCCACGGCGAACCTCTTCTCGTTCAACTCGCCCCTCGGCGCGTGCCCCACCTGCCGCGGGTTCGGGCGCACCGTCGAGCCAGACCTCCGCGCGCTCGTGCCCGATCCGCGGAAGTCGCTCACCGAGGGCGCGATCCGCCCGTGGACGACGCCCCGCACGCGCCCCGAGCGCCGGGAGCTCGAGGCGTTCTGCCGGCGGAGCGGCATCGACATGCTGCGGCCGTGGGACCATCTCCCGGAGCGGCACCGGAAGGCGATCCTCGAAGGCACGCCCGACTTCTTCGGGATCGCGGGCTGGATGAAGTGGCTCGAGACGAAGAGCTACAAGATGCACGTGCGCGTGCTGCTCGCCCGGTACCGCGCCTACGTGCCCTGCACGGTCTGCGGCGGCACGCGGCGGCGCCCGGAGGCGCTCCACTGGAAGGTCGCGGGGCGCGACGTCCACGGATGGGAGACGATCCCGCTCGCCGACGCGCTCGCGGCGCTCCGCTCGCTCGACGCGCCCGGCGCGCTCGCGCCGCAGGCGGCGGCGCTCTCGCAGATCGTCCGCGAGGCGGTCGAGGCCCGGCTCTCGTACCTCGTCGAGGTCGGCCTCGGCTATCTCACGATGGACCGCGCCACGCGCACGCTCTCCGGCGGCGAGTTCCAGCGGGTGAACCTGGCGACGGCCCTCGGCGCGGCGCTCGTGAACACGCTCTACGTGCTCGACGAGCCGTCGATCGGCCTGCACCCGCGCGACACCGGGCGTCTGCTGTCGATCCTCGCGAAGCTCCGCGACCGCGGGAACACCCTGGTCGTCGTGGAGCACGATCCGGACACGATCGCGGCGGCGGACCACGTGGTGGACCTCGGGCCCGGCGCGGGCGAGCGCGGCGGGCGGGTCCTTTTCCAGGGGACGCTCGACGCGCTCCGGGCCGACCCCGCGTCGGTCACCGCCCGCTTCCTCCGCGGCGAGGAGTCGGCGTCGCCCCGCCGCGACGCGCGGCGTGACCCGCGCGGCTTCCTCGTGCTCCGCGGCGCGCGCGGGCACAACCTCCGCGGCGTGGACTTCCGCGTGCCGGTCGGGGTGATGACGGCCGTGTGCGGCGTCTCGGGTTCCGGGAAGTCGTCGCTCGTGCTCGGCACTCTCCTCCCCGCCCTGCAGGCGAAGTTCGGGAAGCCCGGCGACGATCCGCTCCCCCACGACCGGATCGACGGCTCGGAGCGCTTCGGCGGCGTGGTGCTCGTGGACCAGAGCCCCATCGGCCGCACCCCCCGGAGCAACCCCGTCACGTACACGAACGCGATGGCGCACATCCGCACGCTGCTCGGGACGAGCGACGACGCGCGGCGCATGGGTCTCGGACCGAAGCACTTCAGCTTCAACTCCCGCGGCGGGCGGTGCCCGAAGTGCGACGGCGCGGGCGCCGAACTGCTCGAGATGCAGTTCCTCGCCGACGTGTTCGTGCCGTGCGCCGAGTGCGAGGGGAAGCGCTTCAAGCCCGACGTGCTCGAGGTCCGGCTGAAGGGGCGGAACGTCCACGAGATCCTCGAGATGACGGTGGACGAGTCGCTCGGGTTCTTCGCCGGGCCGACCGTCGTCGAGCAGAAGGTCCGCGACGCGCTGGACCCGCTCGTCCACGTGGGGCTCGGGTACCTCCGCCTCGGGCAGAGCGCGACCACGCTCTCCGGCGGCGAGGCGCAGCGGCTGAAGCTCGCGGCGCACCTCCCGAGGAGCGCCCGCGAGTCGAAGCGCGCGCACCTCTTCCTCTTCGACGAGCCGACGACGGGGCTCCATCTCTCCGACGTGCGCACGCTCGTGACGTGCATGCAGAGGATCGTGGACGCGGGGCACACGGTGGTCGTGATCGAGCACCACATGGCCGTCGCGGCGGCCGCGGACTGGATCGTGGAACTCGGGCCCGAGGGCGGGGCGGGCGGCGGGGCGATCGTGGCGGCGGGCGCTCCGGAGACCGTCGCGGCGGGCGCCACGCTCACCGCGCCGTTCCTCGTCCGCGAACTCGCCATGCGCGGCCGGGGGAGGCGCGCGTGATGGAGCGCCTCCGTTCGATCCGCGTCCGCGGCTGCCACGTGCACAACCTCCGCGGCGTGGACGTGGACGTCCCGCACGGGAAGCTCACCGTGGTGACCGGCGTGTCCGGCAGCGGGAAGTCGTCGCTCGCGTTCGACACGGTGTTCGCCGAGGGGCGGCGGCGGTACCTCGAGAGCCTCTCCGCGTACGCGCGGCAGTTCGTCGAGCAGGTGCCGCGTCCCGACGTGGACCGGATCGACGGGCTTCCGCCCACCGTGTCGATCGACCAGCGCACGACGCGGGGCGGCGTCCGCGCGACCGTGGCGTCGATGGCCGAGGTGCTCGAGTACCTGCGGCTGCTCTGGGCGCGCGTCGGCACGCGGCACTGCGAACGGTGCGGGAAGCCCGTCACGGCGACGACGGTGGACCTGATCGTCGCCCGCGTGCAGGCCACGGCGCGGAAGCGGAAGCGCAAGTCCGCGATGCTCTTCGCGCCGATGGTCCAGCGGCGGAAGGGCTTCCACAAGGACGTGTTCGACCTGATGTCGCGGCTCGGCTACGCGACGGCGCGCGTGGACGGCGCGCTCGTCCCGACGGACCCTCCGCCGGCGCTCCCCCGCTTCAAGGAGCACTCGATCGAGGCGCTCGTCGCGTCGCCCTCGGTCGCGAATGCGGCGATGGACGAGCTCCGCGCGGCCGTCGAGACCGCGCTCTCCCGCGGCGGCGGGACTCTTTTCGCGTCGTTCGACCCCGACGCGGCCGAGGTGGAGGTGTTCAGCTCTGTGGCCGCGTGCTCGGACTGCGGGATCGCGTACGCGCCGCTCGATGTGGGCGAGCTCTCGTGGTCCACGAAGGCCGGGATGTGCCGCACGTGCGACGGGACCGGCGTGCGAGAGTCCGACGACGACGCGTCGTCGCGCGACGCGCGTCCCTGCGGAAGCTGCGAGGGGGCGCGGCTCTCGCCGGCGGCGCGGGCGGTGAAGTTCCGCGCGCTCGGGCTCCACGATCTCCTCCGCATGCCGGCCGGGGACGCGCGCGCATGGCTCCTCGCGCAGCGCGCCGCCGACGCGAGGGAGGCCGCGGTCCTCGAAGGCGTGCTCGGCGAGGTCGCGTCGCGTCTCGACTTCCTCGACCGGGTCGGGCTCGCCTACCTCGCGCTCGACCGCGCGGCCCGCACGCTCTCGGGCGGCGAGGCGCAGCGCGTCCGCCTCGCGAGCCAGCTCGGAACGGGGCTCCGCGGCGCCTGCTACGTGCTCGACGAGCCGACGATCGGCCTCCATCCCGCCGACAACGCGCGGCTCCTCGCCACCATGCGCGCGCTCTCGGACCGCGGGGCGACGCTCCTCGTCGTCGAGCACGACGAGGACACGATCCGCGCGGCGGACCACGTGATCGACGTCGGGCCCGGCGCCGGGCGGCACGGCGGACGCATCGTCGCCCACGGCTCGCCGGCGGCGCTCGCCGGAGAGCGGCTCGGCGTGACCGGGCCGTGGCTCGCGGGGGACCTCCGCGTGGCGCCGCACCGCGAGCGGCGTCCGTGGAAGGGCGTCCCGTCCATCGCGCTCCGCGGCGCGACGGCGCGGAACCTCCGCGACGTGGACGTGTCCTTCCCCTGCGGCGCGCTCAGCGTCGTGACGGGCGTGTCCGGCAGCGGGAAGTCCACGCTCGTCCGCGACGTGCTCGGGCCGGCGCTCCTCCGCGCGCTCGGACTCGCGGGGCCGGAGCCCGGCGCGCATCGCTCGATCGAGGGCGCGGCGCTCGTCCAGGGCGTCCTCGAGATCGACCAGAGCCCGATCGGCAAGACGTCGCGGAGCGTCCCCGCCACGTACACGGGGATCATGGACCCGCTGCGCGCTCTCTTCGCGGAGTCGGTGGACGCGAAGGTGCGCGGATTCGGCGCGCCGCGCTTCACGTTCAACGGGAAGGGCGGCTGCCCCGCGTGCAAGGGCTCCGGGCGGCTCACGATGGAGATGAGCTTCCTCCCCGACGTGGCCGTGCCCTGCGACGCGTGCGGGGGGCGGCGCTACGACGAGGAGACGCTCTCCGTGCGGTTCCTCGGCCGCACGATCGCCGAGACCCTCGACCTCACCATCGCCGAGGCGCGCCCCGCGTTCGCGTCGTTCCCGCAGATCGCGAAGGTGCTCGACGTGCTCGACGAGGTCGGCCTCGGCTACCTCCAGCTCGGGCAGCCGAGCCCGACGCTCTCCGGCGGCGAGGCGCAGCGCGTGAAGCTCGCGACCGAGATGGCGAAACGCGGGCGCGGGAAGATCGTCTACCTGCTCGACGAACCGACGACGGGCCTCCACTTCGCCGATGTCGAGAAGCTCGTCCGCGTGCTCCGCGGGCTGACCGACCTCGGGAACACGGTGATCGTGATCGAGCATCACCTCGACGTGATGGCGGCGGCGGACTACCTGGTCGACCTCGGGCCGGGCGGCGGCGCGGCGGGCGGGCGCGTCGTCGCGTCGGGGAGCCCGGAGGAGGTCGCGGCGCGCGCGGGCCGTTCGGAGAGCGTCACGGCGGCGTGCCTCGCGGCGAAGCTCGGAGGGGCCGGCGCCGCGCACGCGGGCGGCCCGCCGGTCGTCGCGGCTCCGGCGGCGGAAGAGGCGGCTCGGCCGCGGAAGAGGAAGCCGCCGCCGCGCCCCTCCGCGTCCTGACGCCCCGGGCGTCGCACGACGATCCGTTCATCTGCGCCGGCGCACGCGCGGATCCCCCGCCGCCGCGGGTCGAACGGGGGGCTACGCTTCTCTTCGTGGCACGGTCCGTGCGCCTTCCGGCGCAGGCACCGGCCGCGTCCGGCGTCTGTCCCTTTCCGCGGACAGCCGGACGGTGGGCCCTGCCCGCACTCGAGGACGTGATGGACGAACCAGAGACCGGCGGCGCACCCGCGAACGACCCCGTCCCCGGACGGAAGGGCGGCCGCCTGAAGGCCGGCGCGAAGCGCGCGGCGCGGTGGACGCTCTGGGCCGGGCTCGGGCTCGGAGCGCTCGTCGCCGCCACGCCGTTCCTCCTGTCCACGGGCTGGGCGAAGGGCGTCATCGAGGACTGGCTCCGCGAGAACGTGGACCGCGACGTCCGCTTCACGTCCCTCGACGTGAGCTGGACCGAGGGCGTGAAGCTCGAGGGGTTCGTCGTCGAGGACGAGCACGAGGGCGAGCCCCCGATCCTCGAGGCGCCGCACGTCCTCCTCCGCGCGCCGGTGCTGCCGCTCCTGATGCACCGGATCGAGGTGCACGAGTTCGTGATCGTGGACCCGGTGGTCCGCGTGACGAAGCGCGGGGACGGCGCGCTCAGCACGACGGGCTTCGTCAAGCGGAAGAAGCCGCGGCGCGCCCGGAGGAGGGACGCGGAGCCGACGCCCGGGGACCCGGCCGACGAGACGGTCCTCCCCGAGATCCGCGTGCCCGTCGAGGTCCGCAACCTGACGCTCGTCCTCCGCCGCGAGGAGGGCGGCGCCATGCGCGAGGCGACGCAGTCCGGCGTCGCGTTCCGCGGCGTGCTGACCACGCGCGACGGTCCGACGACGTTCGACCTCGACCTCCCGGACGGGCCGGCTTCGGGCATCCGCGCGAAGGGCTCCCTCGGCCTCTTCGACGCCGACGGGCTCCTCCTCCCCCGCGAGCAGTGGACCGCGGACGCGCAGATCGAGATCCGCGGGATCGACGCGAAGGAGAACGGCGACTTCCTGCGCGTCTTCCTCGGCGAGACGCCGGCCGCCGGCATCGTGGACGCCACGGTCCGCGCGCAGGCCGAGGGGCGCGACGTCCGCGGCGACCTCGACCTCCGCCTCCGCGGCGCGGCCGTGGGGTCCGCTGCGGCGACGAAGAGCCCGGCGCAGGACGACCTCACCGTGCGCGGGAAGTTCCGGCACGGCCCCGCGGGCTTCGCGGTCGAGGGCCTCGCCGTGCGCGCCGACGGCCTCGCGATCGACGCCGACCTCAGCGGCGCGTGGCCCACGTCGCTCGAGGGC
>JAJVHW010000057.1 GCA_022072415.1 Planctomycetota bacterium
ACGGGCTTCGCCGGTTCGGGCGCCGACTGGCGGTCCACGTGGAAGACGCCCGGGCCGGTGGTCGTCGCGGGGACGGCCGCGGGCGCGCGAGGAGCGGCCGCGGGCGCCGACTTCGCGGCGAGCGCGCTCGTGAGCTTCTGGATCGCGGACGCGGCGCGCTGCCGGCCCGGCGCGGGTTCCGGCTCCGGCTCGGGGACGTGGTTCTCCGACAGATACGCGAGCGCGTCCGCCACGTCGGCGAAGTCCCCGCGGCAGAGCCGCTCGATCGTCTCGGCGATGGACGGAGAGACGCTGGTCCCGTAGAGCACCGACGACTCGACGTCCTCGCCCGGGAGCGGCACGCGGCCGGTGGCGACTTCGTAGAGCGAGCGCCCCGCCATCACGGCCTGCACGTCGGCGGCGGGCAGGAGCGTCTCCCCGGCACGGGACGCGGCGAAGAGCGCGGGCGGCAGGTATGCGGGCACGTGCGGGAAGCGGCCGGAGCGGTCCTCGATCCGGACGAGGCTCCCCGCGTCGAGGAGGCGCACGCGCTCCTTCGACCGCCCGCGGATGCGCACGTTCCCCGGCCGGAGGTCGCAGTAGTAGAAGCCCCGCTGCTGGAGCTCCATGAGCGCGGTGAGCACCACGACCGCGACGTGGTCGAGCTGGCGGCGGAGGAGCGGCTTCGGCACGCGGGACCCGTGCATGCGCGCGAGCCAGAGATCGAGGTCGAAGCCCGGGAGCTTCTCCATGATCATCACGGGCTCGGGTTCGGCGAACGCGCCGCCCCAGTCGCGCTCCATGGCGGGGTTCCACGGCGCGTCGAGGAGACCGAGCATGCGCGGCATGTACCGCGACGCGGCCTGTTCGAGGTGCGACGCCTCCTCGCGGATCCCGTCGCGGCGGCGGCGGATGTCCTCCTCGGTGAGGTCGAAGGGGCGGTGGACCGGGTGCAGGGGCACCTTCGCGACGAGGCGCGACGCGCCCGGAGCGGCGGCGGTGTCGGTCGCCAGGTAGACCGCGCCCTCCGCGCCGACCGCGTAGAGCGAATCGATCCGGAACCGCCGTCCGAGCACGGTCCCGTCGAGCCGCACCAGCGCCTCTCCGAGCCCCGGCTCGCCGCGCGCCTCGAGACGGCGGCACACCCGCCGCTCGTGCGGCAGCATCGGGCTCCCGGCGCCGTCGGCGGCGCTCACTCGACGGACTCCGTCGTGACGTCGTCGGCGCCGGGACCGACCGCCACCTCCGCGGTGACGAGGTCGGACGGATCGGCGGGCTTCGCGGGCGACGCGGGCGACGCGGAAGACGCGGACGACGCGGACGACGCGGACGTCGCGGCGGGCCGCCCCGCCCGCGTCGTGAGCGTGTGCGAGATGAGCGCCGCGTGCTCCGACGCGGTGAGCGACGCGAGCGACCCCTTCGTCTCGAGCTCGCGGATCGCCTTGTCGAGCACGGCGAGAATGTGCGGGTCGCGCCGCTCCTGCGCGTAGATCGACCGCCGGATCTTCAGCGACTTCAGCATCGTCGCGGGGTCGTTCCGGTCGAGCGCCTGGACGATCTCCACGGCCGACACGACCTCGGTGTCGCGCTCGGGGATCGCGTTCCCGGGGTGCCGCTGGATGCTGACGACCTTCTCGAACGTCCGCGGCCCGCCGAAGCCGGGGACGCGCAGGCAGATCCGCGCGACCTCCGTCTCGGTCGCGGTCGTGCGGCGGAGGCGGAGCTGGAAGACGAGGGAGTATGTGCGGCCGGACTCGAGCGTGCCGAGGTCCGTCGAGAAGTGGACGCCGCGCGCGAACGCGCCGGTGCCGAACCGGTGCCGCGCCGGGCGGTAGCGGTAGGCGCCGCCGCCGATCACGCCGGGGCGGAGCTCCACGTCGAGCAGCGCGCGGTTCGCGACGACGAGCTGCGACACCTCGCCGACGCGGCCGAACGCCTCGCCCAGCGTGTCGGGCCGGACCATCTTCACCGACGCGCCGCGGCCCCCCGCCAGCATCTCGTTCAGCAGACGCACGTCCGCGTCGTCGCCGAAGCCGAACCCGTGGATGTCCACCGGCAGCTTCGACACCTTCCCGAGGATCCGCTTCGTCCCCTCCACGTCCTGCGGACGCCCGTCCGTCAGCACGTAGATGCGCACCGGCATCGCCTTCACCGCGCGCACCTGGTCCGCGGCGATGCGGCCCGCGATGCGGAGCGCGCCCGCCATGTCGGTGTAGCGGGAGAAGCGCCGCGGCCACTCGTCGAGCAGCCGCAGCACCGCCTCCTCGTCGATCACGCTGCTCGGCACCGCGTCGAGGAGCAGGTCCGCCCCCCACGCGAAGCCCACGATGGAGATGAGCACCGGCTGCGACCAGCGGCTGCGGAGTTCGCGGAGCATGCTCGACAGCGCGGCGCGGAGCACCGGGTACTTCTGCGGCTCGTCCATGCTCGCCGAGAGGTCGAGGCAGAGGATCAGGTGCGCGGTCGGCCCGTCGGTGCGGCTCATCAGCGGCGCGCCGTAGGGCGAGAGCGTGACCATCATGTGGACCACGGGGTCCGCGTCGGCCGGGGCCGACGCCACGTCGAAGCGCACGCCCACGGCGACGTCGAGCGTGCCCGGCGCGGGGGCGACGGGCGTGAGCACCTCGAACGCGCCCTGCCCCGCGAAGATCGGCGACTCGTCGAGGATCGAGTTCCAGCGCTGGAGCCGCTTGATCCCCGCGGTCTGCTCCCCCGCCGAGGGCGCTTCCGACTCGGGCCGCGCGAGCACGTCCTCGAGCTTGACCGCCGGCGCATCTGCCGGCGCGGCGGCGAGGCACGCGGCGCAGGTCGGCTCCGCGCTCTCCTGTCCGCAGAGGAAGCACTTGGGCATGGGGTCCACCTCACAGCGCGCCCAGCCGCCTGCCCGAACCGGGCCCGGTGGACTCGCAGCCCCAGATCGGAGCGCGGACCCTCTCGGCTTGAGAGGCAGTGCCCGCCCTTCCGCCGAGGTGCGGCTCCGGACAGAGCCCGTGCGGACGCCCCCGGGTGCTCCGGCGACGCTGCCGCGTCGTCGCGGACGGTCAACGGCGATCGTCGAGTGCCCCCGCGCGCGGCGCGGCACCCGGCGCGGCGTCTTCGAACGGAGACGCACGAATGGGAGCGAAGGCGTACCGCCGCGGCAACGACATCCAAGCCACCGAATTCGAGCGGGGCGGCGGAAGTGTAGAAGTGAAGGCTGACCCCATCGGCACGAAGTTGACTGTGGCGCCGCGATGGCCCCGCAGCACTCAGTCAGGCACGACGAGCGGGAGACCGGTTGCGCCGCATGACACGGTGATTCCGACACGACCACTATCGGTCGATCTGTACGAGCGTGGTTTCGCCTGCCCGGATCGTGACGGTTCCACGCCACTCCGGCGTGCCCTTGCCAGTCACCACAAGCGTCCAGGTCCCTTCCGGGGCATCCTCGATGTCGGTCCAGGACTCGTCGCTGCTGCGACCCCAACTTCCAGGT
The DNA here is from genome assembly GCA_022072415.1 of Planctomycetota bacterium. Lineage (GTDB taxonomy): Bacteria > Planctomycetota > JAJSAM01 > JAJSAM01 > JAJVHW01 > JAJVHW01. The sequence continues at coordinate 3,455 of JAJVHW010000057.1, forward strand.
CGCCATCGCAGTCTCGGATCCTCGCCCTCGAGGACGACGTCGTCGAGGGGACGCTCGTACGGAACGCTCAGCCGCAGGACGCCGACTCGGCGCATCGGGACACGGAACTCCGCGGACTGAGCGAGATCGACGACCGTGATGCCCACGAGCCGCCCGGGACGTCGGACCGTGACGAGCGCGTCCGCCACGGCCGCGGCGGTCATCCGGAACGTGCCGTCGAGTGCGCAGATCGCGGATCCGCCGCCGAATCTGTCACCCCAGTCGATGCGAGCCGAAGCGCCGACCATCGAATCGCCGTCGGGGGACTCCACGCGACCGACAGCCGCGACCGTGCCCCAGGCGATCATCTCGCCGAGATCGATGTCTGGGGCAGGATCCAGTCGGAGCCGCCGAACGAGAACGGTCAGACTGGCGCTGGAGTCGCCCGCCTGGCCGACCACCACTACGTCGCCAACTGGAGCGTCCCTGACGACGAACGATCCGTCGGCGGAGGTCACCGCACCCGCTGCGATGCGGCCGTCCGACGCGGCGTCGGGAAAGATGCGCACTCGGAAGCCCGCCGTCGTCGCGCCGTCCTTCCGCACCAGGCGGCCCCGCACGCGCGCGACGGGCGGGAACCGCAGCGCGATCTCGCGCGAGTCGCCACCGGGCGCGACGACATCCTGGACGAGCGTCCGTCCACGCGCCGTGATTCTGACGTTGAACTCCAGACCCGGCGTGACAGCGAGCGACCGGTCGTCGCGGATGCTCACGCCTCCGTGATTCACGGAGAAGTCCGTCCACTCCGACGACGGGACGTCTCGACCGTCCGCGTCCGTCAGATGCAGACGCACAGGCGCGAGCGCCTTCAGCGGCACGTCGACTGCGGGACTCGTCGGCTCGGCCGTGGTGACGACTCGGACCTCGGACCGAGCGAACGTTGCGTGGCGGGCATGGACCTGGGCGACGATCTCCGTCCCAGGCGGCGCGTCCACGAGACAGAGGAGGCCGTCGCCGGTGGGCGCCTGCGAGTACGAGCCGGCGGGCCTCGCGGTCACGTAGACGTCGTCGAGCGGAACGCCGTCCGCCGTGGTCGCGCGGAGGCGCGCGAATGAGTGGGCCCGTTCGGCGAGGGCGATCCGCACGTCGTGGACGTGCGCCCCCGGTTCGGCCGCGACCTCGGCCGATCCCTCGGACCAGACCATCAGTCCCTGTTCGAGGGTGCGGTACGTCCGCGCATGGAGCCGGAGTCCGTCCCCAGAATTGACGACGACGCGGAACTCGCCGCGCTCGTTCGCCGTTGCCGCGCCGTTGTTGTTGAAGCGGCCTTGCGTCACCACTTGGGCGCGCGCGGCGGCGGATCCGTCGGCTAGGACGACCGTGCCCTCCACCACGACGGGACGCGCGAGCGTGATCCGAACCCGCTCGTCGCCGGATGACGCGCTCCAAGGTCGTCGCGCGCCATCCTTGACGACCCAGCCGAAGGCTGCGTCGCTCACCGCGACGAGCTCGAAGCGAAACCCGCCGCCCGTATCGGTTCGAACGCGGCGGTTCACGCTGCCACTCTCCAGGGTGATGTCGGCCCCCGCCACCGGCCGACCCTGGTCATCGACGACGTCGCCGCGGATGTCATACCCGCGGGGCAGCGTCACCGTCTCTGTCGTTTGCTCGGTGCCTGTGCCGGCCCACACGAACGAGCGGCCGGGGGCCGTCACGAGGAACCCGCCGAGGCGGTGAGTCACGGTCGCGCGCCCTTCGGCGTCGCCGTGCATCACGATCGCCGGTGCGGTGTCGCAGTTCCCGCCGCCGAACAGGCGGATCTCTGGGTTGGGCACCGGTGTGCCTTCCTCATCGACGGCGACCACCTTCGTCACGTAGAGCCAGTCGGACTTGAGCCAGACCTCGCCCAGGTCCTTCGCACCGGTTCCCGCTCCCGCGGTGTGCGGCGGGCTCTCGTCCGGGAGTACGACCACACGCCACGCCTCGTCGGGACGCACGTCGAATCGGAAGTTCCCATCTGGGCCACTCGTCGTTCGCTGCACCGGAGTCGGGACCGTGGTTTCGATCCCGGCGAGATCGTTTGGTGACGGCTCGTCGAAGAGGACAACCGTAGCCCCAGGGACAAGCCGCTTGCCGCCACCGCCCTCGCGGTAGAGCTCCCATACGGAGCCCACGACGGCCACACGTGCACGGGTGGATTGCTCCGCCGGAGCGACGGCAGGAACTTCAGGCGCCGGCGGTCGTACCCGCTGCGAGGCCGTTGGGACCACCGACTCCGGTGGCGTGGGTGCTATGTCGTGTTGTCCGGCCTCTCGCGAAGTCGGCGCACACCCGGCCAGCACGAGAAATGCAACGGACGCGAACCGCGAGACCTGACCAGACGTGCAGCGACGGCGCCTCATGACTCGATCCTATTGCGGGCTGACGGCGATCACGCGCACGCCAGGGATACGCAACCGTGAACGGACGGCGCGGAGCCAAGTTCGCGCCGCGACCCCACACCGCATTGTTGAGACACCGGGGGGCGCGCGGGGCGTCGGCGAAGCCGTCCTGCGAGCCTGGAACCCGCCTCTGCTCCGCGCCTGACCGCGCGCCCCCGCGTCCTGAAGGCACCCCAGCAGGCACCCAGCGATTCTGGGCCGTCGCGATTCTCGACCGGCGCGCCGTTCGTGTGCCGTCCTAACCCGCGCGGACGCGCGGGTTTGTGGCGGAGAGATCGGGATTCGAACCCGAGGTGGGGTTTGACCCCCACACCGCATTAGCAAGGCGGGGTGGCGCGCGGCACGGCGTCGGCGACCGCGCTCGCGTTTCCGCGGCCGCCTGCGACACTCCGGGCGTGGGCGATCCGATCTCCTGGCAGGTGCTCGTCCGCGCGCGGCGGCGGGCGGCGGAGCGGTGGCCGTCGGCGTTCGGGCTGCCGCTGGTGCACCGGCCGACGGACGTCGTGTACTCGCTGCTGCGCGGGACGGAGCGGGTGCTCGACGTCGGCGCGGGCGACGGGGAGCGGCGGAGGCGGGTCGCGGCGCGGTTTCCGCAGGTCCGGTACGTGTCGTGCGATCCCGACCCGGAGTCGGGCGCGGACCATGCGCGGCCGGGCGACGCGCCGGGGGTGTTCGACGTCGCGCTGCTGCTCGAAGTGGCCGAGCACCTGCGGCCCGAGGACGCCGTGGCGCTGCTCGCCGAGGTGCGCGGGAAGCTCGCGCCGGGCGGGCGCGTCGTGGTGTCGGTCCCCGCGATCCACACGCCGGGGCGGCAGTTCCGCGACTGCACGCACGTGACGGCGTGGTCCCACGACGACCTCGGCGCGGCGCTGATCCTCGCGGGGTTCGGGCTCGAATCGATGCACCGGAGCTTTCCGGGGACGTGGCTCGGCCGCCTCGCGAGGCGCGCGGTGCTCGGGCCCGTCGGGCGCGTGTTCGGGATCGACTACGCGCACAGCGTGGTGGTGGTCGGGGTCAACGTCGTCGACGTCAATGTCGGCGGCGACAGTGCCGTCGACGTCAGTGTCGTCGACGGCAGTGTCGGCGGCGGCGACGGCGGCGACGGACGGCGGGCCGGAGGAGACGACGAACGGCCCGCGTGAACGCGGCGCTCCGGGCGCGCAGCGCCCGCCTCAGAACGGGTGGAAGATCGGCACCAGCAGCACGACCGCGATCCACAGGATCAGGTTCAGCGGTCCGCCGAAGCGGAGGTAGTCGGTGAAGCGGTAGCCGCCGGGGCCGTAGACGAGGAGGTTCGTCTGGTAGCCGGTCGGGGTGCTGAAGTCGAGGGACGCGGCGAACACGACGGCCAGGATGAACGGGCGGTCGCTCACGCCCATCTGCCGCGCTGCGTCGATGGCGATCGGCAGGCAGAGGAGCGCCGCGGCGGAGTTGCTCGCGAACGCGGTGAGCACGTTGCAGAGGATGTAGACGCCGCCGAGGGCGAACCACGCGTCGTGCGCGCCGCCGGGGAGCGACCGCACCCAGTCGAGGAGCCCGGTCGCCACGAGCCGGGCGGCGCCGGACTTGTCGAGGGCCGCGCCGAGCGCGATCGTCGAACCCATCAGCACGAGCGTCGAGAGGTCGATGGCGCGGTACGCCTGGCGGAGCCCGAGGCACCCGGTCAGGACGAGCGACACGGCGGCCGCCATCGCGAGGAAGCTGATGTCCATCACCTCGAACGACGCGAGGAGGATCACCGCGGCCACGATCGCGAGGACGACCGGCCCCTTCCGCTGGAGCGTCATCTCCTCGTGCAGCCCCTCGAGCAGCACGAAGTCGTCGCTCCCCCGGAATCGGGAGACCTTCGACGACTCGGTCTGGACGAGGAGCGTGTCGCCCTCCGCGAGTTCGAGCGACGCGATCCCCGCGCGGAGGTGCGCGCCCCGCCGCTCGACCGCCATGACCGCGCTGCCGTGGAGCGCGCGGTCCGTCGCTTCGCGGACGCTCCGGCCGATCAGGGGCGACGACCGGGTGATGACGAGTTCGACGAGCGTCACGTCGCGGCCGCGGACGCCGAGTCCGCGGAGCTCGGGCATCACGGCCGCGCCGTCGGACCCGTCGAACCGGGCGAGGTCCTGCGCCTTCCCGCGGACGAGGACCACGTCGCCCTCGCGGAGCTCGAGCGTCGGTTCCGGCGGCCAGAGGATCTCCTGCCCGCGGACGACCTCGATCACGGCGAGTTCCGGGTGCGGGACGGCGAGCCCGTCGCGCACCGTCCTCCCCGCGAGCGGCGATCCGCGGAGCACGGTGACCTCCGTGACGTACTCGGTCACGCGCTCGCCGGTGCCGCCCGTCGTCACCCCGCGGCGCGTGGGGAGGAGCCTCGGCCCGAGCGTGGACACGTACGCGACGCCGATCACCACGAGCACGAGCCCCACCGGCGCCATCTCGAAGAAGCCCAGGGGCTCGATCTGCCGGCGGTGCAGTTCGCCGGACACGAGCACCGTCGTGGACGTGCCGATCAGCGTGCAGCAGCCGCCGAGGATCGTCCCGTAGGAGAGCGGCAGGAGAAGCCTCGACGGAGCGGCGCCGACGTCGGCGGAGAGCGTCAGGACCATCGGGAGCAGGACGACGACGACCGGCGTGTTGTTGATGAATGCGGAGCACACCCCCGCCACGATCATCACGGCGACGAGCCCCCGCCGCTCGTTGCCTCCCGCGATCCTCCGGAGGAGCCGCCCCACCACCGCGACGGCGCCGCTCGCGATCAGCGCCTTCGACAGCACGTACATCGCCGCGACCGTCACGACGGCGGGGTTCCCGAAGCCGCCGAGCGCCTCGCTCGGCGTGAGGACGCCGAGGAGCCCCAGCGCGACGGGGATGAGCAGCGCCGTGACGTCCACCGGCAGCCGCTCGGTCACGAACAGCAGGAGCGCTCCGCCGAGCACCGCGAACGTCTTGATCTGCTGTGGCTCCATCCGGGTCCGAAGATAGCCTGCCACGCATGACGAAGACGTCCGAGAACGCCGCCGCGTCCCGAACCGACCTTGGAAGCCGGATCGTGCGCGGACTCCTGTCACTCCGCGCCGCGGGGGCGCTGGAGCTCCGCGAGACGGCCCCGGGCCGCGGGATCTTCCGCACCGGGTTCCGGGCCGCGGGCTGGCCGGTGAGCATGGACGTGGACGCGAGCGTGCTCGAGATCCGCGTCTACCACTCCCGCGACGAGGTCGCCATGTCGCGCGTCTCCGGCACCGTGCTCGACCAGATCCTCGGGCGCTCGCCGGTGCCGGCGGGCACGCCGAAGGACGCCGCGGCCGCGTGGTCGGAGCTCCGCGCGGTGGTGGCCGACTGGAAGCGCGACAACCCGCGCCTCTTCATCCGCCCGCCGGAGAAGGCCGGGCACCCGGACAACTGGAACCGCGCCTGACGTGAGCCGTCACGCGACCCGGTCCAGCGCGCGCTCCACATGACCGACGCCGGCTCCTCCGACGCGCTCCGCACGCTCCGCGACAGGGTCCGGGACGGCGCGGGCTCCCTCACGTTCGCCGACCTCTCGCGCACGATGCTCGAGGACCTCGCGCTCGGATGGCTCGACGGGGAGCCGTTCGCGTTCCGCGCGGCGGAGATGCTCTCGCGGATCGACGGGATCCCCGCCACCGGCCGGGCGAAGCAGCTCGCGGGGCGCGCGGCGCTCACGATCCTCGAGCGCGACCGCGCGGCGAACCCCGAGTCGTCGGCGGACCAGGTGAAGCTCCTCGGCGAACCCGAGGTGGACGAGGGCGACCCCGAGGCGGTGCGCGCGTTCGACCAGCGGGAGCGCGAGTACGAGTCGCTCACTTCGTTCCCGTCGGAGTACGACCCGGCGGAGTTCGCGGCCGACGTCGCGGGCGCGTTCGCGGCGGCGCGGTCGAGGCATCCGGAGCTCGCCGCGCTCCCGCAGGACGCGATCGCGGTGACCCACCGCCTCGCCCTGCTCGGCCTCTCCCTCCCGGCGGGGCTCCGGGCGTGGTTCCACGACCGCTACGGTCCCGAGCGCGGCGCGATCCTCGCGTGGAAGTTCACGCTGGCGTCGCGGACACTGGCACGGCACCGCGACGGACTCGCGCGGTCCGGACTCGTCGAGGGCCAGGGCACCGCGATCCCCGACAAGCTTCTCGCAGGCGTTCTCGCCACTCCGCTCGGCGACCTCGCCCGGACGGGCGTCCTCGAGCCGTGACAAGCGTCCACGCGCCGTGACGGGCGTCCACGAGCCGTGACGGGACTCTTCAGCGGCCCACGTAGCTGAACGTGACCCGGCGCTCGAAGTCCTTCTCGGTCCACGGCTGGCCGTCCACCTCGACCCACGCGCGGATCACGAGATCCTGCTGGTTCGCGGGCGGAGGCGACAGCTCGACGCCGCGGCCCTCGGCCCACTCGATCCGGCGCGCGTCCATGCGGCCGAACCAGAAGCCGGGGCCCTGCGGCTCCGTCTCGCTGGCCGAGATGTCGAGGGGGATCCACCCGAGCCCCGGGGCGAAGAACGTGACCCAGCAGCGGTAGCCGGGGTCATGGGCCTTCCCGAGGTTCTTCTCCTGGAGGCGGCTTCCGAAGTGGAGGCGGCACGGGATGCCGCGGGCGCGGGCCATCGCGATGAAGAGCGCGTGCTGGTCGGTGCAGCAGTCGCCCGTGCCCGCCATGCACTCTTCGGCGTCGCCGAGGCACTTCCCCTTCGGCTTCGGACCGTGGACGAGATAGTGGTCGGACTTCATGCGGACGAACTCGACGATCCGCTGCGCCTGGATCACCGGGTTCCGTTCGCTTCCGCACACGTTGTCGGCGGCCTTCCGCATGGTCTCCGTGACCGACATGTGCTTCTCGTCGGTGCGGAGCTCCGGGGCGAACGACGCGAGTTCCTCCGGCGTGAGCGGGCGGGTCTTCGTCGCGTCCACGTCGCCCCCCGCCGCGCGGCGGCGGAACTTGAAGGCGGTCTCGATGCGCGGCGACGCCTTCGACGGGTCGAGCTCGGCGTAGAGGAACCGGCTCCCGTTCGTGCGGTCGCGGGTGAAGCGCCAGCCGGCGGGGGCGGACTTCACGGCGAACTCGAGCACCTTCTGGTCGGTCGTGTCCTCCGGCACCCAGAACCAGATGCGGACCGACTTCGCGCCCTCCGGGACGTTCTTCACCTCGAAGGTGTGGAGGAGGTCGTAGGTGAGCTCCGACGCGAGGTGCGGCGGAGGCGCGTCCGAGGGGGCGGCGGAGGGCTTGTCCTCGGCGCGGAGCGTGAGCCCCGGGGAGGCGAGCCCGGCGAGGAGGAGGAGGGCGACGGCGGGGATGTGGCGCATCCCGGGCAGGACGCTCGCCGCGGCCGGATGCAACAGGTCCTCCTCAAAACGTCGGGGACCGGGCTACCGCACCTTCGCCGTGATCTCGTCGGACCGGGTCGCCGCGCGGAGGAGCAGGCCCGACGTGTCGCCGAAGACGTTCTTCTTCAGGCTGTCGGGGAGCGGGACGAGCTGGAAGACGCCGGTCTCCATCCCGAGCGCGCGGACGGCGCCCTCGTCGCCGCGGAACTCGGCGCCCGGCTCCTCGTAGACGGCGTGGCGGATCTCGCCGTTGTGGAAGTCGATCGTGGCGCCGACGGCGCCGTTCTGGACCTCGAGCCGCACGTTCCGGGCCGCGAGGTGGAGCGCCTGCGACAGCGCCGCCATCCCGAAGTCGGCGAGGTCGCCGCGGGTCCGGGCGCGGGGCAGCGCGGCGGAGCGGGCCCGGCGGAGCGCGGCGCGCACGCGGGCCTTGAACTCCTCGGGGTCGGCGGGCTTCTCGAGGATGTCGTCCACCCCCGCGTCGAGGGAGCTCGCGAGGTCGCGGATCGGCACCTGGCCGGAGATGAAGAGGATCGGCACGGACCGGAGCCGCTCGACCTCGGGCTCCTCGCCGAACCGGATCGCCGCGAAGAGCCCGAAGCCGCCGAGCCCGGGCATGCACACGTCGGTGACGATCATGTCGAACGGCGCGCGGAGGAGGAAGCGGAGCGCCTCCTCGCCGTTCCCCGCCTCGGTCACCTGCGCGCCCTCCTTCCGGAGGATCGCCGCAAGCGCCCAGCGCGTGTCGCGGTCGTCGTCGATCACCAGGATCCGGGTGCCCTGCACGGGTTCCCTATCGGACGGATGCGGCTCCCGTGTGGAGCCTCCCCTCGCGCGCCGGCCGGCCGATGGGCTACTTCTCGAAGCGCTTCCCGCCCGGGCGGCGGGCCATCGCGATGTCGTAGGCGTCCTCGAAGACGCGGTCCACGCGCAGCGAGAACGGGACGGACATCCCTCCCACGGCGGCGCGGGACGAGTTCACGGCGGCGTCGCGGCGGAAGTCGGCGTCCACGAGCGACGGGAGCGGCGACGCGCCCTTCGCGCGGAACGTGAACGTGCCGGCGACCGCGTCGATGTCGAGCTGGGCCGCGGGCACGCCGGGCAGGTCGCCCTTCCAGCGGTACCGCGAGCCCGACTTCCCCACGCGGGACATCACCACGCGCTCGGCGACGATGGAGTCGAGCGTCAGGTCGGCTTCCACCGTGGGCGTCACCGGAGCGGTGGACCCCGGGCAGATGCGGAGCGTGCCGGAGAGCGCGACCGCGTCGGAGTCCACGGCGACCACGGCGCCGCCGTCGAGCGCGCGGAGCTTCCGCGTGACGCGGAGGGCGTCCACGACGAGCCCCCCGCCCGTGACGGCGCTTCCGTCGGACAGGATGCGCCGCCCGGCGGGGAACCGCGGGAGCTCGCAGTCGAGGCGCACGTCGCGGTGGAAGACGGCGTCGTCGCCCGTGCGTCCGCCCTGGACGTCGCCGTCGCTCCGCAGCGTCAAGGCCACGCGGAACCGCTCGGGCTCGAACGACGGGAAGAGGTCGCCGCGCGACGTGCGGAGCGCGAACGTCCCCCGCGAGAGGTCCACGGTGAACGTCCCGTTCCCCATCAGGCTCTCGAACGTCCACGCGGCGGACCCGCCGTCAGCGGCCACGACGAGCTTCTTCACGGTCAGCGGGTCGCCGTTCAGCTCGCCCGACCCGGTCGGCGCGCCGTCGGTCCCGCCGATCGAGAACGCGAGTTCCTGACCCGGAGACTGCGACACGGCGATCCGCGCCTCGCGGACCCGCGTGAGTCCGCCGCCGGTGAGCGGTCCTGCGGGGGTCTCCCGCACGGCGTCGCCCCGGAACGCGGCAGGGGGGAGTTCCCCCGGGCCCGTCCCCCACGGCGGGAGCCGGAACGAACCTTCGACGCGGAGCGTGTCGGCGCGCGGCTTCACGGAGTTGCGGAAGTCCATGCGGTGGACGCGGAAGTCGCCGGGCCCCTCCTCGTCTCCGTCCGCGGGGGCGATCACGTGGGTCCCGTCCTCGGTCTGGTAGGCCATGCGACCGAGCCCGACCGACGCGCCCGTGACGGCGCCGTCGGCGATGCCGAGGCCGACCAGCTCCGTGGTGCCGGCGGGAACGTTGAAGAGCCCGTCGCCCACGCCGCCCGAGAGCGACGCGACGAACGCGATGTCGCCCGTCTCGTCGATCCGCACGATCGCGCGCGAGAAGCTCTCGAACGTCCCGCCGATGGGCGTGCCGTCGCCGGTGCGCGCGAGCTCGGTGACGGCGTAGCCGGGGGGCGACGCGCGGAAGAGGCCCGTCCGGTCGTTCCCGAGTTCCGCCGAGAACGCCACGGTCCGGTCGGCCGCGAGGTCGAAGTCGGTGAGGAGCGCGAAGCTCCCGCCGCCGGGCGCCGGGTCGCCGGGGTCCCCGGTCGCGACGAGCTTCGTCACCGCGCCGCCGATCGGCAGCAGGTACATCCCCGCGGTGAACGCGTCGCCGAGCTTCGCGGCCGCGGAGAACGCGAGGTCGCCCGCCTCGTTCACGCGGATGCGCCCGAACGAGTGGAACACGCCGCCCTCCGGGGCCGGGTCGCCCGCGAACACCAGGGGCACGGGGGACTGGCTCGCCTCGTCCCACGCGAAGATCCCGGTCCGTCCGTCCGGCGCGCCGAGCTGCGCCGAGAAGACCACGACCAGGCCGCGCGTCGGGTCGCGGCCGCACGCCGCCACGTCGAAGATGCTCTGCCAAAGGACGAGCCCGCCCGAGCCGTCGTCGAAGGGGCTCAGCCCCGTCGCCCGGGCGACCTCGTACATCGTGTTCCCGCGCTGCGCGTACGCGCCGCGGCGGGGAAGGGACTCGTCCTCGGGCGTGCCCGGGTCGTCGGGGATGTACGTGACCGCCGAGAACGCGAAGTCCTCGGTGGCGTTCAGCGTGCCGCCGTTGAAGCTCCGCCAGCGCTCGCGGGAGAGCCCCACGTAGAAGTCGTTCGCGTCGTCCTGCCGGGCGACGACTTCGCCCGCGTTGGACCCGGCCGGGCGGAGGACCAGCTCGATCTCGAACTGGAGGGGATTCCGCACGTGGAGGAGCGCGCCGGACTCGTTCCCCCAGAACGGGCCGACCGCGCCGGAGTCGTCCACGCGCACGTCGGTCGGGGCGAGGCAGGCGGCCGTGGCGCCTCGGGGCGCGCGGGGGTCGCCGACGATCGCCGCCGACGCGGCGACGAGGGCGAGCGCGGCAAGAACGGCACGGCGTGTCGGTCGGGGCATTCGGACTTCATTGTAGGATCATCCGCCGCGAATGCCCCCGGAACCGCCCCGCCGCGTGCTGCTCGTTCGCCTGTCGGCGCTGGGCGACGTCGTGCACGCGCTGCCCGCGCTGGCGTCGCTCCGTGCGGCGATGCCGCACGCGGAGATCGGCTGGCTCGTCGAGGACCGGCACGCGGGCGTGCTGGAAGGTCATCCGCAGATCGACCGACTGTTCACGTTCCGGCGGCGCGGCGGGATCGGCGCGGTCCTCGAGGCGCGGCGGACGGTCCGCGCGTGGCGGCCCGACGCGGCGATCGACCTCCAGGGGAACCTGAAGAGCGGCGTGCTCGCGCGGCTCTCTGGCGCGCCGCGGCGGATCGGCCTCCCGCCCGGCGAGGCGCGGGAGGGAGCCCATCGCTTCGTGAACGAACGGGTCCCGGCGGGCCCGGCAGGGGAGCACCGGTCGGCGCGCGCGCTCCGTCTGGTCCGCGCCCTGGCTCCCGGGGCGCCGGACGCGGCGCCGGTCCTGCCTCCCGTCCGTCCGGAGTCCGACGAAGCGATGCGCGCCGAACTCGCGCGGCGCGGGATCGGGCGCTTCGCGGTGCTCGTCTCGGGGACGAGCGACTTCGGCGCGTTCAAGCGGTGGCCGCCGGAGCGGTTCGGCGCGTTCGCGAGGCGTCTCCGCGACGAGCGCGGGCTCGCGCCCCTCGTGTCGTTCGGTCCGGGCCAGCGGGACCTCGCGGAACGGATCGTCGCGGCGTCCGACGGCGCGGCGGAGCTCACGCCGGAGACGCGGAGCCTCGCGGACCTCGTCGCCCTCCTCCGGGGCGCGGACCTCGTGGTCGGCGCGGACTCGGGGCCAGTGGCCATCGCCGCGGCGGCGGGCGTGCGCACCGTCGCGCTCTTCGGGCCGAAGGACCCGGCGGTCTACGCTCCGCCCGGGAGGCGCGTCGCCGTGGTGTGGAAGCAGGTGTACTGCTCCCCCTGCCGCCTCCGGGTGTGCGACGATCCCATCTGCATGACGACGATGACCCCGGACGAGGCGTGGGCGGGCGTGCTCCGCGCCGAGGCGGCGCCGTGAGGGCGGCCGCGCTCCTGGTCGTCGCGCTGTTCGCCGCGGCCGGCGGTCCGCTCTCGGCGGCCGAGGGCGACCTCCGCGTCGAGGCGGCAGCGGAGAGCACGTCGGTGAAGCTCGGCGACGACATCGTGCTCAAGGTCGCCGTGACGAACCGGACCGGCGGCTTCCTCGACGTGCCGGAGATCCGCCTCGCGTCGGACGCGGTCCGCGTGGACGTGGCCTTCGGCGGCGAGACGCGGGCGACCGTCACGAGGCTCTTCGGCGCGTGGCACGAGGACGACGGGGCGCCGTCGCTGGTGGTGCGGCCGACGCGGAAGCGGAAGCTCGCCGCGGGCGAGACGATGCGCGGGACGGTGACGTTCCCCGCCGTCGCGAACGGGGAACTCGTGCTCGTCGCGCGGGTGGGGCCCGCCGGCGCGGACACGCCGTCGGCGAAGCCGGTGACCGTGGAGGTGGGCACCCGCGGCGCGGCGCCGAAGAAGCTCCAGCTCGCGGCGGAGACGTCGGCCGGGGGGTTCGTCGCCGAACTCGACGGCGCCGCGGCGTTCAACTCGGTGGCGCAGGTGTGGAAGCTCGCCCGCGACGGCTTCTACGACGGCCTCACGTTCCACCGCGTCGTGCCGCAGGCGCTCGCGCAGACCGGCTGCCCCCGCGGCGACGGCACCGGCGGTCCGGGCTGGTTCCTCCCCGCCGAGGGTCCTGCCGGCGACGCCGCGAAGCCGCCGGCGAAGGGCGACATCGGGCTCGCCCGCGGGCCGCATCCCGACAGCGGCTCGAGCCAGTGGTTCGCCGCCTCCGACGCGCCCCAGGGCGATGCCGCCCTCCGCGGCGCATGGACCCCGCTCGGCCGCATCGTGAAGGGGCAGGAAGTCGTGGACGCGATCGCGGCGTCCACGGCGCCCGTCACGCTGACCGCGCTTCGCGCGTCGGTGAAGTGACGCTCAGCGTCCCTTGACGAAGGCGGCGTAGCCCTTCGCGAGGAACTCGAGGTAGAGACGTTCGTTCGGGATCGGGTCGTAGCTGATCCGCGAGAGGATCTTCCCGTCGTGGTCCATCACCACGTGGAGCGGGATCGAGTTGGTGCCGGTGAGCCGGCTCATCAGGTCCCACTGCACGTCGGAGAGGGCCTCGTCCTCCGGGATCCGGATGGAGATCTGCCCGAGTTCGAACCGTTCGAGTTCGCGGCGCACCGCCGCGGAGCCGGAGATCATCTGCTCCAGCTCGACGCAGTTGATTCAGGCGAAGCCGGTGAAGTCGATCAGCAGCGGCTTCCCCGAGAGCTTCGCGGCCGCGCGGGTCCCCTCCCAGTCGTTCATCCGCCACGGGAGGTGGGCGGTCTTCCCGCTTCCCCCGCCCGCGGACGAGATCTCGATCTCGTCGGGCTTGCTCAGGATGAACGCCTCGAGCGTCGGCGCCAGCGGCTTCCGGAAGACCCCGGGCACGAGGTAGACGGCGATCGCGAGGAACATCACGCCGAAGAGCATGCGCACGACGCCGATCGACTCGGCCTTGCTGTCGTGGGGCAGGACCAGGTATCCGAACAGGTAGAGCGCGGCGCCCAGGTGGCACGCGACCCAGATCGCGATCACGAAGTTCCGCGGCAGCGCGTCGCTGTCGAAGTAGAGCGCCACCGCGCGCAGGAACTTGAAGGCGAGGGCGAGTTCCACGAACCCCATCGTGACCTTGACGGCGTTCATCCACGCCCCGGCGCGGGGCAGCGCACGGAGCGCGGCGGGGAAGAGCGCGCACAGGAAGAACGGCGCCGCCATCGTGCCGCTGTAGACGAGGAGACCCGTCACGGCCCGCGCCTTGTCGCCCCCCTGGAAGTCCTGGAGCATCAGCGCGAGGAAGGGGGCCGAGCACGAGAACGACGTGAGCGCCAGCGTCACGGCCATGAAGAACGCGCCGAGGTGCCCGCCGCTCCCGCTCTTCTCCGTGGAGTAGTCCACGATGAACCCGGGGAGCTTCAGGTCGAACCCGCCGAACAGGGAGAACGCGAGGATCAGGAAGAGCGTCCCGACGCACGCGTTGAACACCCACCCGGCGGCGAGCTTGTCCAGCGCGGAGCCGAACATGATCCCGAGCGCCGTGATCGTGAACACGATCCCGAACGAGTAGACGAGCGCCCGCGGGAGCGCCGGACCCTTCTGCTTGCTGAAGAAGCTGATCGTGACCGGGAGCATGGGGAAGACGCACGGCGTGAGCAGGGTGATGAGCCCTGCGAGGAACGCCTTCCAGAGGAGGTCCCCCATCGGCATCGACGGCTTCGCCGCCCCGTCGCCTGCGATGCCGCCTGCGTTGCCTCCTCCGTTACCGCCGTCGGCCCCGCCTCCTGCGGGCGTCGGGGCCTCCTGCCCGCCCGGGGCCGGAACCGCTCCCGCGGCCGGACGCACGACGAGCGTCGCCGACACCGGGACCTTCTTGTCCCACGTGCAGTTGCCCTCGTCGCAGCGCATCCATCCGCCGGAGCCCTTCACCGCGAGTTCGCCCGGCGCGACGGACGCCGCGATCGTGAACGGCTGGCGCAGCACGAGCTCGCCGTCGAACGCCATCGACTTCTGGCCGAAGGACTCGATCTCGTGGGGCTTCGTGACGAACTCGAGCGCGCCCGCCGCGACTCCCTCCGGGAGCCCCTCCCACTTGAACGAGGGCGGGTCCTGGTCGCCGCCCGGCGGGTAGAGGTGCCACCCCGGCGCGATCGAGAGCCGGATCTCCATCACGGCGGTGCCGCCGGCCGGAGTCCCGGCGGGGTCGAACTTCGCGGAGACGGTGACGACCGGGAGGCCGTCCTGCGCGGCGAGCGGACCGGGCGCGCCCAGCACCGCGAGCACGGCGGCGACGAGCAGCAGCGCCGCCGCCGCGACCGCCCTGCGGACGAGGGACGGGCGCCGCGGCGCGACGATCGGAAGGTTCATCTGCACATCCGGGATCGGGACCCGCGCCCTACCGGCCGAGCGCTTCCCGGAGGCTAAGCGCAGCCTGCTCCAGATTCGCCGAGGGAACGGACCCCACGAGCGACACGTAACCGCCCGAGCCGGGGTCGCGGAAGCAGACGATCGTGTCCGCCGTCTTCTCGGCGACCCAGAGCACGCCGCCCCCGGCTTCGCGGCGGCGGCGGAACGACGGCGCGTCGTGCGCGCAGCGCCCCTCGACCACGGCGATCGGGGACCCGCACGGGAGCCTGAGGCGCCACCGCGCGCTGCCCTCGCCGCAGCAGTGGGCGACGTCCACGCGCTCGCACATGTCGCCGAGCGTGCCGATGGTCCGGAGCGCCGCGGTCATGCGGTCCGGCGACACCGGCTCCGCGCGCACCGCCGGAGCCGTCGCGGCGGCTTCCATCGCCCCCACGTAGGAGCACTCGAAGGGCGGCACGCAGTTGAACCACATGAACCCCGCGATCGCGGCGAGGACGGAGGCGGCGGCGGCGAACCCCCGCGTCGCCTGGAGCGGCCTCGCCGGGCGCGTGCGGCGGAGCGCGTCGGCGACGAACGCGCGGCCGTCGCTTCCGGAGAGCAGCGCCGAACGGATCCGTGCCTCGAACGCCCGCTCGAGCTCCGCGCGCTCCCGGGCCTCGGGGTGGGCGGCGCACCACTCCTCCATCGCGCGGTCCTCGTCGGGGGAGAGTTCCCCGTCGATCCACGCGTGGACCTGCTCGTCGAACCGCGTCGCGTCCATCTTGCGTGCGTCCTTCATGCGCCGTCTCCGGCGAGGTTCCGCTCGGCCGCGTACGGCTGCAGCCGCTCCCGGAGGTGCGTCCGCGCGCGGTGGAGCCGCGACATCACGGTCCCGACGGGGATCTCGAGCGCGGAGGCGATCTCGTCGTAGGTCATGTCGGCGAGGGTGAAGAGCAGGAACGGGGTGCGGTAGACCTCGGGCACGGAGTCGAGGGCGCGCTTCACGCGCTCGTCGAAGTGCCGGTCGGCGAGGTCGGGCAGTTCGCGGAGCGAACGGATGTCCGGGACGACCTCCGCGCGGTCGGCCGGATCGAGGGTGTCGGGGTCCGTGACCTCGGGGGCGAGGCGGGCCTTCCGGATCCGGTTGAGGAACGCGTTCCGGAGGATGCGGAAGATCCAGGCGTTGAAGCGGCTCCCCTTCTCGAACGACGCGAGGGCCCGCCAGGCCCGGTGGAGCGTGTCCTGGACGAGGTCCTCGGCGTCGGCGCGGTTCCGCGTGAGCCGGAGCGCGGTCGCGAAGAGGGGTTCGGAGAGCTCGGTCGTCATGCGTTCGAAGTCGTCCCGGGACAGGTTCCCGCCGGCCGCGCCGGGCGAGGCGCCGGGCACGGTCACGAGCTTCAGGTCCGGCTTCCGGATCGGGCTCACGGCCGAGATCATCCATCGCCTCCGCAGGGCACGCGCAAGAAGTCCGGGAAGGAAGACCCCGCGAGGCTCAGTTCCCGTCCCGGAAAATGCCGATCCGGGAAGCACCATGTGGTGGTACCGCAACAAGGACAAGCAGCCCGGCGCGGGCGCCCCGACGGGTGCTCCGACGGGTGCCCCGACGGGCGCTCCGGCTCCGGACGTCCCGCGCGCCCCCTCCGGCTCGGACCGGATCGCCGTGACCCTCCCCCCCTCGAAGGGGAAGGGCCGCGCCCCGGGCGGCGGGGGCGCCGGCCCGGCGAAGGCCGACCTCCGCCCCGTCCTCCGCCCGATCCTCGCGGCGCGGCAGAAGGACCCGGACTACTACCTCGTCCTCTCCCTCGTCGTGGACAGCCGGATCGAGATGGAGGACGGCTCCGTCCACGACGGGATCTCCTGGCTCGACGGCGAGCGCCTCCTCGGCGAGTGCGCCCCGACCCCGGACCCCCTCCGCCTCTACAACCGCTTCTCCCGCGAGTTCGGCGACGGCTACAGCCAGAAGACCGACATCCCGGAAGAGCACGGCCGCATCCTTGAGGAGATCCGCCAGGCGATCCTCGCGTCGCCCGGCGTCCGCGGCGCGGAGAACCGCCAGCTCCGGAAGAGCATGTGCTGGGAGCCCTCCGCCAACGAGGTGGACGTGGTCCCGGCGCCGAAGGCGGAGTAGCCGCCGCCGCTCCGCGGAGCGCGGAGCGGAGCCCGTCGCGGCGCGCGGCCGGACCGCGCGGGTCCGCCTGACGGTCCCGGCGTTCCGCCGCGTATCCTCCCCCCGATGGCGAAGACGCCCCGTGCGGAGGACCGGAAGCCCGACGCGAAGATCGACGTGCGGACGGTGCTCGTCCTCTCCGCGATCTGGATCGCCGTGGCGCTCCTCTGGCGCACGCCGGTCGTCTACCCGCTGAAGGTGTTCGTGGTGACGACGCACGAGCTCTCGCACGGCATCGCGGCGGTGCTGACCGGCGGACGCATCGACCGCGTGGAGGTGACCGAGGGCCTCGGCGGGCTCTGCGTCACGTCCGGCGGGACGCCGTTCGTCATCGCGTCGGCGGGATACCTCGGGAGCGTCGCGTTCGGGGCGGCCTTCCTGCTGCTCGCGTCGCGGACGAGGCTCTCGTCGTGGCTCGCGGCGGCGACGGGCATCCTCGTGGCGCTCGTGGCGTTCCGGTACATGCCGCCCGGGAGCTTCGGACGGTGGTTCGCGGCGCTGATGGGCGTGCTGCTCGCGTCGCTCGCCGCGCTGCCGCCCATGGTGTCCCGCGCGGCGATGCAGGGGATCGGCGTCACGTCCTGCCTCTACGCGATCGTGGACATCAAGACGGACATCCTCGACCAGGACCACGCGTCGTCGGACGCGGCGGCGCTCGAGCGGATCTCGGGAGTCCCGTCGGTGCTCTGGGGGTTCCTCTGGATCGTCGTCTCCGCGGTGGTCGCGTTCATCGCGGTGAAGCGGTCGGTGACGGGCCGGCCGCCGGAGGACGCCCCCGCGAGGAAGGCCGCGGCATGACGCGCACGCTCGAGCTCGAGCACGACGGCAAGCCGGTCACCGTGGGCGGCGACGCGCACGGCGGCGCGATCGTCGTCGGGCGCGGCTCGTCGTGCGCCGTGCGCGTGATCCATCCCCTCGTGTCCCGCGAACACGTGCGGATCGAGCTCCGCGACGACGGGGTGTTCGCAGAGGACCTGGGCTCGTCCAACGGCACGTACGTGGGCGATTCGCGCCTCGGCGGCCCGCGGCGGATGCTCCGCGGGGACCGGCTGCGGATCGGCCAGGAAGGGCCGGTGCTCGTCTTCGTGCGGGCGATGTCCGGCGGGCGCGACCTGCTCGACCCGGAAGGCGGCGACCTCGCGACGATGGCGGCCGGAGATCCTCGGATCCGCGGGATCGAGGCGCGGGTCGAGGTCTCCGCGGCGCCGCACGCGGCCCGCGCGTCGGACGAGCCGGATCCCCCGTCCGACGGCGACCGGACGGCGCCGATCCCGCCGATGTCGATCCCGCACCCGACGGAGCCCGGCGACGACGCCGCGCCCGCCGCCGATGCGTCCCCTGCCGATGCGCACGCTGTCGGGGCCGCGTCGCGGCGCCCGGGTCCGCCGCCACACGCGTTCGCGCTCG
>JAJVHW010000170.1 GCA_022072415.1 Planctomycetota bacterium
GCGAGCGCCGCGCGGAACCCGGCGGGCCCGGCGCCGCGGAACGCGAGCGCCGCCGTGCCGGCCAGGGCGAGCGGCGCATGGAAGAGGAGTCCGCGCTCCGAGAAGAGGAGGTCGAAGCTCCCCTCCGCCGCCGGGCGGTCGAACCGCAGGCTGCCCGCGTATCCCGTCTCGAACGGATCGCCGAACCTCACGTCGTTCGACCAGAGGTAGAGCGCCGCGAGCGGCGCGAACGCGACCAGCGCCCGCGCGGAGGCGCGGACGCCCCGTCCGCCGGACGCCGAGAGCACGATCGGCACGCCGACGAGGAACAGCGCCGACGCCGTCTTGATCCAGAGCGCGGCGCCGCACGCCGCACCCAGCGCGAGCGCCGGCCTCCATCCGCCGCCTTCGCGGCAGCGCCACGCGGCGAGCCACGCGAGCAGCACGCACGCCGTGAGCGGCGTCTCGAGATACGACGAGCGGCCGTAGACGAGTCCGTAGCCCGCGAAACAGTGCGCGGCGACCGCCCACCACGCGGCCCGCGCGCCGCAGAGACGCGACGTCAGCGAGCGGAGCAGCGCGGCGGCCGCGCCGAACCAGAACGGAGTCGCCAGGGCGAAGCCCGCCTCGCCGGCATCCGCTCCGGCGAGCGGGCCGAGCAGCGCGCGCCCGGCGGCCACGAAGGGCACCGCGAGGATCGCGTTGCCCGGGCCGAACTTCATCTGGAACGCGCCCGAAGGATCGAAGGCCCCGTACTCGACGCTGCCGAGCGGCGTCCCGGCGACGTCGCGCAGCGCGAACGACCCGTGGTCGATCAGGGACTCCGCGGTGCGGAGCACGAGCCGGGAGTCGACGTTGTCCACGGCGCCCGGATTCAGCGCGAGCGCGACGAGCGCCGCGGCGGCACCGGCGGCGAGCGCAGCGCGCGCATCCGGCTTCACTGCGCGGGCGCTCCGGCGTCGGCGGGCCGCTCCCGCGGACGCCACGACGGCCCGCTTCCGCGGAGGCGCTCCTCGCGAGCCCTCTGGCGCATGAGCGACCCTTCCTTCAGGCAGACGGTGCCGAACGCCCAGAAGATCAGCGCGCCCGGGCTCCCCATCGAGAACACGCCGCCGTGCACGAACGTGTCCGCGATCATGCCGGCCGCGCTCGCGAAGACGAGGAGGAGGGTCTCGTTCCGCGCTGTGCGCGCCGCGCCGAGGACCGAGAGCCCGAAGCGCATCACGTCCGCGCAGTAGATCCAGAACAGCAGGAGCCCCGTCCAGCCGAGGTCCACGAGGATCTGGATGTGCGCGCTGTGGAGGTTCGTCCCGCGGTAGATGCCGCCGGCGGACATGAGATCCTCCGAGCCGAAGTCGTCGTCGTGCAGCACGCGGGACGCGCCCCATCCGCCGCCCGCCACGGGGTTCTCGCGCGCGGCGTCGAGGCCGAGCTCCCAGAGCTCGAAGCGGCCGCTCAGAGTGCTCAGGTGCTTCGTGCGGGTGATGTGCCCGAACGCGGACTGGTCGAGTTCGTACGCGTCGAGCGGCGCGTAGGTGACCCCCGCCCAGAGCGCGGCGCCTCCGAGCGTGACCAGCGCGACGGCTCCGGCGCGGTTCCGGTAGAACAGGATCAGGATCAACGCGCCGGCGCTTCCGATGATCGCGCTCCGCGACCCGGACAGGAAGATCGCGTACCCGATCGCCGCCACCACGAGCCAGCGGATCGCCGAGATCCGGCCGAGCACCTGCCGGGGCGCCGCGGCCACGAGCGGGAGCAGCGTCGCTCCGAGGAGTCCGAGCATGTTCGCGTTGATGAAGATCCCGCTGAACCGGCCCTCCCAGCCCGTGCGCACCCACTGCGGCCAGTCGTTCGTCGCCCAGGCCACGAGCACCGCGAGGTAGCTCGCGCCGAACACGAGGAGGCCGAACCATGCGGCCGGCCCGGGGAGCTGCGCCGCGAGGTCCACGTGGTCGAGCACGCGCCAGAGCCCGATGAAGATGATGACGAGGCCCATCACGAACGACGCCGCGAGCAGGATCGAACTGCGCGGATCCCTCGCCCAGAGCGCGGACCCCACGGCGAGGGCCCCCATGAGAAGCATGGCGGTCCGTCCGGGGGACGGCGGGGACGTGGACCGCCCGAGGCGCGCGACCGCCCGCACCGCCCGCACGGCGAGGATCGCCACGACCCACCACCGGATCGCCCGGGTGATGCAGTACGTGGGACCGTGCCAGCACTGCGTGCCGATCAGCACGGCGAACCCGAGCACGAGCGCCCGCGAGAGCGGGGCGAAGAGCGCGAAGACGAGGATCAGCACCGCGACCACGGTCCAGCCGAGGCCGAGGATCCGGTACATCCACGGCAGGGACTCCCACAGCCAGAAGCTCACGGCGCCGCCCCCGCGTCCGCCGCCGCGGCCGGCGCCGCGGTCTCGCGATAGCTCCCGAACGCCGCGCGTCCGCGGATGCGCATGAGCCCCGCGAAGCTGCCGATCGCGTCGCGGAGGAGGCGCACGCGCGTGCTCGGATCGTTCGTCCAGCGCACGGGCAGTTCCTTCACCGGGAAGCCGCGGGCCTGCGCGAGATAGAGGATCTCGCTGTCGTAGGCCCACCCGTCCTCGCGTTGGTAGGGGAAGATCCGCGCGCACGCGTCGGCGCGGAAGCTCTTGAACCCGCACGTGAAGTCCGAGATGCCGCGGCAGACGAGGCGGTTCGAGAGCCAGGTGAAGACCTTCCCCATGTTCTCCCGGACCGGGTGCTGGCGCCGGAGCACGTTCGCGCCCGCGGACTTCCGCGTGCCGATCACCACCGGCGCGCCCTTCGCGTGCTCCTCGAGGAACCGGTCGGCCTCCTCGATCGGAGTGCTCAGGTCCGCGTCGCTGAAGAGGACGAACTCGCCGCGCGCCGCGCACATGCCCGTGCGGATGCCGGCGCCCTTCCCGCGGTTCCGCTCGTGCACGAGGACGCGGTGCTCGATCCCCGCGAGCGCTGCGCGGGCGACGTCGGCCGTGCCGTCGGAGCTCCCGTCGTCCACGATCACGACCTCCGCCGCGAACGGCTTCGATTCCGCCCATGCGCGGACCGCGGCGAGCGTCGGCGGCAGTCGCCGCGACTCGTTGTATGCGGGGATCACCACGGAGAGGCGGGGACGGTTCATCGCGCGTTCCCCGCGAGGATCGCCGCGAGACCCTCCGACGTGCGCAGGAGATCGTGGCGCGCGGCGACGGCCGCCCGCGCCGCGTCGGCGAGAGCTTCGCCCCGCGGGCCGAGCGCTCGGTCCAGCGCGTCCGCGAGCGACTCCGCGACTCCGGGTTCCGCGAGATGGCCCGTCTCGCCGTCCTCGACGAGTTCCGGGATGCCCGAGATCCGGGTCGAGACGACCGGGACGCCCGCCGCCATCGCCTCCATGAGCGCCACGGGGATCCCGTCCACGTCGCCGTTCGCCGCCCGGACGCAGGGAAGGCACGCGACCGCGGCCCGTGCGGTCTCCGCGCGCACGCCGGAGGGCGGGACCGCGCCGAGGAACTCCACGTCGGCCCCGAGCCGCGCGGCTTCCGCCCGGAGATCCGCCTCGCACGGCCCCGCGCCGGCGAACACCAGCCGGACCGGCGCGCCGCGGCGCGCGAGCAGCGCGGACGCGGCGAGCAGCACGCGGTGGCCCTTCTTCTCGCGGAGCGCAGCGACCACGAGCACGCGCCGGGGCTCCGGTCTCCGCGCGAGCCCGCTCCATTCGGCGAGGCGTATCCCGACGCGCGAGACGGCGAAGTGCGGCGGCGGCGCCGTCCAGCCCGCCTGCGCGGCGAGCGTCGCGCGGTCGTGCTCCGAGATGCAGACGACGCGGTCGGCGTCGCGGCACTTCACCGCGGCGAGGAACGGGTTGTAGGCCGTGTGGTTCGCGAACGAGAACGGCAGGTCGAGAAGCCGCGCTGCGGCCCATCCCGCCGTCGAACCCGCGTCGAGGAACTGCGCGTGGATGCGCCCGAAGCCGCCCATGCTGCGGACGCGCGACGCCATCGCGGCTCCCGCGGCGACGTGCGCCGGCGCGCGCAGGCGGTGCGAGAGCGGCCGGTCCGCGTAGGTTCCGCCTAGGCTCCGGAGGAACGTCGCCGCGGTCCGGAACGGACGCCGGAGCGCCCACGCGAGCACCGAGCCGAGCGTGCGGAACCCGACGATCGGCGGCAGCACGACCGCGAGGGCCCGCTCGCGCTCCGCGTCCTCGTCCAGCGCCTCGCCCCGCGGCGAGCGCGCGGTGAAGACGGTCACGTCGATCCCGCGGTCGCGGAGCGCGGCGATCTCGCGCACCGTGAACGTCTGCGTCGTGACGGGGAACGCCCACGCGACGTACGCGACGCGGGCCACCGTCAGGCTCCCCGGACGCGGCGCTTCTCGAGCACGTACGGGCCGATCACCAGCGCGTCGAGTCCCGTCGTGAAGAAGCACTTGAGCGCGTCCATCGGCGAATTGACGATCGGCTCGCCGCGGATGTTGAACGACGTGTTGAGGACGCAGGGGATCCCGGTGCGGCGTCCGACCTCGACGAGGAGCCGGTGGTAGAGCGCGTTCTCCGACGGCGTGACCGTCTGGAGCCGCGCGGAGCCGTCCACGTGCGTGATCGCGGGGAGCTTCGCCCTCGCCTCCGCGCGCACCTGCCACACCTTCAGCATGAACGGAGTCGCGCGTCCGCTCTCGAACCAGCGGTGCGAGTCCTCGAGCGTGCACGACGGCGCGAACGGCCGGAACGGCTCGCGGTGCTTCACTTCGCGATTGACGACGTCCTTCGCGTCGGCGCGCTGCGGGTCCGCCAGGATGCTCCGGTTCCCGAGCGAGCGCGGGCCCACTTCCGCGCGGCCCTGGTACCAGCCGACGATCCGCCCCTTCGCGACGAGTTCGGCCGCCGTCGCCGCGGCGTCCGGCGTCTCGCGGTACTCCGCCTTCGCGACCTCGAGCGCCGCGCGGACGTCCTCCGGCTTCGTGTCCGGACCCCAGTACGCGTGCTCCATCGTGAACCGGCGCGCGCCGCCCGCGCCGTGCCACGCGAGGAGCGCCGCGCCGAGCGAGAGCCCGGCGTCGTAGGCGGCCGGCTGGATCCAGACCTCCTCGAAGATCCCCGCGAGGTCGAGCTTCCCGTTCGCGACGCTGTTGAGACCGACGCCGCCCGCGATGCAGAGGTTCGGAAGGCCCGTGATGCGCCTCGCCTCGCGCGCGAGCGCGAAGACCGCGTCCTCGATCACGCACTGCGCCCCGGCAGCCACGTCGGCCCAGCGCGGGTCGGTCGGGTCGGAGTCCCGCGAGAGGTCGCGCGCGGGGCCGAAGAGCGCCTCGAACCGCGGCGACGCGCGGCGCTCCCTCGACTCCTTCAGGAAATCGAGGTCCGCCGTGAACGTCCCGTCCGCGTCGATCCGCGTGAACCGGTCGAAGTCCGCGCGGCGGCGCTTCGCGTCGCCGTACGGCGCGAGCCCCATCGTCTTCCCCGCGTCCTTCACGGGCTTGAATCCGAGCCACTCGCCGACGACGTCGTAGAAGTGGCCGAGCGAGTGCTCCGGGAACCCCCACGAACGGAGGCGGCGGAGGCGCCCTCCGCGTCCTTCGTAGATGGCGGTCGCGATGCCGTCGCCCTGCGCGTCGATCGTGAGCACCGCGGCGTCGTCGAACGGGGAGCAGTGGTACGCGCTCGACGCGTGGCAGTCGTGGTGCGGCAGGCACCGGCTCTCGCCGGTCCAGCCGAACCGGCTGCGGAGGCGCCGCTTCTGGTTCCACCCTTTGTAGGCCCCCGTCACGAGGGCCTGGTCGCGGAGCCACGTCCGGTACCACGGGCGACCGGCGAGGCGGAGCGCGTCCCACGCGGAATGCAGGATCTCCGCGGTCGGGCTCCCGGCGAAGACGACCGCGTCCACGTCCTCCGCGCGGACTCCCGCGTGTCCGAGGGCGAAGCGGACGGCGCCCTCCGGGAACCCCATCGTGTACCGCTCGCGGTTGAACCGCTCCTCCTCGGCGAACGCGGCCAGGCGCCCGTCGGCCAGCAGGGCCGCGGACGTGTTGTGGCTCGAAGCGTTGACGCCGAGGATCAGCATGGAAGCCTTCGAGTAGACCGCCGCCGCGGTGCCGCCCCAAGGAACGCGAGGGGCCGCGCGCCTGCATTCGTCGGAGCGGCGCGGCGGCGGAGAGTACCCTGCGCGGCTCCCATGACCGAGACCCCGGAAACGCCGCGCGACCGGCAGACGGCCACCGTCGTGCGGTGCTATCTCTGCGCCACGCGCGGGCTCGCCGACGCCGACGAGTGCGCGAAGTGCGGAGCGACGTTCCTCGCGGTCTGCGTCTGCGGCGCGCGGGGGTCCGTCTTCGAGTCGGACTGCGCGGCGTGCGGGCGCCGCCGCGGCGCCAAGCGTCTCCCGATGAATCGGCACCCGGGCTACCGGGCGGCGAAGATCGCGCTGCTCGTGCTCGGCGTCGCCGCGGTGGCGGGAGTCCTCTGGAGGCGCAGCCACCGGCCGCTCTCTCCCTGGGCGCTGAAGGAGCAGGCCGCCACGTCCTTCCGGGACGGTCGCTTCTCGGACGCGATCCGGGAGCTCCAGCAGGTCATCGAGATGCTCCCGGGGGACCGGGACGCATGGGCGGACCTCGCCGTGTCGATGCACAACGCCGGGCTGCCGCCGGAGTCCGTCCTCGGCCCCGTCCGGAAGGCGCACTCCCTCTCGCCGCGGAGCTTCCGCGTGACGCTCCTGCGCGCCTCCGTCGAGCTTGCGGCCGGGAACCGCGACGCGGCGCGCGCCCTCGCCCTCGACTGCACGCGGCTCCCGCTCGCGCCGCCGGAGGCGTTCCTGCTGTTCGCGGAGCTGGAGCTCGGCCGGCCGTCGCCGGACATGGTGCAGGTCATCGACGTGCTGACCGTCGGCCGGAACCGCCACCCGCGGTCCGCTCCGATCCGCATCCTCCTCGCCGAGTGCCACGTGAACTCGATCGGCGTGTTCGATCCGTCCGCGTACAGCGCCGACGCGCTCGCGGCGATCGCCGACGCCGAGTCGTCGTTCTCCGCGCTCGACCGCACGGGGATGCCGAAGGAGATCGCCTCGGTGCTCGAGGCGCGGCTGCTGCTCTCGAAGGGGTCCTTCGCCGACGCCTACTCCGCCGCGTCGCGGGGCCTCGACGCGCTGCTGCCCGACGCGCGCGACTCGCTCCGCGCGACGCTGGAGTCGCTGGCCGGCCAGAGCATCTACCTCTGGCAGCGGGAGGGGAACCTCCCGCGCGACCACTTCGCCCGCGCGCTGAAGGCGAAGCCGGACCTCGCGGTGGCGACCGAGATCGAACACTTCCTCTCCCGCCAGGGCGACTGGCGGATGTCCGAGCACCTGTTCGCGGCGAACTCCCCGGACGCCGATCCGCACGGCGCGCTTGCCGCCGCGCTCGCCCTGTCGCGCCTCCAGCGCGGCGCGTTCGCGGAGGCGGCGGAGGCCGTCGCCGCGGCGCGGCTCCGGAATCCGTCCGACGCCTCGATCCTGCTGCTCGAGGGCGACGTGCGCGCCGCGCGGGGAGACACGGCGGGCGCGATCGCCGCGTGGGAGCTCGCGAAGCACTCGCCCGGAGCGGCCGTCCCGGCGGCGATCCGGCGCGCGCTGGCGACGATGTCCGACGCTCTCGCGATCACCGACGCGGCCGAGCGCGAACGCATCCTGAACGCCGAGGTCGTGCGCCTCGAAGGGCTCCGCGACCCGTCCGCGCCGAGCCTCCCGCTCGAAGTGGGACGCGCGCGCCTCCTCCTCGCGGCGGGACGCCACGAGGACGCGCTCGCGGGCGTCGAGTTCGCCCTGCGGCGCTCCGCCCCGACGAGCGACGCGTGGCTCGTGGTGGCGGAGGCCCGCTCGGCCGGCGGAAACGCGTCGGAGGCTGCGAGCGCCATCGCGCGGGCGCGTTCGCTCCGTCCGTCGGATCCGGCGCTCTACCGCCTCGAGGCGCTGGCGATGGCGTCGGCCGGCGACGCGTCGGCCGCGTTCCGGGCGGCGTCGCGGGGGCTCGCGCTCCAGCCGGGCAACACCGACCTCCTCGCACTCCGCGCCGACTGCGCGCTGCAGTTGCGCCTCCTCGAGGACGCGGCGCGGGACCTCGAGGCCCTGGACGCCGCGCTTCCCGGAAATGCCGCGACCGCCCAGCGCCTCGGCGAGGCCCTGCTGATCCTCGGCCGCCGGGCCCGCGCGCGGGAGATCCTCGACGGCGCGCTCGAGAAGGTCCACGGCGAGGGGCGCGCCGCGCTGGAGCGGCTCCGGCGACTCGCCGAGGGCGCGACGGCCGCCGAGGCGGTGGACGCGCTCCGAGGGGACGGGCCTTCGGCCGTCCTCGCGGAACTCCTCTACGCGACGGGCCAGATCGCGCAGGCGGCGGAGACCGCCCGCGCGGTGCTCGGAGTCACGCCCGGCGATCCGCTCGCCACGGCCGTCGCGGTGCTGGCGGAGCTCGATCTCGACGGGGGCACGCCCGAGTCCGCCGCACGGGCCCGTCCGCTCCTCGCGGGGATCTCGCCGTCGTCGCCGGCGGATCTCAGGGGGTTCCTCGAAGGCCGCGTCCTCCTCGCCGAGCGGAAGTTCCGCGAGGCTCGGCAGGCGCTCGACGCGATCGAGCGCTGGCGCGCGAACGACGGCGTCTACTGGTTCCTCCGCGCGGAGGCCGCGTTCCTCGACGGGGACCGTCCGGCGGCGATCGCCGCGTACCGGCGGGCCGCCGCCTTCGCGGGGCTCCCGCCCGCGATCCCCCAACAGATGGCCGTCCGCCTCGCGCGGTGCGCGCTCGACGAGAAGGACCCGCGCGCCGCGGAACTCCTCGCGCGCCAGGCGATCCAGCTCGACCGGGGATGCGCCCCGGCGACGCTCCGTGCGGCCGAGGTGCTGCTCGCCCGCGGCGAGGCCGCGACGGCGCTGGCACTCCTGACGGACGCCCTCTCCCCCACGGTCTCCGCAGACGCCGACCGGTGCGCCCTCCACCAGGCCGCGGCCGCCGCAGCCGCGGCGATGGGCGACTCGTCCGCGACCCTGCTCCATGCCGCGGCGGCGCGCTCCCTCGGCGCGGGAGACGTCCACGTCGCCGCGCTCGAGGCGGCGGCGCACCTCGTCGCCGGACGCGAGCCCGACGCGGAGGCCGCGATCGCGCTCGCGCTCGCCGCGAACCCGGGGGACCTCTCTGTCCGCAGGCTGGCGATCCGGATCAGGCTGCGGCGGCCGGAGACCGCCGACGGCGCGGTCGCGGACGCGATCGCAGGTGTCCGCGGGGCGGCGGACCAGACTTCGCACGTCGTCGACCTCGCCCGCGCGTTCGCGGAGCGGCAGCGGTTCTCCGATGCGGTCCGCATCCTCGACGCGGCGCGCGAGGAGAACCCCTCGGAGATGCTGTACGCGGACTTCGCCGTGCAGTTCTCGTTCTCCGCGGGGGACCCCGCCGGCGCCGCCGCGCGGGCGGCCGCCTGGGCCGCCTCGCGTCCGCGCGACGACGCCCGCGCCCTGCTCCTGGCCGGGATGGCGCAGGCGTCGCAGCCGGACCCGGCGGCGCGCGAGGCGGGGATCGCGGCGCTCGCGGCGCTCGAGTCGGCGCCCGGAACCCCGTCGCCGATCGCCCAGGCGGCCGCTTCGTTCCGCGCCCAGTCCCTGCTCGTCCTCGGACGGAAGGAGGACGCGCGCGAGGCGGCGGAAGCCGTCCTCCGCGTGCGGGATGCCACCGGACGCGCGGACCCCGTGCGGTCCCGGTGCCTCCACGTCGCGGGCGTCGCCGCGGCGCTGATGGACGACACGGCCGCGGCGACGACCCACCTGGCGCAGGCGGTCGCGGTGCAGCCGAACGATCCTGAGCTCCTCAACAACGCCGCGTGGGTGCTCTCGAAGTCGCCCCAGCACGCGCAGCGCGCGTTCGAGTACGCCGACCGCGCCGCACGGGCCGTGCCCCAGTCCCCCAACTACTGGGACACGCGGGGGACGGCCGCGCTCGCGGCGGGCAAGTTCGAAGACGCGATCGCGTCCTGGCAGCAGGCGCTCCGGATCCACGCGACGGTCCCCGAGCTCGATCCAGGCGCACGCGCGCGCACGGCGATGCGGCTCTCCGACGCACTGCACGCCGCCGGTCAGCCGGAGGCGTCCCGTGCGGCCGCCGCGCAGGTTCTCCAGTTCCAGCCTGCGCCGCCGGCCGACCTCGCCGAGCGCGCCCGGGAAGCGGCGGCGCGGCAGTGACCGGAGACCGGCGGCTCCCGGGCTCGCGTTTCCCTTCAGGACGGCCCCGAATTCCTCCGAAGATCCTGTGCCGGCTTCCGGGCTGCTGCTAGGCTCCGTGGAGCAGCGACGTTCCCCAGAACGATTCAGGGAGAGAGCCTACATGAAGAATCTGATCGCCGCGCTGACGCTCCTCGCCTCCGGCGGCGCCGCATTCGCCGAGGTTCAGGTCCCGACGTCCGTCAGCTACCCCATTCCGCCGAACCCGGCCGGCACGGCCGACGCGAACGGCGCGGGCGCCCTTGCGGCGATCGACGGCACGTACTACATCGCCCCGAGCTCCGCGGCCACGTACACGACGGGCATGGTCTTCCAGCTCGTCCTCACGATCCCCGCCCTCTGGGGCCAGGACCTGAGGGTCCACATCAACACGGGCCGTCTGCCGACCGACAACGGCTCCCCCGGCGGCGCCGAGCTGTGGCAGATCACGAGCATGGTCTACACCGACGCCTCTGCGGTGAACACCGGCTGGGTCGGCGGCACGCTCAACCTCAACGAGTACTCGGTGCTCGTGGTTCCGGCCTCCAGCTTCACGACGGTCGGGTTCAACTCGAACACGGTCACCACGCTCACGATCAACTTCGTGAACAACTACGTGCCGGTCTTCCCGGGCACGGGCGTGACGGGCCCCCTCGAGTGGGACCGCATCTCGAACCCGGAGCCGGGCACGATGGCCCTGTTCGGGCTCGGCGCCCTCGGGCTCGGCGGCATGGCGTGGCGCCGCCGCAAGTCGGCCAAGGCGAAGGCCGCGGCCCAGGCCTGACCTGACGTCGACCGCTCCGCGCTCCGGCGCGCAGAAGGGCCGCAGGGAAAGCTCCCTGCGGCCCTTCTTGATTCGCGGATCTCCCCTGTGCGCGGCGGGTCCCGTTCAACGGGCGCAGCAGGGACTGCATCCGTGCGCGCCACGGAGACCGGCCGCGTGCCGCACCGCTACTTCGTGACCACGTACGGCCCGACGAACAGCGCATCCACGCCCGTGGTCGCGAAGACCTGGAGCGCGTCGCGGGTGTCGAGGGCCGGCGGGCGGCCGGGCAGGTTGAGGCTCGTGTTGAGGAGCGCCGGGAGGCGTCCCGTGCGGGCCGAGAACGCGGCGAGGAGCTGGTGGAACGCGGGCTCCCGCTGCGACGTCACGGAGTGCCAGCGGGCCGTACCGGCGGGCGAGACCACGCAGGCGAGCTCCGCGCGGCGCTCCGGCCGCACCGTGTCCCAGAGCAGCATCCACGGCGACGGACGGCCGGAGGCGAAGACCTGCCCCGCGGCCTCCTCGGCCAGCGAGAGCGCGAAGGTGTGGTGGTCCTCGCGCGGCTTCACCTCCCGGAGGAGGCGCGCCTTCACGTCGGCCCGGGAGGGATCGGCGAGGATCGCGCGCTTCCCGAGGCAGCGGGGCCCGAACTCGGCGCGCCCCTGGACCCAGCCCACGATCTCCCCCGCCGCGATGCGGGCCGCCGCTGCGGCAGCCGGGTCCGCGACCCGCTCGAACCTCGCGCGGACGCTCCGGAGAACGTCCTCGGCTGCCGACTCCTCGATGGCCGGACCGAGCGCCGCGGTCCCGAGGGGCTCCGGCCGCGCGCCGGTCTGCTCCGCCCAGACGTGGAGCGCCGCGCCGACGGCGGTGCCGTCGTCGCCCGCCATGGAGTTCACGTAGACGTGGCGGAACGGCCCCTCCGCGGCGATGCGGCCGTTCGCGAGCCAGTTGAACGCCACGCCTCCGGCGAAGCAGAGCGCGTCGGCACGCGTCCGCTCGCGGAGGTGGCGCGCCGCGTGGAGCACCGCTCCCTCGATCGCGCGCTGGAGAGACGCGGCGAGGTCGCGGTGGCGCTGCAGCACGGGCTCGCCGGGCAGGCGCCTCGGTCCGAACACCTGCGTGAAACGGTCCGACAGCGCGGCCATGCCCTCGCGATAGGTGAAGTAGCTGCGGTCGAGCTCGTACGCGCCGTCCGCCGCCAGTCGGACGACCTGCTGGAACCGGTCGAGGTGCGTCGGTTCCCCTTGCGTGGAGATCGACATCACGCGGAACTCGTCGCCCTGCCCGGTGAACCCCAGGTAGTCGCTCACCGCGCCGTGGAGGAGGCCGAGGCTGTTCGGCATATGGTCCACGCGGAACACCTCGATGCCGGCGCCGCGCCCCTCGCCCTGCGCGGACGTCGAGAGCTCGCCCCGTCCGTCCATGTCGAGGAGGGCCGCGTGCTCGTGCGGCGACGCGAGGAAGCTCGACGCGAGGTGCGCGAGATGGTGGCGCACGACATGGAACCGTCCGCCGCGCCCGGCGCGGAGGTCCTCCAGCGACTTCAGGTACCGGAGCGTCGCGTGGATCTCGTCGTGGAAGATGTGGTACGCGCGGAACTCCGGCGACTCGAAGAAGCCGTGCCCGTACCAGGCGAGGATCTTCTCGCGGAGCGCGAGCCACGGGTTGTTGGCCACGGCGACGTGGTCCACGTCGGCGAGCCCGGCCCCGGCCATGCGGAGGCAGGCGTCGATCGCGAGCGCCGGGTAGCCGCCCTGGTGCTTCGTGCGCGTGAGCCGCTCCTCGGCCACCGCCGCGACGATGCGACCGTCGCGCACGACCGCAGCGCTCGCGTCCTTGTAGCCCAGCCCGCCCAGTCCGAGGATCAGCATGGATTGCGCCTCCTGGCCGCGGCGAGCGCGGCGACGATCCTGCGGCCTGCCGCGGGATCCGACGGGTCCCCGATCTCCTCGCCGGGGACGAGTCCCTCGGCGCGGAGCGCGTCGGCGCCCGTCCGGTCGAACGGCATCGGCACGGCCGCGAGACGGTCCGCGGCGCGCTCGGCTCCCGCATCGCCCCCGCGGAGCCCCGCGCCCGCGCGGACGAGGGGGACCTCTGCCCGGCGGATCACGGCCGACGCGGCCACCGCGGCCTCGCCGCCTCCGACCAGCAGCGCCGCGTCGGCTCCGGCCTCCGCGAGCGCCGCGCCGACCCGGTCGGCCGCGTCGGCCGCCGAGGACACGTCCACCGCGGTCCACTCGATGCCGATCGAGAGGAACCGCAGGCGGATGTCGAGCTCCCCGTTGAATGCCTCGAGCGCCGCGTCCACCGTTCGGGCGAGCGCGTCGGGTGCGCCGGGAGCGCGGACGACGAGGAGCTTCATCGGGCCGGCGAGCCTCCCCCGCCGAGGCGGGCTCCGTACATCTTCTCGTAGTAGCCGCGGTACGCGCCGCTCTTCACGCGGTCCCACCACGCGCGGTGGCTGCGGTACCACTCGACGAGGGCGGGCAGCCCCTCCTCGAGCGTCACGGTCGGCTCCCAGCCGAGTTCCGCGCGGATCACCGAGGAGTCGATCGAGTAGCGGCGGTCGTGCCCCTTCCGGTCCTCGACGTGGCGGATGAGCGACTCCGGCTTCCCGAGGATCGAGAGGATGTCCCGGAGCATCGCGAGGTTCGTGCGCTCGCCGTCGTGCCCGCCGATGTTGTACACGGCGCCCGCGCGTCCGCGCTCGGCGGCGAGGAGGATCGCGCGGTTGTGGTCGTCCACGTGGAGCCAGTCGCGCACCTGGAGCCCGTCGCCGTAGACGGGGAGCGGGAGGTCGGCCATCGCGTTCGTGATCATCAGCGGCAGGAACTTCTCGGGGAACTGGTACGGCCCGTAGTTGTTCGAACAGCGCGTGGTCACGACGCGCAGACCGTGCGTCCGCCACGCGGCGCGCGCGAGCAGGTCCGCTGCGGCCTTGCTGGCGGCGTAGGGGCTGTTCGGACGGATCGGCGAGTCGATCGTGAACGACGGATCCTCCGGGGCGAGCGTTCCGTACACCTCGTCGGTCCCGACCTGCACGTACGTGCCGCAGCCCTCCGCGCGCGCGAAGTCGAGCATCCGCTGCGTGCCGGTCACGTTCGTGCGGAGGAACGTGACGGGGTCCTCGATCGAGCGGTCCACGTGGGACTCCGCCGCGAAGTGGACGACGAAGTCCCACGGGCCCCTCGCCTCTGCCGCCCAGGTCTCCGTCGCCGCCACGTCGCCGCGCACGAAGCGGAGGCGCGGGTCGCCCTCGACGTCGGCGAGGTTCTCCAGGTTCCCGGCGTACGTCAGGAGGTCCACGTTCACGATCTCGGCGTCCGGCCGCTCGCGGAGCAGCATGCGGACGAAGTTGGAGCCGATGAACCCGGCGCCTCCGGTCACGAGCCAGCGGGTCACGGGGCCTCCTCGGTCGCGCACTTCGTCGCGAGATACGCCGCCAGCGCGTCGCGCCACGGGCGCGGCGCGCGGCCGATCGCGCGGGCGAGTTTCGCGCAGTCGAACGCGGAGTTCGCGGGGCGCGGCGCCGGGCGCGCGAGCTCCGCGGCGGTGGTGGGAAGGACGGGGACGCGCTCCATCCCGGCCAGATCGAGCGCGGCGCGCGCGCATTCGTTCCATGTGCACGAGCCGCCGTTCGCGGCGTGGAAGAGCCCCCGGATCCGCAGGAACAGGGCGTCCGCGAGCAGGTCCGCGAGGTCGTCGCACCAGGTCGGCGACACGCGCTGGTCCGTCACGACGCGGAGCGGCTGGCCCGAGCGGGCGCGGTCGAGGATCGCGTCCACGAACGACTTCTTCCCGGCGCCGTAGATGCTCTGCGCGCGGACCACGGTCCACGCGCCCGCCGGAATGCGGCGGACGTGCTCCTCCCCGGCCAGCTTCGAACGTCCGTACGACGACACCGGCCCGACCGCGTCCTCCTCGGTCCACGGCGCCGCCTTCCGGCCGTCGAACACGTAGTCGGTGGACACGTGGAGCAGCGAGGCTCCGGCCGATGCCGCCGCGGCGGCGACGTTCCCCGTCCCGTCGCCGTTCACGCGCAGCGCCTTCTCGGGCTCGCGCTCGCAGCCGTCCACGTCGGTCCACGCGGCCAGGTGCGCGGCGGCGTCCGGGCGGAAGTCCGCGAACGCCGCGCGGACCGCGGAGGAGTCCGTCACGTCGAGATCCGCGTGGCCGAGGGAGAGGACCTCGTGCGCGCCGCCTTCACGGGCGCGGAGGCGCGACGTCAGCGGGCCGCCGACCAGCCCGCGCCCCCCTGTGACGAGGATCCGCAACCGTCAGCCTTCCTTCCCGCCCGCCTTGCGCGTCTTCTGCGCGTGGACGAGCTGCGCCGCGTGCCAGAGGGACTCGAACGTCCCCGCGTCGGTCCACCAGCCCTCGATCTCCTCGGCGTGGAGCTCGCCGCGCCGGAGGTAGGCGTTGTTCACGTCCGTGATCTCGAGCTCGCCGCGCGCCGAGCGGTCGAGCCCGTCCACGATCTCGTAGACCGAGTTGTCGTACATGTAGACGCCGATCACGGCCAGGTCGGACCTGGGGTTCTTCGGCTTCTCCTCGATGCCGACGACCCGCCCCTCGCGCAGGTCGGCGACGCCGAACCGGCCCGGATCGGGGACGCGCTTCAGCAGGATGCGCGCGCCGCCGCCCTGGTTCCGGAAGCGGCGCACGGCGCCGTCGATCGGCTTCTCGAGGATGTTGTCCCCGAGCACCACGACCATCGGGTCGCTGCCCACGAAGTAGCGCGTGAGCCCGAGCGCCTCGGCGATGCCGCCGGCACCCTCCTGGTAGCCGTACTCCAGGTGGTCGAGGCCGAAGGCCTTGCCGTTCCCGAGGAGCTTCAGGAAGTCGCCCGCGCTCTCGCCGCCGGTGACGACCATGATGTCCCGGATCCCGGCCTCCACGAGCGCGCGGATGGGGTAGTACACCATCGGCTCGTCGTAGATGGGCAGCAGGTGCTTGTTCGTGACCTTCGTCAGCGGGAAGAGCCGGGAGCCCATGCCTCCGGCCAGGACGACGCCCTTCAGTGCCATCGCGGGTTGCCTCCGTGCGTGTGCGGCCGAAGTTAGGCGTCGTCGCGGGTCCCGCGAAACAGTTCGTCACGCGGCGGCGGCGCCGCGGCCCCCGGTCACTTCTTCGCGGCCTTCTTCGCCGGCTTCGGCCGCTTCGACGCGTACCACGCGACGGTGCGTTCGAGGCCCTCGCGGAGCCCGACGCGCGGGCGGTAGCCGATCACGTCCAGCGCCTTCGCCACGTCGGCGAGCGAGTGACGCACGTCGCCGGCGCGCGCGGGCTTCAGCTTCGGCTCGCACACGTGCCCGGCGATCTCGCCGATCATGTGGACCAGCCCGGCCACCGTCACGCGGTCGCCGCACGCGACGTTCACGAACTCGCCGGGCCCCTTCGGGGCCTTGCACGCGAGGAGATTGGCCTCCACGACGTTCTCGACGTACGTGAAGTCCCGCGTCTGCTTCCCGTCGCCGTAGACGAACGGGCGCTGCTTCGCGAGGAGGAGCGTCACGAACTTCGGCACCGCCGCGGCGTAGTCGGACGCCGGGTCCTGCCGCGGGCCGAACACGTTGAAGTACCGGAGGGCGACCGTCTCCAGCCGGTAGTTCTCCCAGAAGACGCGGCAGTAGTACTCGCCGGTCAGCTTGCTCACCGCGTACGGCGACATGGGCTGGGGCGCCATGGACTCCGTCTTCGGGAGGGTCGGCGTGTCGCCGTACGCCGCCGACGACGAGGCGTACACGACGCGCTTCACGCCGGACTCGCGCGCGGCGACGAGCACGTTCAGCGTCCCCGTCACGTTCACCTCGTTCGAGGTGACCGGATCGTCCACGCTGCGCGGCACCGACGGGAGCGCGGCCTGGTGGAGCACGTACTTCTGCCCCTTCAGGGCCTTCGCGAGCGCCTGGGGCTTGCGGATGTCGCCCTCGACCACGCGGAACTGGCGTCCCTCGAGGTGGGCGATGTTCTCGAACCGGCCGGTCGAGAAGTTGTCGAACACGGTGACCGTGTGGCCGTCGGCGAGGAGCCGCTCCGCGAGGTGCGAGCCGATGAACCCGGCGCCGCCCGTGACGAGGTAGTTGTCCATCATGCGCTCCTTGGGGGTTCCGTGGACGCCCGTTCGGACCAGCGGGCGCGCCGCGCGGCCGCGCGGTCGAGGACGCCCGAGAGCACGTGCTCGACGATCCGAGCCGCCGCGCGGCCGTCCCAGAGATCGGGCACGCGCCGCTCCGGCGGAGAGCCGAGGAACGCGCGCGCGGCCGACTCGACGTCCCTCGGGTCCGTGCCGACGACGCGGTTCGTGCCCTGCGCCACCGTAGCAGGGCGCTCCGTGTTCCGTCGAAGCGTAAGGCAGGGCACGCCGAGCACGGTCGTCTCCTCCTGCACGCCGCCGGAGTCGGTCAGCACGAGGGACGCGGACTCCATGAGCCCGAGGAACTCGAGGTAGCCCTCCGGGGGCAGCACGCGCACCGACGCCGCGAGCCCGTCGAGGAGTCCGTGGCGCTGCAGCGCCGCCTGCGTGCGCGGGTGCATCGGGAAGACGAGCGGGATCATCGCGGCCACCCGCGACAGCGTGTCGCAGAGCTGCCGCGCCGAATCAGGATCGTCCACGTTCGACGGGCGGTGCATGGTGACCACGCCGTAGCGCTCGGGAAGCCCCAGCGCGCGGGGCCGGCCGATGCGCCGCGCCCGCGAGCGGTGCCGGACCAGCGAATCGATCATCACGTTCCCCGCGTGGAGGATCCGCCAGTCCTCGATCCCCTCGGCGCGGAGGTTCTCCACGCCGGAGGGCTCGGAGCAGTAGAGCAGGTCGGCCAGGGAGTCGGTGACCACGCGGTTCACCTCCTCCGGCATCGTGCGGTCGAACGACCTGAGGCCCGCCTCCACGTGGGCGACGGTGATGCCGAGCTTCGCGGCGGCGAGCGTGCACGCCATCGTGCCGTTGACGTCGCCCACGACCACCACCAGGTCGGGCCGGTCCCCCGTCAGCACGCGCTCGAAGCGTTCGAGGATCGCGGCGGCCTGGTGACCGTGGGACCCGGAACCGACGTCGAGGTTCCAGCGCGGCCGGGGGATCGAGAGCTCGTCGAAGAAGAGCGACGACATCGCCTCGTCGTAGTGCTGGCCCGTGTGGCAGATGTCGGCGGACACGCCGCGGGCGGCGAACGCCGAAGCGAGCGGCGCCACCTTCGGGAAGTTCGGCCGCGCTCCGGCGACCAGCACGACCTTCATCGGCGCGCCTCCATCCACTCGCGGAAGCGGGCGAGCCCCTCGTCGAGCGGCGTGCGCGGCGCGAACCCGAGCTCGGCGGAGGAGAGGGCGAGATCCGCGCACGTGAGCGGGACGTCGCCGGGCGGCTGCGGGAGGCGCTCGAGCACCGCCGCCCGGCCCCACGTCCGTTCCAGCGCGGCGACGAGCTCGGTGAGCGACACCGTGGCCGAGTTGCCGAGGTTGTAGACGCGCCAGCCGCGGCCCGGCGCGCGCTCGAGCGCGCGCGCGACGCCCTCCGCGACGTCGCCGACCCACGTGTGGTCGCGGCGCATGGAGCCGTCGCCGTAGAACGGGATCGGGCGCCCCGCGACGATCGCCTCGGAGAACTTCCGGACCGCCATGTCGGGCCTCTGGCGCGGCCCGTAGGCGTTGAAGAACCGGAGGGCCGTGACGTCCATCCCGTGCAGCGCCGCCCACGTGCGCCCGAGGAGCTCGCACGCCTGCTTCGAGCAGGCGTAGGGCGAGATCGCGGCGGCGGGCGGGTCGTCCTCCCGGAACGGCGCGTCGGTGCGCGCACCGTAGACGGAGGAGGAGGACGCGAGGACGAACGTCCGCACGCCGGCCTTCCTCGCCTCGTCGAGGAGGATCGCCGTGCCGCGCACGTTCACGTCCATGTAGAGCGCGGGGTCCGCGATGGACGGCCGGACGCCGGCCTTCGCGGCGAGATGGACCACCGCGCCGCAGCGGTGCTCCCGGAGCACGTGCGCGACGAGCGCCGCGTCGCGGATGTCGCCCTCGACGCACGTGAACCCGGGGTCGGCGGAGAGCTCCGCGACGTTCGCCCGCTTCAGCGCGGGGTCGTAGTACGGGTCGAAGTCGTCCAGACCGACCACGCGGCAGCCCCGCGCGCGGAGCGCGGGGGCGACGTGGGATCCGATGAACCCGGCGGCGCCGGTGAGGAGGACTGTGTTCACGCTGCTCCGCTGCGGCGGGTCCGGCGGACGCTGCGCGAGCGTCAGCGTCCGTCCGGCCCGGCGCGCGGGGCGATGCTACGAGTTCCGGCCGCGCCCGGACAGGAAGTCAGATCCGGACCACGTTCGGGATCGTGCGGCCGAGCTTCCCGGTGGCGTAGCGCGTGTCCACGACCAGCTTCGCCGCGCCGACGAGCCGGGCCCAGTCGAAGCACGTGTGGTCGGTGGTGATCACCACGCAGTCCTGCGTCGCCACGAGCGCGTCCGTGAGCTCCACGCTCCGCGCGCGGAAGCCCTCGCCGTGATCGCCGCGGATCTCGGGGATGAACGGGTCGTGGTAGCAGACCCGGGCGCCCCGCTGCTCGAGCAGGCGGTAGACGTCGATCGCCGGCGACTCGCGGGCGTCGTCGATGTCGCGCTTGTACGCCATCCCCATCACGAGGATCTTCGCCCCCTTGACCGACCGCTCGCGGTCGTTCAGCGCGCGGGCGACGGTCTCGACCACGTAGTCGGGCATCGCCGTGTTCACCTCGGCGGCGAGGTCGATGAAGCGCGCCTTGTAGTTGAGGGTGCGGAGCTTCCAGGAGAGGTAGAGCGGATCGATCGGGATGCAGTGCCCGCCGAGTCCGGGGCCCGGATAGAAGGGCATGAAGCCGAAGGGCTTCGTGGAGGCGGCCTGGATCACCTCCCACACGTCGAGGTTGAGCTTCCGGCACATGATGGCGACCTCGTTCACGAGGCCGATGTTCACGCTCCGGAACGTGTTCTCGAGGAGCTTCACCATCTCCGCCGCGGCGGTGGAGGACACCGGGTGGACGTGCTGGATCGGCTTCGAGTAGAGCGCCGCGGCCATGTCGGTGCACGCCGGCGTCGTCCCGCCGACCACCTTCGGCGTGTTGTGGACGCCGTACTTCGGGTTGCCCGGGTCCACGCGCTCCGGCGAGAACGCGAGGAAGAAGTCCGTCCCGCACCTGAGGCCCGACTTCTCGAGCATCGGCAGGACGAGCTCCTCCGTGGTCCCCGGGTAGGTCGTGCTCTCGAGGACGACGAGCATGTCCTTGTGGAGGCGCTTCACGACCTCCTGCGTCGCGCTCTCGACGTAGGACATGTCCGGGTCCTTCGTCTTGCTGAGCGGCGTCGGGACGCAGATCGACACCGTGTCCACCTCGGCGAGGCGGCCGAAGTCCGTCGTCGCCTCGAGGCGGCCGGCCTTCACGTGCGCGGCCACGTCGGCCGTCGGGACGTCGGGGATGTAGCTCGTCCCCTTGTTCACCGAATCGACCTTCCCGCGGCTCAGGTCGAACCCGAGCACGCGGAACCCGGCCTTCGCGAACTCGTTCGCGAGCGGGAGCCCCACGTACCCGAGGCCCAGGATGCCCACGAGGGCGGAGCGGTTCTCGATCTTGTCTTTCAGGCTCACGGCGGACCTCCGTCGGTCCGCCCCGGGAGACGCGGGCCCCGGTCGCCCGGGGCGGTTCTGACGGCCATCGGCGGCGCGGAACCGCCGCCTGCGTCCCGTGCCCGGGCGCGCTCGGCGGCGGCTCGCGTCGCGCGCAGACCGACGTCCGTCTGCGCAGTGGCCTCACGTCACCCGCGTGGCGTCGTCCGCGGTGTCTCTCGGAGCGGCTCTATTGGTTCAGTCTGGATCGGAAATCCGCGACCGTCGGCTGGAGTCCCTCGTCGAGGCTCACCTTCGGCTCCCAGCCGAGGATCCGGCGGGCGCGCGTGATGTCCGGGCGGCGGACCTTCGGGTCGTCCTGCGGCAGCGGCCTGGCCTCGAACGCGCTCGGCGAGCCGGTCGCGGCGAGGATCCGCTCCCCGAAGGCGCGGATCGTCATCTCCTCGGGGTTGCCGAGGTTCACGGGCATGGACTCGTCCGTGCCGAGCAGGCGCCAGATCCCGTCCACGAGATCCGAGACGTAGCAGAACGAGCGCGTCTGGGAACCGTCGCCGTAGATCGTGAGGGGCCGCCCGCGGAGCGCCTGGCAGAGGAAGTTCGGCAGGACGCGGCCGTCCTCGAGCGCCATGCGCGGGCCGTACGTGTTGAAGATGCGCACGATCCGCGTCCGCACCCCGTGCTCCCGGTGGTAGGCCATGGTGATGGCCTCCGAGAACCGCTTGGCCTCGTCGTAGCAGCTCCGCGGCCCCACCGAGTTCACGTTGCCCCAGTAGGACTCCGGCTGCGGATGGACGAGCGGGTCGCCGTACACCTCGGAGGTGCTGGCGAGCACCACCGCCGCGCCCTTCGCCCTCGCGAGCCCGAGCACGTTGTGGGTGCCGAGCGAGCCGACCTTCAGCGTCTGGATCGGGTGACGGAGGTAGTCCTCCGGGCTGGCGGGCGAGGCGAAGTGGAGGATCCCGTCCACCGGTCCGTCCACCGCGACCGGCTTCGAGATGTCGTGGAGCACGAACGAGAAGCGCCGGTCGCCCTCGAGGTGCCGGAGGTTCTCCATCCGGCCCGTGATGAGGTTGTCCACGGCGACGACGTCGCAGCCCTCGGCGAGCGCGCGGTCGCAGAGGTGCGAGCCGATGAACCCGGCGCCGCCCGTGATCACGATCCTCATGCCGCGCCGTCCTCCGGTCCGTCCGCCCGGGACGTCCCGGAATCAGGGACCTCCGCGGCGGGCGCGCATGCTAGCGATGCCGCGAGCGCGGTCAGGAGGGCATTCGCCGGGATGTGGAGGTTCACCTCGAAGAACCCGTGCGCGCAGACGGCGGCCACGCCCGCCGCCGGACCGGCGGCCTCCCACCGCGCCGGTCCGCCGCGGGACGCGCCGGCGCGGACGGCGCCGAACAGC
>JAJVHW010000036.1 GCA_022072415.1 Planctomycetota bacterium
TTCCGGAGCGCCGCCGACGCGACGAGCAGGGCGGCCGACGCTCCGAGCGCCCACGGCGGCGGTCGCCCCCAGCCGACGCTCGCGCCCGGCGCCGACGCCATCGCGTCGAGCACGGCGACCACGGGACCGCACGCGCCGCGGGAGAGGGCGTCGGTGAGCGGCACGCACGCTCCGCCGGAGAGCGCGAGCGCGGCGGAGAGCGGCACGATCACGGCGAACGCCGGGATGCCGGCGAAGTTCGCAACGGCCCCTGCTGGCTGGACGACGCCGAACGCGGCGGCGATCACCGGCGCTGTCGCGCACTGCGCGGCGGCCGTCTGCGCCGCGGCCCCCGGGAACCAGCGGAGCCAGAGCCTGCGTCGGCGCGTGAGTCCCTCCGGGAACTTGAGGAGCACGTCCACGTCGGGGAAGAGCGCCTCGCGGAAGCGCGGCGCGAGCAGCACCAGGCCGGCCACCGCCAGGAACGACAGGTGGAACCCGAGGTCGAACACCTGCGCGGGGTCGGCCGCGACGACGATCCCTGCCGCGAGCGCAAGCTGGTCGAGCGGGTGCGACCGCCGCCGCGCCGACGCCGCCACCGCGCGGGCCGCGACGAACACCGACGCGCGGACCACGGGCGTCTCGAACCGGCAGACGGCGCAGTAGAGGAGCACCGCAGCCACGGAGAGCGGCAGCCCGAGCGCGTCCCGCACGCGCGCTGCGGGGCCCGGCGGGAACAGGAGCCTCACCGCGAGCCGTCCGCAGGCCGCGGCCGCCGCGAGCAGGAACACCACGTGAAGACCGCTCACCGCCAGGAGGTGCGCCGTGCCGCTGTCGCGGAACGCGCGCCGGATGTCGGGCGGGAGCTCGGCCCGGTCGCCCGTCAGCACGCACGCGAGGAGGCCGTAGGTGCGATCGTCCGGACACGCCTCGCGGAGCCGCGCGAGGGCGGCGCGGCGGACGCGCTCCCCGAGCCGACGCATGCCGTCGCCGAGGCCCATCAGATGCGGAATCCGCTCCACGGCGCCGCGTCCCGGCGCATCGACGTCGAGCGCGTGCGGACCGGGCGCCGGGTCCCACGGTTCCGGCGCGCCGGGCGTTGTCGCCGCGCGCCTCGGACGGCAGCGTCCGAGCACGCGGACCCCGTCGCCGGGGAGGAGGTCCGGCGGAGCCGTGCCGCGAGGGAGGGGGAGCGTCACCCGCGCCGTGCCCCCGTCGGGGAGGCGGAGCTCGAACCAGGTGTCGGCCGTCTCCTCTTCCGCGGAGTCGGCGCGCGGGACCGGAGGCCGGGGCGGCGTGCGCACGACCCCCTCGATCACCGCGACGGGCAGGTCGTCCGGCTCGCCGTCGATCCGTGCCGGCCACGCCCGCGCGGCCCCGGCCGCGAAGGCAAGCACGGCCGCCAGGATGCACGCAGTCCGGCGATCGGCCTCGGACCCGGCCCGCACGCCGCGCCGCGCCGCGATCGCGTCCAG
The DNA here is from genome assembly GCA_022072415.1 of Planctomycetota bacterium. Taxonomy (GTDB): domain Bacteria; phylum Planctomycetota; class JAJSAM01; order JAJSAM01; family JAJVHW01; genus JAJVHW01. Next base: position 1,455 of record JAJVHW010000036.1, read on the forward strand.
CACCCGCCCGGCGAGGGCGACGAGCCCCGCGGCCGCCGCCACGGCCACGCACGCGAGCCCGCACCGGTCGAGGGGACCCGCACGCGCCAGCGGCAGCGGCACCAGGAACCGCCCGGCCACCGCGCCGGCGAGGAAGAGCGGCGCGGCGAGGCGGAGCGGCGGGAGAGGATGTCGTCCCGTCACCGGAGGGAGACGCACGAGCCCCCCCGAACGTCACCGGAGGAAATCGGGACGCCCGCATCGCGTGCGCATCTCGACCGGACCGACGCCGCCGAGGGGGAATCCCGCGCCCGGCCCGAGGCGGGGCGCGGCTAGACTCCGGGGCCCGGCGGCTGCCTCGGAGGCGCGGGGTCGGAGGACCTGGATGCGGACATCGTCTCGGCTGCGCGCGCTTCGCCTCGCCGTGCCCCTTCCGCGGGGGGCGGGAGCGGTCGTCGCCGCGGCGGCGATGGCGGCGCTCCTCGAGCCCGGAATGACCCGGGCGTGGGCCGACGACGTCCCTCCGCCGCCTCCGCCGCCCCGGCGGGGCCTCGCGGGCGCCACGGCCGGTCCGTCGGCCGAGGCGGCCCTCCTCGGCGACCTCTCCGAGTCGAAGCTCGACGGCGCGGAGCGGGTCATCGCCGCGGTCGGCGGGATCAAGCAGCCGGTCTGGGTGAAGCTCCCCGGGTTCGAGATCCGGTGCGACGCGATCGTCCTCTGGGGCCACAAGGACCGGCTCGACGGTGCGCTCCGCGGCGGTCAGGTGGACGGGAAGCGCTCGGGCGACCTGGCCCCCCGCGACGTGCTCGGGCCGGTGCTCCACGCCGTCTACGCGGAGGGTTCCGTCTTCGTGAAGCGCGACACCCACGTGATCCGCGCCGAGCGCTGCTTCCTCGACTTCGCGCAGAACAAGGCGTGGATCGTGGACGCCACGATCGAGGGGAACCGGGCCGTCCGCCCGGGGCACGACGTGCCGATGATCCTCCGCGCGAAGCACGTCCGCGGCCTCGCCGAGGGGCGCTACGCCGCCGAGGACGCGAGCTTCACCGCCTGCTCCTACGACCACCCGCACCTCGAGTTCACGACGTCCGACCTGACCGTGGACTTCGCCGACGCGCGGCAGGACTTCGAGACCGCGTGGTGGCCGACGGTGCGCGCCGACACGCCGCTCGGCGCGTCGCTCCCCGTGCTGGCCATCCCGAAGCTCGGCGGAGCCCTCGGCGACCACCCGGTCCAGACGTTCGAGTACTCCACGTCGAACCGGTACGGCGTCACGCTCGGCCTGGGCTTCGGCGGGAAGATCAAGGAGGAGGACGGGACCGTCTGGGGCACGTGGCAGGTGCTCCCGCGCTACCGCTCGGCCCGCGGCGCCGGACTCGACTTCGAACTCGACCACGAGCACCGGAACGAGGCGGGCGGCGTCGTCGGCGGGTTCTCGTTCGACGGCACGTATCAGTTCGACCACCAGCGCGACGACGACTTCAGCGGACTCGCGTTCGACGGGACGCCGGGCGGCCGGTCGCAGAACGACCGCGGCGAGTTCTCGCTCCGCTTCTCGCAGGACCCGATCGCGCAGAGCCTCCTCGGCGCGCGGTCCCACCTCGACGGACAGGTGCAGTTCTCGTCGGACCGCGGGTTCCTCGCGGAGTACGACGCCGACCGCGCGATGACGGGCGACACGCAGGAGACGTTCGTGCGCCTCCACTCGTCGGCCGGCGCGCAGGCGGGGAGCCTCCTCTTCTCGTACCGCATCCAGGACGAGGCGTCGTACCTCCTCCGCGACCCGTTTCTGACCACGTTCGCGCAGCAGACCGAGTACCTCCCGTCGGCGTCCTACCACGTGATCAACCTGCCGCTCCTCTCGCCGGACGCGACCGGGCTCTTCCCGGTGAACTTCTCCGCCGAGGCGACGGCGGGCCTCGTGGATCGGCGGTACGACGAGGACGTCGCCGACGTGTTCTCGCTCCTCGGCTGGAAGAGCGAGGACGTGCTCCGCGGCACCGCCGCGGCGCGCATCACCGCACCGTTCGAGGTCGGCGCGTTCCAGGTGACGCCCGCGTTCGGCGGGTCGCTCTACGCCGTGGACGATGCGAACGGCTTCGGCACGGCGACCGGGCTCGACGACGACGGACAGGGCCGGAGCTCCGCGTTCGCGGGACTCCGCATCGGCACGGAGTTCCACCGCACGTGGGCGGACGCCTGCGTGGAGGCGCTGGATCTGCGCGGGATCCGTCACGTCGTCTCGACCGACGTCCACTGGTTCAACCGTTTCAGCGTGAGCGACGAGGGCGCCGGGCAGTTCCAGCTGAACGACCTGCAGGACGCGCTCTCCGAGCAGAACGTCGTGTCGTGGCGCCTCCGGAACCGATTCCAGACGAAGCGCGACGGGGAACTCGTGGACTGGCTCGACGTGGAGAGCCGCTTCCTCTGGCGCGCGAAGGATCTCGACGAGGCGCCGGGCTCGATCGCGTTCGGCGTGCGCGAGGAGTTCGCCCAGCCGCTCGACCGGCTCGACTTCCCGGGCGAGGACCGCTACTTCGCCGCGTCGCGCGAAGGCTCGGCGTACTTCCAGAACCGCCTCCGCATGCAGCTCCTCCGGAACGTCTGGCTGATGGGGGAGAGCGACCACGACATGCAGGCGAACCGCACGGAGACCTCCGCCGCGGGCATGCGCTGGTTCCTGACGGAGTCGTTCTCGACCTACGTCGGACGCCGCACGATCAAGGGCGACTCGGCGATCTGGACGTTCCGCGGAGACTGGCGCCTCAGCGAGAAGTGGGGCGTCGGGCTCGAGTTCCAGGAGGACACGAAGGCCGACCGCGGGCTCCGCTCGCGCCTGTCGCTCTTCCGCCGGTCGCACGACTTCACGATCGCCGTGGAGTTCGAGAGCGAGCGGCTCCTCGACGAATCGGGCATCGGCCTCGCGATCTACCCGCACGACTGGCTCGTCTCGAAGGACGACCCGTTCAGCAGGCGCCGGCCGCTCGACTACGCGGCGCAGCGGTGGTACCGGTGACCGCGCGCCGGAAGGGCGGGGCGGCCGAGCGCCGCGCGCTCTACCCGGGCACGTTCGATCCCGTCACGTTCGGTCACCTCGACCTGATCGCGCGCGGCGCGGCCCTCTTCGGGCGCCTCACGGTGGGCGTGGCCGACAACCCGCGGAAGTCGCCGCTCTTCACGGCCGCCGAGCGCGTCGCGATGCTCCGCCGGCACACGAAGGGCCTCGCGAACGTGGACGTCGTGTCGTTCCGCGGGCTCGTCGTGGACTGGGCCGCCGCGAACGGCGCGAGCGTGCTCCTCCGCGGCGTGCGGACCACGGCCGACTTCGAGTTCGAGTACCAGATGGCGCTCACCAACCGCGCCCTCGCGCCGAACGTCGAGTCCTGCTTCGTGATGCCGTCGGCCGAGTACGCCTTCCTCTCGAGCTCGCTCATCAAGGAAGTCGTCGCGAACGGCGGCGACGCCTCGCGCTGGCTCCCGCCCGACGTGCTCGCCGCCGTGCGAGCGAAGCTCGCCGCGCGGGGCTGAGCGCCGGCCGTCAGGACTTCTTCTTCGCGAGGATCACCGCCTTCGGATCCAGCGCGTCGCGGAGCCCGTCGCCGAGGAAGTTGTAGGCGAGGACGGTCAGGAAGATGAAGACGCCGGGGACGACGACCCACGGGTTGTCGAGGAGCACGCCGGGCTGCTGCGCCTCGCGGAGCATGTTGCCCCACGACGCCTCCGGCTCCTGGATGCCGAGCCCGAGGAAGCTGAGCGCCACCTCGCCCAGGATGTAGCTCGGCACCGCGAGCGTCGCCGACACGATGGCGAACGAGACGGTGTTCGGGAGGATGTGGAACATCAGGATGCGGTGGGTGGGGACGCCCTGCGCCTGCGCGGCGACCACGTAGTCCTGCGTTCGGAGCGAGAGGACCATGCCTCGGACCACGCGCGCGCGCCCGGCCCAGCCGACGAACGCCATGGCGAGGACGATCATGAGGTAGGTCATGGTCGAGCTGAGCGCCTCGCCGCCGATCTTGATCTCCCGCAGCATGCCGCCGAGCACGATGATCAGGTAGAGGTCGGGCACGGAGAGGAACACCTCGACGATGCGCATCGCGACCATGTCGATCCAGCCGCCGAAGTAGCCGGAGATCCCGCCGATCGACGTGCCCAGGAACATCGTGATGAGGATGCAGAGGATCCCGACGGAGAGGGAGATCTGCGCCCCGAAGAGGATGCGGGTCAGGAGGTCGCGGCCCTGGGAGTCGGTCCCGAACAGGTGGATTCCCGCGTGGCCGACGAGCCCCGGCGGAGCGCGGACGCCCATGAGGCGGGTCCTCCCTTCGATCCCGAAGAACCCGAGGAGGCTCACGACCTCGTGCGGCTCCTCCGTCGAGACGAAGAACTCCACCGGGAGCGAGACCGAGGGATCGACGCATCCGCGGACGTAGCTCGGCTGCCCGCGCGCGTCGGTGACGAGCACCTCGACGACGGGGTGGACGTGCGGCCGGAGCGTGAATTCGCCGTTCGAGTCGTGGAAGTGCACGCCGCCGCGGAACCACCGCCACCGTCGCTCGAAGACGGTGGTCGGCAGTTTCGTGTCCGGATGCACGGTCTCGACCTCGCGCAGTTCGTAGCCGCCGAAGAGCATCGGCGGGGTGGCCGCGGCGTCCGACGACGCGTCGTCCCAGTCGAACGGGGCGAGGAACCCGGCGATGCAGGCGGTGACGTAGAGGAGGATCAGGATCACGCCGCCCGTGCAGGCGACGCGGTTGCGCAGGAGCTTCCGCCTCGCGTGGGCCCAGGGGCTCGCGCTGCGCTCGGGGATCGCGCTCGTCGGCTTCTCCATGTCAGGCCGCCCGGATCCGCGGGTCCACGATCGCGAGCAGCATGTCCGCGACCACGTTGCCCGCCACGAGGAGGAGCGCCGAGAAGAGGACCGACGCCATCACGAGGGGCTCGTCCTTGCTGATGACGGCCGACGTGGTGATCTGCGCGAGGCCCGGCCAGTTGAAGATCAGCTCGACGAGGAACGACCCGCCGAGGAGCGCCGCGAGGCTGAAGCCGAACATCGTGACGAGCGGGTTGATCGCGTTGCGGAGCGCGTGGCGGAACTGTACGGCGCGGGTCGAGAGGCCCTTGGCGCGGGCCGTCCGCACGTAGTCCGAGGACATCGCCTCGACCATCTGGCCGCGCATCTGGCGCATGTAGATCGCGATCGACGTGACTCCGATGACCGCGGAAGGGAGGATCATGTGGTGGGCCACGTCGAGAACCTTCTCGACGGGACCCAGCCGTTCGTAGTCCAGGGATCGCATGTCGCCGATCGGGAACCACCCGGTCGCGAGCGCGAACAGCAGCGCGAGGAGCGACAGGAACACTCCGGGGACGGAGAGGCTCACGTACGCGATGGCGCCGCAGATGTGGTCGAGCGTGCTGTTCGGCCGCACGCCGCTCCAGACGCCGAGCGGGATCGCGAGCCCCCAGGCGATCGTCAGCGCGACGATCTCCAGGAGCAGCGTGGCCCAGATGCGTTCGCCCATCACCGCGAGCACATCCCGCTCCTGGGAGAAGCTCTCGCCCAGGTCCAGCCGCACTGCGTTCCAGAGCCAGCGCAGGTAGCCCTCGCCGAACCCGACCCACCGGTACAGCGCGCCCTCCTCGGACACGGACCAGCGGGTGCCGTCCTTCTCGAAGCGCTTGATCTGGGCCTGCTCGAGCTTGGGGTCGCACGGGTTGCCGTCGCGAAGGAGCGCACCCTGCGCCGTGTACTCGTAGCGGCGCTGGCCGACCGTGAACGTCGGCATGACCTCCGCGCGGCGTGCGTCCGGCACCCGCGCGACCTTGCCCACCTTCGCGCGGAGCTCCATCACGCGGTGGAAGCTGTACTTCTGGTCCTGCTCCTTCTGGGCGAAGTAGTCGCCGGGAGAGACGCCGAGGAGCGCGTAGGTGAGGAACGAGATGACGAGCAGCAGCGGGGGGACCGCGAGCAACCGCCGGGCGAGGACGATCCACATCGACTTACTCTCCGTCCCTCGCCCAGAGCTCGTCGAAGTTCCACCAGGTCTGCGGGCGGAGCAGCGACGGCCGGACGTTCCCGACGCGCTTGCGCGTCGCGGCGTACTCGTTGGGCGAGTAGAGGAAGATCGTGGACTGCTGGAGCGCGCTCACCTCGAGGAACACCTTCCACCAGAGCTTCCGCTCGGACTCTGACGTGATCTGGGACATCTGCCCGAGGACGCCGTCTGCGGCCGCCTCCCACTGGCGGAACGGCTTCTCCTGCATCGGGTAGTGGACGTGGAGCCGCCCCGAGGACAGGTGGATGTTCTTCCCGTTGAGCGGGTCGGGGGGGACGCCCGACGCCCAGCCGAGCACGATCGCCTCCCAGGTGTGGACGTCGTCGAGCTGGCTCGAGATCTCCTGGAAGGCGACCTGACGGAGCTGGACGTCCACCCCGACCGCCGCGCAGAAGCGCTTCACCTGGTCGATGACCTTGCAGCGGAGCGCGTTTTCCGCGTTGGTCATCAGGTCGAAGGACACGCGCCGCCCCGCGGAGTCCAGGCGGATCCCGTCCGCGTCGCGGCGGGTGAGCCCCATCCGGTCGAGGAGATCGTTCGACTTCGCAGGGTCGTACGCGTAGCGCGTCGAGGGTGCGTACCACGCGCGGTTCGCCTTGGACGTGTCGCCGTAGATCGCGGAGCCGCGCCCCTCGAGGATGTTCTTCACCAGGAGGTCGCGGTCCACGGCGTGGCTGATCGCGCGGCGGAAGCGGACGTCCTGGAACCAGGCGAGCTTGTAGGGGAGGACTTTCGGCGTCCCGTCGGGGCGGAGGTTCGGGTTCTGGTTGAACGAGAGCCACGTCACGTTGAGCGACGTGCCGAGCCGGTGCAGGTCGAACCAGCCCTCCTTCTCCTTCACGTCGAACTGGTTGTAGTCCGACACCTGGATGCCGTCGATGAAGTCGAATCCCTCGCCGAGGAACTGGAGGGACCGGGTCGAGTTGTCCTTCACGAGCTTGGCGACGAAGCGGTCCGGGAAGGGGAGCCGCTGCCCCGACGCCGTGGTGCGCCACGACCACGGGTTCGGCTGGTACTCGATCTTCTCGCCGGGGCGGTAGCTGACGATCCGGTACGGGCCGGTGCCCACGATCGCCTCGAGGTTCTCCGGCCCCATCGCCGAGTTGTAGGCCGGCTGGTCGCCGGTGACGGTGTCGCGCCAGCGGTGTTCGGGGACGATGGATACGTTGCCCACGGCGATCAGGAAGGTCGCGTTCACCACGGAACACGTCGCGCGGACCGTGTGGGCGTCCACCTTCTCGAAAACGGGGAGCGGCGCGTCGCCGACCTTGAACCCGTCGACGTCGCTGTTCGGCACCTTCTCGTTGAAGACGGTCTTCATGAACGTGAAGACGACGTCGTCGGCGGTCAGCTCCTCGCCGTCGCTGAACCGCACGCCCTTGCGGAGGTGGAAGGTCCAGACCAGCTCGTCGGGGGAGACCTCCCACTTCCACGCGAGGAGCGGCGCATGCTCCCACCGCTCGTTGTCGTAACCGACGAGGGAGTCGAAGAGCAGGCTCTTCAGCTCGCTCGACGTGGCTTCGTTCGACGTGAGCGGGTTGAACGTGTCCACGGACTCGCCGAGGAGCCCCAGCGTGAGGGTGCCGCCGTAGAGCCCCTGCACCTCGGAGGCGAGGGGCGGCTCGACCTGGACCGGACGGAACATCGCGGGAACCGCGGCCCGGGGGTCCTTCAGGTCCACCTTCTCGTAGGGCTTCACGACGATCGGCTCGTCCGCAGCGGGCTCCTCGGCGCCTCCGCCGGACCCCGCGTGCGCCGCGGCCTTCGCGTCGGCGGCGCGCTTCACGTCGGCCGGATTGACCAGCTTCCCCTGCGGGATCTCGCCGCCGCAGGCCGCGAGGAGCAGGACGGCTGATGCGAGATGCGTCAGGACCGGGTGCTTCGACATGCGTGGACGGGCTCCGTAGGGAGACGGACTGCCGGGACGAGGAGACGGAGTGTAGAGGGTCGGGCGGTCACCTTGTATCCTTCCGATCCGCAACCGGAGGACCCCGCATGGCCGAACAGGAGCCGCTCCTCGAGCTCCGCGACCTGAAGACGTACTTCCATACAGACGAAGGCGTCGCCAAGGCCGTGGACGGAGTGAGCTACAAGATCCTGCCGGGGGAGACCCTGGGCGTGGTCGGGGAGTCGGGGTGCGGGAAGAGCGTGACGGCGCTCTCCGTGATGCGCCTGATCCCGATGCCGCCCGGCCAGATCGCGGGCGGGCAGATCCTCCTCAAGGGGAAGGACCTCGTCTCGCTCCCCGAGGCGGAGATGCGGAAGGTGCGCGGGAAGCGCATCGGCATGATCTTCCAGGAGCCGATGACGTCGCTGAACCCCGTGTTCACGATCGGCGACCAGATCGCGGAGGCGGTCCTGCTCCACCAGGGCGTCACGAAGCAGCAGGCGTGGGAGCGGGCGATCGAGATGCTCCGGCGCGTGAAGATCCCGAGCCCCGAGCGCCGCGTCGAGGAGTACCCGCACCAGATGTCCGGCGGCATGCGCCAGCGCGTGATGATCGCCATGGCGCTGTCGTGCGACCCCGAGCTCCTGATCGCCGACGAGCCGACCACCGCGCTCGACGTGACGATCCAGGCGCAGATCCTCGGGCTCATCCGCGAACTCCAGCAGCAGATGGGGATGTCGGTCCTCCTCATCACCCACGACCTCGGAGTCGTGGCGCAGACGGCCCACCACGTGTGCGTGATGTACGCGGGAAAGGTCGTCGAGTACGCGAAGACCCGGGAGCTCTTCAAGAACCCGCGGCACCCCTACACGGTGGGCCTCTTCCAGTCGATCCCGCGCCTCGGGCACAAGCAGCGCCGGCTGGCCGTGATCCCCGGCCGCGTGCCGAGCGCGCTCGAGTTCCCGAAGGGCTGCCGGTTCAACAACCGCTGCCCGTTCGCGAAGGAGCGATGCATCTCCGAGGAGCCGCCGCTCCGAGAGATCGGGTCGGGGGGCGAGCACCACACGGTGGCATGCCACTACGCCGACGAGGTGTCGGCGGAACGCTGGAACGAACTGTCGGCGAAGACCGCCGCAGCGGGAGAGACGGCATGAGCGGGGGCGCGGCACCGGCGGTCGTGAGGCGGAAGGCGGCGGACACGTCCCGCGTCGTCCTCTCCGTGAAGGACCTGAAGAAGTGGTTCCCGATCCGGAAGGGGCTCTTCTCGAAGGTCGTCGCGCACGTGAAGGCGGTGGACGGAGTCACGTTCGACATCCACGCCGGCGAGACGCTCGGGTTCGTCGGCGAGTCGGGCTGCGGGAAGACCACGGTCGGCCGCGCGATCCTCCGGCTCCTCGACCCCGTGACCGGCGGCTCGGCCTCGTTCCAGGGTCAGGACCTGCTCGCGGTCGGCGGAGACGAGCTCCGGCAGCTCCGGCGGAAGATGCAGATCATCTTCCAGGACCCGTACTCGTCGCTGAACCCGCGCATGACCGTCGAGTCCATCGTGGGCGAGGCGCTCACCGTGCACGGAATCGTCCGCACCACGAAGGAGCGCCGCGAGCGCGTCCAGGAGCTCCTGAAGAAGGTCGGGCTCGACCCGGTCCGCCACATCGCGCGCTATCCGCACGAGTTCTCCGGCGGGCAGCGGCAGCGCATCGGCATCGCGCGGGCCATCGCGCTCGAGCCGGACCTGATCGTCTGCGACGAGGCGGTGTCGGCGCTCGACGTGTCGATCCAGGCCCAGATCATCAACCTCCTGCAGCAGCTCCAGGAGGAGATGGGGATGAGCTACCTGTTCATCGCCCACGGGCTGAACGTGGTCGAGCACATCAGCCACCGCGTGGCCGTGATGTATCTCGGGCGGATCGTCGAGATCGCGCCGAGCGACCGCCTCTACGACCATCCGTCGCACCCGTACACGCAGGCCCTCCTCTCCGCGATCCCCGAGACGGATCCCGACGCGCCGATGAACCCCGAGCAGCTCCAGGGCGAGGTGCCGAACCCGATCAACCCGCCCGCCGGGTGCCGCTTCCATCCGCGCTGCCGGTTCGCCGAGGCCCGCTGCAAGGCGAAGGACCAGCCGATCCCGGTCTGGCGCATCGCGCCCGGTCACGAGATGGCCTGTATCCTCGGGGAGAAGATCCCCGGCGCAGAGCGCATCGGCGAACAGCCGGGCTTCTGAGCCAGTCCGTTCCGGAGGAGTCTCCATGCGGTTCCGCGCGTTCGCGTACGCCCTGACCCTGCTCTCCGCCTTCGCCGCCACGGCCGCGGCGGAGGACGAGGGGAAGAAGCCCGAAGGCGCGCCTCCGGCCGACCCGGCCGGGTTCGACTTCTCGACGCTCTTCGAGCCGGGCGACGGGTGGCGCAGCACGCGGCAGATCTTCGTGTGGAACAACGAGACCGAGCCGGAGACGCTGGACCCGGCGGTGATGACGGGCGTCACCGAGCACCAGCTCGCGCTGGCGCTGTTCGAGGGGCTCGCCTCGCACCATCCCGAGACTCTCGAACCGATCCCCGGCGCCGCGTGGAAGTGGGACGTGTCGGCCGACGGGACGGTCTACACGTTCCACCTCCGGAAGGACGCGCGCTGGAGCAACGGCGATCCGCTGACGGCCGAGGACTTCCGCTGGTCGTGGGAGCGGGCGCTCCGCGAGCCGAACTGCCAGTACAAGGAGATGTTCTTCCCGATCCGGGGCGCGGAGGCGTTCGTCGAGGCGAACGAGAAGGACTGGAGCACCGTCGGCGTCGCGGTCACGTCGCCCCACACCCTGACCGTGACGCTGCACACCCCGTGCGCCTACTTCCTCGAGCTCTGCGCGTTCGAGACGCTGATGCCCGTCCACAGGCGGACGCTCGAGCAGTTCGGGCAGCTCTGGACGCGGCCCGAGAACATCGTCGTGAACGGGCCGTTCGCCCTCGACGTCTGGAAGCCGCGGGACCGGATCGAAATGGTCCCGAACGCGAAGTGGTGGAACCGCGGGATCGTGCGCCTGGAACGCATGGTGATCCGCGCGATCGACGACCAGAGCACGTCCTACAACGAGTACCTCTCGGGAGGGGTGGACTGGATCCGGTCCATCGCGGCGGGCAAGGTGACCGACGCCCAGCAGCAGGCGGACTACTACGTGCAGCCGTACCTCGGCACGTACTTCTTCCGCTTCAACACGACCGAGCCGCCCTTCGACGACCCGAAGGTCCGCAAGGCGTTCAACCAGGCGATCGACAAGCGGGTCATCTGCGAGACGGTGCTCAAGGCCGGGCAGGTGCCGGCGACGGGGATCGTCTCCCCGGGCATCCACGGCTTCCCGGAGTTCAAGGGGCCGGGGTACGACCCGGTGAAGGCGCGCGCGCTCCTCGCGGAGGCCGGGTTCCCGGAGGGGAAGGGCTTCCCGAAGGTGGACGTCCTCTACAACACGAGCGAGAGCCACAAGCAGGTCTGCGAGAAGCTCGTCGAGATGTGGAAGACGAACCTCGGCGTCACCGTGACGCTCCGGAACTGCGAGTGGAAGGTCTACCTCGAGGAGACGCGGAAGCTCTCCTACTCGATCCAGCGCGCGGGATGGATCGGCGACTACGCCGACCCGGCCACGTTCCTCGACATGTGGTGCACCGGGCGCGGGAACAACAACACCGGGTGGAGCAGCGCCGCCTACGACGACCTGCTCGCGCGGTCCACGAAGGAGACCGACCCGGCGAAGCGCTACGCGCTCCTCGCCGAGGCCGAGAAGCTCCTCTGCACCGACGAGTTCCCGTTCATGCCGATCTACTTCTACGTGAACCAGGGAATGCTGCGCCCCGAGGTGCGCGGCTGGCACGAGAACATCCGCGACCTGCACCCGTTCCAGTACCTCTTCCTCGCCGGGCCCACGAAGGCCTCGGCGGCCGCCGCGGGCAGCGGGAAGTAGCGGAGCGGGAGCCGGCGTGGGCCGCTACGTCCTCCGCCGCCTCCTCTGGACGCCGCTCGTCCTCCTCGTCCTCGTCACGCTCACCTTCGCGCTGATCAAGGCGGCGCCGGGGAACCCGTTCGCGATGGACCGCGTCGTCTCCGAAGAGATCCGCGCGCAGCTCGAGGCGCGGTACGGCCTCGACAAGCCCGCGATCGTGCAGTTCGGGCAGTACCTCGGCCGCGTCGTGACAGACTTCGACTTCGGCCCGTCCATGAAGTTCAAGGACCGGACCGTGAACGACATCATCGCCAACGGGATCGGGCCCACGATGCTGCTCGGCGCGTGCGCGGTGATCCTCGCCGTGGCGATCGGGCTCACGGCCGGAACCATCGGCGCCGTCCGTCAGAACAGCGTGTTCGACCACGCGTCCATGTCGGCCGCGACGTTCGGGATGAGCGTCCCGAACTTCGTCACGGGGCCGGTGCTCGTCCTCGTCTTCGCCCTGAGCTGGAAGGCGCTCCCGGTGAGCGGCTTCGACCCGTCGTTCTCGCTCCTCCCGGCGCTCGGGATCGCAGCGCTGCACGTCGCGTGGCGCGTGACGGAGCGGATCCGCGTCGGGCCGGCGGGGTTCTCGTGGGGGCGGGAGTTCGCGTGCCTCTGGCTCGGGCTCCTGCTGGCGGCGGTGACGTCGGTCGTCACGCTGCTCGCGCGGAGCCCGACTCTGATCCTCCCCGCGGTGACCCTCGCCCTCCCCTTCGCGTCCCGCATCGCCCGGCTCATGCGCGCCGGGATGCTCGAGGTGATCGGCCAGGACTACGTGCGGACGGCGCGGGCGAAGGGCCTGTCCGAGACCACCGTCGTCGTGCGCCACGCGCTGAAGGGCGGGATCCTCCCCGTGGTCTCGTATCTCGGGCCGGCGATCACCGGCGTCCTGACCGGCTCCCTCGTGGTGGAGAAGATCTTCGCCATCCCAGGGATCGGCCGCGAGTTCGTCGAGGCGGCGCTCTCCCGCGACTACATGCTCGTCCTCGGGATCGTCGTCCTCGACGGGCTCCTCCTCGTCCTCTTCAACCTCGCCGTGGACGTGGTCTACGGCTTCCTCGACCCGCGGATCCGCTACGAGTGAGCGCCGATCTCGATCCTCCGTCCGACGGCCCGTGGGCGCAGGCGTGGAAGCGCCTCCGGCGGAACGCCATGGCCATTGCGGGGCTCGTCGTCGTGTCGGTCATGGCCCTCGCCGCGACGTTCGCGGGGACGGTCGCTCCGTTCGATCCGCGGATCTCCGAGAGCTGGGAGACGTCGCTCCCGCCCGGGGCGCGGCACCTCGACCTCGTGAACGAGTTCGTGGTCACGGCCGGGCAGGCGCCCCGGGAGCGCGACGTGCCGCCCTGGCTCCACGACGGACTCGGCGACGGTCACGACCACGCCTGCGAGCTCGACGTCGTCGCGGAGGAGGTGAAGCAGCTCCGCGTCACGATGGACGGCGCAAAGGTGACGAAGATCCAGGGCGACGGCGCCCGCACGCTCGCGAAGGTGGAACTCGGACCCGAGGACCATCTCCGCGTGAAGGACGCCGGGACGCGGATCGAGGCGAAGGCCCTCGAACCGGGCATGGCGCTGCCCGAGGGCGTGCCCGCGAAGACGGGGCGCTGGGTCCTCTTCGCGGAGTGGGTGCGGATCGCGCCGGACGCGAAGCGCACGGTGCGCGTGGCGTACGGATACGGCACGGTGTCGGCCGTCACGGTGGCCGGCGCAGCGCATGCGGGCGAGATGCGTATCCGCGCGGAGCACGTGCGGGACCTCCGCGTGGACGGGGCGCGGAAGGAGCACGTCCACGTGCTCGGCACCGACCTGAACGGCTACGACGTCCTCTCCCGGATCATCTTCGGCGCGCGGATCAGCCTGCTCGTCGGCCTCGTGGCGACCCTCGTCTCGCTCTCGATCGGCGTCCTCTACGGCGCGGTCTCCGGGTACGCAGGCGGACGGACCGACGTGCTCATGATGCGGGCCGTGGACGTCCTCTACGCGATGCCCTACATCTTCCTCGTGATCGTGCTGCTCACGGTCTTCGACCGGAACCTGATCGTGCTGTTCGTGGCCCTCGGTCTCGTGCAGTGGCTCACGCCGGCGCGCGTCGTCCGCGGCCAGATCCTCTCGATCAAGCGGCGCGAGTTCGTGGACGCGGCGGTGACTCTCGGGACGACGCCTTGGCGGATCCTCGTGCGGCACCTCATCCCGAACACGATGGGCGTCGTCGTCGTCTTCACCACGCTCACGATCCCGGCGGTGATCCTCGAGGAGTCGTTCCTCTCCTTCATCGGGCTCACCGTGAAGTTCGGCGGCGAGCCCATCGACTCGTGGGGCGCGCTGGTGGACAGCGGGCGGAACGCCCTCGGCGTGAACGGGGAGCGCTGGTGGATGCTCGTCTTCCCCGGCGCGGCGATGAGCCTCACCCTGTTCTCGATGAACTTCCTCGGCGACGGGCTCCGCGACGCGCTCGACCCGCGGCAGAAGGGGCGGGGATGAGCTCGAACGGGCCGCTCCTCGACCTCCGCGGGCTCCGCACGCACTTCCGCACGGACCGCGGCCCCGTGAGATCGGTGGACGGCGTGGACCTGTCCGTCGCGCCGGGCGAGAGCGTGGGCGTCGTGGGGGAGTCGGGCTCGGGGAAGAGCGTCACCATGCTCTCCGTGATGCGGCTCCTCCCGTCGCCCCCCGCGATGCACCAGGGACAGGCGCTCTGGAAGGGTGAGGACGTCTTCGGATGGGGCGCGCGCAGGCTCCGGTCGTTCCGCGGGCGCGAGGTCGCGATGATCTTCCAGGACCCGATGACGTCGCTCAACCCGTACCTGAAGATCGGCGTGCAGCTCACCGAGGCGGTCCAGCTCCATCTCGGGCTCGACCACGCGAAGGCGCGGGACCGCGCGGCGGAGATGCTCCGTCGCGTCGGCATCCCCGTGCCGGAGTCGCGTCTCGACGACTATCCGCACCAGTACTCCGGCGGCATGCGCCAGCGCGTGATGATCGCGATGGCGCTCTCCTGCGAGCCGCAGCTCCTGATCGCGGACGAGCCGACCACGGCCCTCGACGTGACGATCCAGGCGCAGATCCTGGAGCTGATCGACGCGCAGCGTCGCGCGTCGGGGACGGGCCTCGTCCTCATCACGCACTCGCTCGGCGTCGTGGCGGGGATGTGCGACCGCGTGGTCGTGATGTACGCCGGCCGCGTGGTCGAGGAGGGACGGACCGAGGACCTGTTCGGCGATCCGCGGATGCCCTACACGGTGGGGCTCCTCCGGAGCGTGCCGCGGCTCGACGTGGTGACGGAGCGGCTGGTGCCGGTCCCGGGGACGCCGCCGGATCCGCAGCGGCTTCCGTCCGGCTGCCCGTTCCGCGTCCGCTGCCCCTGGGCGGAGGCGCGCTGCGCGGAGACGCGTCCGGAGCTCCGCGACGTCGCGGCCCCCGGCGCGGCTCCGCACCGGATCGCGTGCCACGTGGACATCACGAAGGCCGCGCCGCGCGAGCCGGCGTCCGGAGGCGCCGCATGAGCGACGCGCCGCTCCTCTCCGTGAAGGATCTCCGCGTCCACTTCCCGATCGAGCGGGGCGTGTTCTTCCGCAAGGAGGTCGGGCGCGTCCGCGCGGTGGACGGCGTCTCGTTCAGCGTGCCCCGCGGCGAGACCCTCGGGCTGGTGGGCGAGTCGGGGTGCGGGAAGAGCACGACCGCGCGCGCGATCATCCGCCTGGTGAAGCCCACGTCCGGGTCCATCGGCTTCCGCGGGAAGGACCTGGCCGCGATCGGCGAGCAGGAGATGCGGCGCGACGTGCGGCGGCACGTCCAGATGATCTTCCAGGACCCGTATGCGAGCCTCGACCCGCGCATGACGGTGGAACGGCTCGTCGCGGAGCCGCTCGTGAACTACGGCGTCGCGCGAGGCGCCGCGCTCCGCGACCGCGTGTCGGAGCTCCTCGAACTCGTCGGGCTGTCGCGGCGGCACCTCGACCGCTACCCGCACGAGTTCTCGGGCGGTCAGCGGCAGCGGATCGGCATCGCGCGGGCGCTCGCGCTCGATCCGGAGCTCGTGCTCTGCGACGAGCCCGTGAGCGCGCTCGACGTGTCGATCCAGGCGCAGGTCGTGAACCTCCTCCAGGACCTCCAGGAGCGCCTCGGGCTCACGTACCTGTTCATCGCGCACGACCTCGCGGTGGTGCGCCACATCAGCGACCGCGTGGCGGTGATGTACCTCGGGCGGATCGTGGAGCTCGCGCCGTCGGACGCGATCTACGCGAAGCCGTCGCACCCCTACACGCAGGCGCTCCTCTCCGCGATCCCGATCCCGGACCCGGCGCTCCAGCGGGCGCGGCGCCGGATCGCGCTCGAGGGCGAGATCCCGTCGCCGACGAAGGAGTACAAGGGCTGCCGCTTCTACGACCGGTGCCCGGTGCGCGAGGAGCGCTGCAGGTCCGAGGACCCGCCGCTCGCCGAAGTCCGGCCCGGGCATGCCGTCGCGTGCTGGGTCGCGGCGAAGACCGCCTGACCGGACCCGGTCAGCGCGGCGCGCGCGCGACGCAGTCGATCTCGACGAGCACGTCCTTCGGGAGCCGGCGGACCTCGACGGTGGCGCGGGCGGGGGGCGCGTCGCCGCCGAACGTCCTCGCGTACTCCTCGTTCACGGCCGCGAAGTGGCCCATGTCGGCGAGGTAGACGGTGCAGCGGACGACGTCGCGCGGGGAGCATCCGCCCGCGGCGAGGACGGCCTCGAGGTTCGCGAGGACGCGCCGCGTCTGGGCGCGGGCGCACGCCTCGTCGGTCCCGGGAGAGACGACCGCCGCGGTGGCCGGGTCGAGGGCGATCTGCCCGGAGCACCAGAGCCACCCGTCGGCGAGGATCGCCTGCGAGTAGGGGCCGATGGCCTTCGGAGCGTGCGGCGTCGCGATCACGGTGCGCATGGAGACCCTCTCACAGGTTCAGGCCGAAGTCGGAGCGGAGGATCTGCAGGAGTTCGTGGAACCCGCGGATCTCCCGGTCGGGGGCGACGGACCCCTCGAGGCCCGCGTGCTTCCCGCCCTGCCATCGGTGGCGGACGGCGATCATGCCGATCGCCTTCGCCGGCGCGATGTCGTTCTCCGGGTGGTCGCCGACGTACATCGCCTCCTCCGGCTTCACGCCCACGGCGGCGCAGGCGCGCTGGTAGAGCTTCACGTTGGGCTTGCTGATCCCGATCTGGTCCGAGATGAAGATCGCGTCCGGAGAGAGGTACGGCACGACGCCGAGGCGGACGAGCTTCTCCGCCTGCTTCACCTCGAGCCCCTCGGTGATGACGCCGACCACGAGCTCCGAGCCCTTGCGGATCCGCTGCAGCACGTCGGTCACGTCGCGGAAGGGGAAGAGGCTCCGGTACTTCGTGTCGTGGTAGGCGCCCACCGCGGCGGCCACGAGGATCACGGGGTTCACGCCGCCCTTCGCCTCCGGCGGGAGGCGGCGGAGGAAGCGGTCGTAGTGGAACGGGTAGTTGGAACCGAACTCCGCGATGACCTCAGCGAGCTCCGCCATCGCGTCGTCGAGGCGCATGCGCAGCCCGTGGCGGATCATCGCGTCCATGGCCGCCCGGCGCGCCGCGACCGCGAACTCGCTCGTCGAGTAGAGCGTGTCGTCGATGTCGAGGAAGAGGGCGCGGAGCATGGCGGCATCCTTCCACGCCCCGGCTGGCGGGGGCCAAGTGAAAACCCGAGGGCGGGAAAGGAAGGAACCCCGCGACGCGCGGGCGTCACGGGGTTCCGGGGATGCGGAGGCGTGCGGCCTACCGGCGGAGGCGGCGCTCCTGCTCCTGCAGGTCGGAGATCGTGGCCTTCACGATCACCATCAGGTTGTCCATCTCCTTGACGGTTCCCTTCCGGCCGAAGAAGAAGCTGGCGAAGGGGATCGAGGAGAACCACGGCGTCTCGGTCTTCAGGTCCGCCATGTTGATGGTCTTCAGGCCTCCCATGAGCAGCGTGCCGCCGTCGGGCACGCGCACCGTGGTGGCGGCGCGCTGCACCTTCAGCTCCGGGATCTGGATCGTGACCGGCGTGGTGAACGCGCCGAGCGACGTGGTGAACGTCGGGATCGGGCGCACCAGGTTCGCGATCGTCGGGCGGAGCGTCAGCGTCACGTACTTCCGGTCGTGGCTCACCGTCGGCTGGACGTCGAGCACGAGGCCGTCCTGGATGATGCCGATGATCGGGTCGGCGATGAACGCCGTCTGCGCGACCTCGACGTCGAAGTCCTGGATGTAGGTGAGCTGGTTGATCAGCGTGATGTTGGCGCGCTGCGTGTTGTAGACCGTCACGCTCGGCGCCTGGAGGACGCGGCCCTCCTGGGTCTTCTCGACCGCGCGGAGGATGAGCGAGAGGTCCGTGTCGTCCACGAGCGTCCACTGGAGGATCGCGCCGCCGATGTTCGAGATCTTCGTCCCGAGCGCGCGGTCGAACACGTTCTCCACGCGGCCGCGGTAGTCGCCGTCGGCGTTGTTGTTGAAGAACGCGCCGGACGACGGGCGGCCGGACGCGTTGGCCGGGAGGCCGACGCCGTTGTTGTCGAAGCCGGCCGACGCGTTGTCGTCGAGGCCGTTCGTCACGTCGTCGAGCAGCGCGAGGCGGCCCGGCGAGCCGTTGCCGAGGCCGCGGATGTCCACGCCCACGTCGCGGAGGAAGTTGTCCGTGACGGAGAGGAACCGCGTCTCGATCGTGACGATGAGGCCGGAGAACTGGCGGAGGTCGTCGAGGAAGCGGGCGGACGCGCGCTGGACCTCGGGCTCCGCGATGATGAGGAGCTTGTCGGTGCCGGCCTCCTTGCACTCCACGCCTTCGCTCGACCAGTACGCCTCGTCGGCGACGTTCTTCTTCACGAGCTCGGCGAGCTCCGCCGCGCCGCCGAAGGACGGGACGCCCTCGCCGGCCTTGCCGAAGCGCGGGTTGTCCTCGGACTCCTCGGCGCCGGCCGGGATGAGCTGCAGGTTGCCGGCGATGAAGTTCGTGAGCGGCACCGTGAGGTCGCCGACCGAGTGGACGCGGATGATCGGCTGGCTGCGCGCCTTCTCGGGCTTCGTGACGTACACGACTGAGCCCTGGACGACGTACGTGAGGCTGCCCGCGACCTTGTTGAGGGTCTTCAGGGCCGTCTCCACCGTGACGTCGGAGAGCGACAGGTTCACCGGCACGCTCTCGACCTCGGGGAGGACCTCGCGGTCCACCACGATGTTGAGGCCCTTCGCGTTCCGGATGAACTCGACGACCTCCTTGTAGGTCGAGCCGCTGAAGCTGAAGTTCAGGCGGTCGTTGCGGAGCTTGCTCTTCGTGGCCGACGTCTCCGGGGAGTCGGCGACGGGCTCGCTGATGGTGCCCGCGTCCTTCCGCTTCTCCGTGATCGTGTTCCAGTGCTCCTGGCTCGGCCAGGTGAGGATCTTGTGGTAGGGGACGGTGGACTCCTGCATGTCCAGGCGCCACTTCGCGATCTGCTCGCGCTGGTTCCGGAGGGTGTCCTCGGCGGCCTGCTGGTGCATGGCGCGGACGGCCGTGTAGTGCAGCGACTTCGCGTTGGAGTCCTGCGGGTTCTTCGCGAGGTACTCCTCGAGGAGGTTCGCCGCCGTGGAGTACTGGCCGGCCTCGAACGCGTCCATCGCGCCCTTCATCAGGGCGTTCCGGCGCTCGGTCTCCGCGAGGCGGACCTTCGCCTCGTCGGCCTTGATCGCGCGGTAGGCGTTCTTCGCCGCCTCGGTGCGGGCCATGTCGTCGGCACCGGCCTTGGCCTTCTTCGCCTCGGCGAGCTTCGTCTCGACGTTCTTCCGGAGGTCGCCCCACTCGACGGAGACGTCGGTGAGGATGGCCGTCTGGGCCATCTCGAACTCCTTCACGGCCGTGGCGAAGTTGCCGTCGGCCATGGCCTTCTGACCGAGTTCGTAGCGCGTGCGCGCGATCGTGCGGGCCTGGTCCGTCTGGACGCGGCGGCGCTCGACCATCATGTCGGCGATGCTCTTGATGCCCGCGTCGCGGTCGCCCTGCGCGGCGCGCGCCTGGCGGTAGAGGGCCTGCGCGTCGGCGTTGTTGTGGTCGAGGTCGATCGCCTTCTCCGCGAACTCCTCGACGGTCGCCCAGTCGTTGTTCGCGGCGGCGTCGCGGGCGTTCTCGATGTAGGTCCCGACGAGCACGGCCGACTTCTGGCGCTCGAGGTCCAGCTCGGCGACGCGCTTCCGGAGCATGTTCTCCGCCTCGCTGGCCGGCTGCGGCGCGGGAGCGGGCTGCTCGGGCTTCGCGGTCGGCGCAGGAGCCGGAGCGGGAGCGGGAATCTTCGGCTGCGCAGGCTTCGCGGTCGGGGCGGGAGCCGGGGCCGGCGCGGGCGCCGGCGCGGGAGCCTTGGGCTGCTCGGGCTTCGCGACGGGGGCCGGAGCGGGTGCAGGAGCCGGGGCGGGAGCCGGGGGCTTCGGCTGCGTCGGCTGGGCCGTCGGCTGCGTCGAGGTGGGGAGGGGCTTCGGCTGCTTCGGCGGGGGGAGCGGGGCGCCCGGCTTCGGCGGAGCGGTGTCGGCGGACGCGACGGGCTGTGCCGGGGCCGGGGCC